>NZ_JBITEP010000001.1:0-443920 GCF_044455315.1 Micromonospora sp. NPDC051300 | reverse complement strand
ACGCACCGAGCGCAGCGAGGGCCGTGAGCGCATGCCCGGCCGGCACGGCATGAGCGAACGCACCGAGCGCAGCGAGGGCCGTGAGCGCATGCCCGGCCGGCACGGCATGAGCGAACGCACCGAGCGCAGCGAGGGCCGTGAGCGCATGCCCGGCCAGCACGGCATGAGCGAAGAACGGGATCTTGCCGCCCAGGTCGTGGAGCTGGTCCGGCGGGTGGCCGGGCCGACCGCCGAGGCGGAGGTGCTGGTGACCCGCACCGACCTGGCCCTCACCCGGTTCGCCAACTCGTTCGTCCACCAGAACGTGGCCGAGACCGGCACCGCCGTGCAGCTTCGGCTGCACGTGGACGGCCGGACCGCCGCGGGTGGCGGCAGCCGGGTCGATCCGGACGGGCTGGCCGCGCTCGTCGAGCGGACCCGGGCGGCGGCCCGGCTGGTCCCGCCGGACCCGGCCTGGCCGGGGCTTACCGCGCCGGTTCCGGTGCCGTCCGGCCGGGGCGTGGACGAGTCGACCGCGTTCGCGTCGCCCGACGAGCGGGCCGCCCGGGTGCGCGCGTTCGTGGAGGCGGTCGAGGGTTTGGAGGCGGCCGGTTACTGCCGCACGTCCTACCGGTCCGGCGCGTTCGTCAACTCGGCCGGCCAGTCGGCGGTGGGGCGCGCCGCCGAGGCGGCGATGGACGGCATCGCCCGGGCCGGCGGCGCGGACGGGGTCGCCCGGCTCTGCGCCGACCGCCTCGCCGACCTGGACGGTGCCGTGCTCGGCGCCCGCGCGGCGGCCAAGGCGCGCGCCGCCGCCGACCCGGTGGAGCTGCCGCCGGGGCGCTACGAGGTGGTGCTCGAACCGGCCGCCGTGGCCGACCTGCTGCAGAACCTCGCCTGGTACGGCTTCAACGGCAAGCGGCACGCCGAACGCCTGGCCTTCGCCGAGCCGGGCACGGCCCAGTTCGATCCGGCGGTGACGCTTGTTGACGACCCGTTGCACGCGTCGACGCTGCCGTTCGACCTGGAGGGCACGCCCCGGCGGGCGCTGCCGCTGGTGACGGCCGGCACCACCGGCGCGTTGGCGTACGACAGGCGCAGCGGCGCGGAGGCGGGCACGGGATCGACCGGGCACGGCATGCCCGGCGGGTCGACCTTCGGCCCGATCCCGCACAACCTGCGTCTGCTGCCGGCGGACGGGGTGGCGGGCGCGACCGGCGGCGGTCCGGCCGCGGGGGTGACCGGGGCGGTCGGTGACCCCGACACGGCGGCCCTGGTCGCCGGTGTGCGGCGGGGGCTGCTGGTCAGCGACTTCTGGTACACGCGGGTGCTGGATCCGAAGCAGTTGGTGGTCACCGGGCTGACCCGCAACGGCGTCTGGCTGATCGAGGACGGGGTGCCCGTCCGGGCGGTGCGCGACTTCCGGTTCACCGAGTCCTATCCGCGCGCGTTGGGCCCGGGGCGGGTGCTCGGCCTGGGCCGGTCGCCGGTGCGTCAGCCGGACCGGTCCGACGGGGCCTGGTGGGAGGCGCCGGCGGTGCGACTGTCCTCGTGGAACTTCACCGGCGGCGCGTCCGGCTGACCGGTCGGCCCGCGCCGGTGACCGGTGGGCGCGCCACGCGCGACGCCACGCATATTGATCATGATCCGGGTCTTTCCAACAGGCGGGACACACGGGACACTGCGTTGCGCGGCCGGGCCGTGAAGATCGGCGTAACGTGTGTCACTTAGCCGCGCCGGTTCGCGGCGTGGTCGTGCGTGCGCAATGACGGGGCAGTGACGTCAGGGAGACTCGAATGACATCAACGGCGACGAGGCCGCGGGGAGCGCGGGCGCGTGCCGCGATCGCGGCGAAGACGTTGCGGACCGACCGCTGGTGGCTCGCGCCGCTGGTGACCGTGGTCGGGCTCAGCGCCTGGGTCATCTACGCGACCGTCCGGGTGTTCATGCACAAGTGGTACTGGGTCGACCAATACCACTACCTGACGCCGTTCTACTCCCCCTGTGTGACCGAGCGGTGCGTGGAGGGCTCCTCGCACTTCGGCAGCTTCCTGCCCGGCTGGTGGATCATCCCGGACGCGGCGCTGACCCTGCCGTTCCTGCTGCTGTTCCGGCTGACCTGCTACTACTACCGCAAGGCCTACTACCGGTCGTTCTGGCTGTCGCCGCCGGCCTGCGCGGTGCCGGACGGGCACCAGACCTACAGCGGGGAGACCCGGTTCCCGCTGCTCGGGCAGAACCTGCACCGCTACTTCTTCTACGCCGCCGCGATCATCTCGCTGATCAACACCTGGGACGCCGTCCTCGCCTTCCACTCCCCCGAGGGCTTCGGCTTCGGCCTGGGCAACATCGTCCTGCTGGTCAACGTGGTGATGCTCTGGGCGTACACGATCTCCTGCCACTCCTGCCGGCACATCATCGGCGGCCGGCTGAAGCACTTCTCCAAGCATCCGGTGCGGTACAAGGCGTGGACCGGGGTGTCCTGGCTGAACGTCCGGCACATGCAGCTCGCCTGGATCACCCTGGGCACCCTGGCGTTCACCGACTTCTACGTGATGGCGGTGGCCGCCGGCTGGTTCAACGACCTGCGGTTCATCAACTGAGGGCCTGGACATGACTGAGACTCGAATCGAACGACACCACTACGACGTCGTCGTGATCGGGGCCGGTGGCGCCGGCCTGCGCGCGGCGATCGAGGCCCGGCTGGCCGGCAAGAAGACCGCGATCATCTCGAAGTCGCTGTTCGGCAAGGCGCACACGGTGATGGCCGAGGGTGGGGCCGCGGCCGCGATGGGCAACGTGAACTCGCGGGACAACTGGCAGGTGCACTTCCGGGACACCATGCGCGGCGGCAAGTTCCTCAACAACTTCCGGATGGCCGAGCTGCACGCGAAGGAGTCGCCGCAGCGGATCTGGGAGCTGGAGACGTACGGCGCGCTCTTCGACCGGACCAAGGACGGCAAGATCTCGCAGCGCAACTTCGGTGGCCACGAGTACCCGCGCCTGGCGCACGTCGGCGACCGGACCGGCCTGGAGCTGATCCGCACGCTCCAGCAGAAGATCGTCTCCCTCCAGCAGGAGGACAAGCGCGAGTTCGGCAGCTACGACGCGCGGATCCGGGTGTTCTCCGAGACCACGATCACCGAGCTGCTGCTGGACGGCGACCGGGTGGCCGGGGCGTTCGGCTACTACCGGGAGTCCGGCGAGTTCATCCTCTTCGAAGCGCCGGCCGTGGTGCTGGCCACCGGCGGCGTCGGCCGGTCCTACAAGGTCACCTCGAACTCCTGGGAGTACACCGGGGACGGTCACGCGCTGGCGCTGCGCGCCGGGGCCACGCTGATCAACATGGAGTTCCTCCAGTTCCACCCGACCGGCATGGTCTGGCCGCCCTCGGTGAAGGGCATCCTGGTCACCGAGTCGGTGCGCGGCGACGGCGGCGTGCTGAAGAACTCCGACGGCAAGCGGTTCATGTTCGACTACGTCCCCGACGTCTTCCGCAAGCAGTACGCGGAGACGGAGGAGGAGGCGGACCGCTGGTACACCGACCCGGACAACAACAGGCGTCCGCCGGAGCTGCTGCCCCGCGACGAGGTCGCCCGGGCGATCAACAGCGAGGTCAAGGCCGGTCGGGGTACGCCGGCCGGCGGCGTCTACCTGGACATCGCGTCCCGGAGGTCGGCGGAGGAGATCCGTCGCCGGCTGCCCTCGATGTACCACCAGTTCAAGGAGCTGGCCGACGTCGACATCACCAAGGAGCCGATGGAGGTCGGCCCGACCTGTCACTACGTGATGGGCGGCGTCGAGGTGGACCCGGACACCGGCGCGGCGGCGGGCACGGTCCGCGGGCTGTTCGCCGCGGGCGAGGTCTCCGGCGGCATGCACGGCTCCAACCGGCTCGGCGGCAACTCCCTGTCCGACCTGCTGGTCTTCGGCAAGCGGGCGGGCGGCCACGCCGCGACGTACACCGATCAGCTCGGCGGGCGCCCGGCGGTGTCGGTGGCGGCGGTGGAGGCCGCGGTGGAGACGGCGCTGGCGCCGTTGCAGCGCGACACCGGGGAGAGCCCCTACCAGCTCCAGCAGGACCTCCAGGTGGTGATGGGGGACCTGGTCGGGATCATCCGCCGGGAGGGCGAGCTGGCCGACGCGCTCGGCCGGCTGGCCGAGTTGCGGGAGCGGGTGGCGAAGGTGAGCGCGGTGGGCGGACGGCGCTACAACCCGGGCTGGCACCTGGCGCTCGACCTGCGCAACATGCTTGTGGTCTCGGAGTGCACCGCGAAGGCGGCGCTGGAGCGGCAGGAGTCGCGCGGCGGGCACACCCGGGAGGACTACCCGGCGATGGACCCGACGTGGCGGCGGGTCAACCTGGTCTGCGCGCTCGACGGCGACGCCGTCCGGCTGACCCACAAGCCGTTGCCGACGATGCGCCCGGAGCTGATCGGGCTCTTCGACCGGACCGAGCTGTCCAAGTACCTGACCGACGAGGAGCTCGCCGAGTTCGACGCCCTCACCGAGGAGGCGAGCAACTGATGGGAAGCAAGCGGCAGTTCCGCATCTGGCGGGGCGACGAGACCGGCGGCGACCTGCAGGACTACACGGTCGAGGTGAACGAGGGCGAGGTCGTCCTCGACGTCATCCACCGCCTCCAGGCCACCGAGGCGCCGGACCTGGCGTGCCGGTGGAACTGCAAGGCCGGCAAGTGCGGCTCCTGCTCCATGGAGATCAACGGCAAGCCGCGGCTGGGCTGCATGACGCGGATGTCGACGTTCGAGGAGGCGGAGACCGTCACGGTCACCCCGCTGCGCACCTTCCCGGTGATCCGGGACCTGGTCACCGACGTCTCGTTCAACTACGAGAAGGCCCGGGAGACCCCGGCGTTCGCGCCGCCGGCCGACGTGGCGCCCGGCGACTACCGGATGCAGCAGATCGACGTGGAGCGGTCGCAGGAGTTCCGCAAGTGCATCGAGTGCTTCCTGTGCCAGAACGTCTGCCACGTGATCCGTGACCACGACGAGAACAAGCCGGCGTTCTCCGGTCCCCGGTTCTTCATCCGGGCGTCGGAGCTGGACATGCACCCGCTCGACGCGCGCACCGACCGCAAGGAGTACGCGCAGTCCGAGATGGGGCTCGGCTTCTGCAACATCACCAAGTGCTGCACCGAGGTCTGTCCCGAGCACATCAAGATCACCGACAACGGGATCATCCCCATGAAGGAGCGGGTCGTCGACCGCAGGTACGATCCCCTTGTGTGGCTCGGTAACAAGATCTTCCGGAGGGGTCAGGTGCCTCAGACCAGCGCGACCAGCGGGCATTCCAGCGGTGCGGTGACCAGCGGCGCGGCCCACGCCGGGGTGCACTCGCACGCCGGCGGCTCGCACGACAGCGGCGCCGAGCGCCAGGCCCAGCAGGGCGTCAACTGGCAGCGCGAGGTGCCGCACCCGACGGCGCCGGCGGTCGACGCCAGCGGCAAGCTGCCGCTGACCGAGCTGACCTTCGACCGGGCCGCCGCGCCGTCGCCGTTCGGCGACGACGTGGAGTTCCCGCTGCCGGCCGAGCACCTCAACTTCGCCCACCCGCAGCAGGACGAGCCGAAGCACTGAGCAGCGGCACGACGATGACGGGGGCCAGCGGCACACGCCGCCGGCCCCCGTCCCGTTTCCGACCCGTCGTCCGGTTCGGCGTCGGCCCGGCGCGGCGTGGGGGCGCGGAGCCGGACCGGCCCGGCTCAGGAGTCGGCGAGCAGCGGGCGCAGCGCGGCGACGATCGGCACGTCGGCCGGCAGCCAGTCGACGCTGTCCAGCTCGGTCGCGGAGAGCCAGCGCAGGTCGCCGTGTTCCAGGGCGGTCGGCTGGTCGCCGTGGAGCAGGCGGGCCGCGTAGACCCGCAGGACGGACCGACCGTGGGCCATCCGTACGTCCCGGCCGACCCGGTCGCCGATCGCCACGCGGACGCCCAGTTCCTCGGCGCACTCGCGGGCCAGCGCGTCGGGCTCGGTCTCCCCCGGCTCGACCTTGCCGCCGGGGAACTCCCAGCGCCCCGCCACCTCCGGGGGCGCGGAGCGTTCGCAGGCCAGGACCCGCCCGCCCACGATGATCGCCGCTCCGACGACCACCTTCGGCTCGCGCCGGTCGGCCTGCCCACTCCCGCTAAACCGTTCGGTCCGCACGGGCCACCAGCGTGCCAGATCAATCGGCGGTTCGGGTAACTGAGTCGGCCATCAGGCCAGCAGAACACGGAAGTGTGGGCGTGGACACACCTTCTGTGCGACGACAGACTAGAGGGCGTCGACTGGGACACGGGATGGCGACGATTTGGCCACAAGCCGGCAACGACGCCTGGGAGGTGCGGTGATGCGCGTGCTGTTCAGCAGCCGGGCGAAGCACGACTACCTCAGCGACGCGCTCGCTCTGCTGTCCGGGTGGACGCGCGAGGGTGAGCAGATCCGCCGCACGCTGGTGCTCGACGACACCCAGCACGCCGCGCTCACCGAGCGGGTGGCCGTGGTGGCCGACGCGCTACGGCTGCGCCCCGAGATCAGCCGGCGGGCCGACCGGACGCAGATCCGGCTGGGCCACGACGACGGCGAGCCACTCACCGAGGGTGAGGTGCTGCTCGCGGCGCGCATCGAGGACGCGGTCCGGGCGGTCACCGAGCACTGAGCGCTGGCGCCACTGTCCTACCGTCGAGGTCATGTCTGGCCCGACGTACGACCGCAAGGAACAGTTCCAGCAGATCCAGAGCGGCCTGCTGCCCGGTGAGCAGATCATCGCCGTCTACGACGCGATCGGCACCGGCACCGGCTTCATCGGCCTCACCGACCGGCGGGTGATCGTCCAGGACCGCTCGTTCGTCGGCAAGAAGTACGCCATCACGAGCATCCCGTACTCGAAGATCACCAGCGTGAGCGTGGTGAGCAACAAGTCCTGGGGCGGCTCGTTCTTCTCCACCGGGGCGATCGCCGTGCACGTCGGCACGCACAGCTACGAGGTGGAGTTCCGGGGCGCCGACAAGAGCCACCACGTGCACAACGTGATCCTGCACCACATCTCCTGACCGGCCTGACACAATCGCCGCCATGCGGGGGTTGATCGCACGCGGGCGCGCCTGGCGCGCCGAGCACCGGCGGGCCGTACGCCTGCTCCGCCGGCTCGTCCTGGTCGCCGCGGCCGGCGTGGTGCTGCTGGCCGTGGTGACCGTGGCGAGCGCGGTCTGGATCCGCGGCGACGCCCGCGGGCACGTGTTCACCGTCGCCGACGTGCCGGACGCGCCGGTGGCGCTGGTGCTCGGCGCCCAGGTGGAGGGCGACGGCACGCCGTCGCCGTTCCTGGCCGCCCGGCTGGAGATCGCCAGGCAGTTGTTCGCCGCCGGCAAGGTCGAGGTGGTGCTGGTCTCCGGCGACCACATGGACTGGGACTACGACGAGCCGGACGCGATGCGCCGGTGGCTGGTCGAGCGGGGCGTGCCGACGGAGAAGGTGGTGCTCGACCACGCCGGCTTCGACACCTACGACTCGTGCGCCCGCGCCCGGCGCATCTTCGGTGTGCGGCGGGCCACCGTGGTCACCCAGTCGTTCCACCTGCCGCGCGCGGTGGCGCTCTGCCGGGAACTGGGCATCGAGACCAACGGCGTCGGTGACGACACCGTCCGCCGGTTCGCCCGACAGTGGCGGATCAGCAGCACCCGGGAGTACGGCGCCGGCGTGAAGGCGGCGGTGGACGTGCTCTCCGGACGTGACCCGGTGCACCTCGGCCGCCACGAGACCGCTGTGGACGACGCCCTGCGGGCACGGTAATCCGGTTGTCCACCGGGGACTGTCGCTGGTCTGCTGGCGTGATGTCAGTCTTCGACGATCCCGGCCACTTCGGCCGGCTCTGGGCCGCGACCTACGACAGCCCTGGCAATCCCGACCCCGCACCGGCGGTCGACTTCCTCGCGCCCCTGGCCGACGGCGGCCCGGCGCTCGAACTGGCCGTCGGGACCGGCCGGGTGGCCCTGCCGCTGGCCGCCCGCGGGCTGACCGTGGAGGGCGTGGAGGCGTCCCCGGAGATGGTGGCGAAGCTGCGCGCCAAACCGGGCGGCGAACGGATGCCTGTCACCATCGGCGACATGGCGGACGTTCCGGTGTCCGGGCCGTACCGTCTGGTCTTCCTGGTGTTCAACACGCTGTTCAACCTGGTCGACGCGGAGCGCCAGGCGGCGTGCTTCCGCAACGTCGCCCGGGTGCTCGCCCCCGGCGGCGCATTCGTGATCGAGACGTTCGTGCCGGACCCCGCGAGCTTCGACCGGGACGAGCAGGTCCAGGTCCGTGAGGTGACCGAGGACTCCGCGACCATCCGCATGCACCGGTACGACCGGACGGCGCAGACGTTCGTGCGGCAGACGATCACGTTCGACGCCGACGGCGTGCACCTGCACCCGTTCGCCATGCGCTACGCCTGGCCGGAGCAGATCGACGAGATGGCGGAGCGGGCCGGCCTGCGCCTCGCCGAGCGGTACGCCGACTGGGACCGGACGCCGTTCGACGCGGACAGCCGAACGCACATCTCCGTCTACCGCCTCGGGTAGCGTTCCCGGCGATGACCGTGACCATTGCCGCGATGGACGACACGCACGCCGACGCCGTGTTGGAGATCTACCGCCTCGGCATCGACGAGGGGCACGCCACGTTCGAGACCGAGCCGCCCGGCTGGGGCCGGTTCACCGCCGGTCGGCTGCCCGGCCACCGGTGGGTGGCGCTGGACCCGGCGCGGCGGGTGCTCGGCTGGGTGGCCTGCTCGGCGGTCTCCGACCGCTGCGTCTATGCCGGTGTGGTCGAGCACTCCGTCTACGTGCACCCCGAGGCGCGGGGACGCGGCGTCGGCGGGGCGCTGCTGGACGCGTTGATCGAGTCGACCGAGGCGGCCGGCGTCTGGACGATCCAGTCCGGCGTGTTCCCGGAGAACACCGCGAGCCTGGCCCTGCACGCGACGCGCGGGTTCCGGGTCGTCGGCACCCGGGAGCGGATCGGGCGCCACCACGGCGTCTGGCGGGACGTCACGCTCATCGAACGGCGCAGCCCCCGGCTCCGCTGACGCGGACCGGGGGCGCACACCGGGTTCAGCGCGACTCGCGGTTGAACAACCGCCGGGACCAGAGGTACCCGCCGAGCGCGATCGCCGCGCACCAGCCGAGCGCGATCCAGCCGTCGTCGCCGAGCGGCTCCGCCATCAGCAGGGCTCGCAGGCTCTCGATGATCGGCGTGAACGGCTGGTACTCGGCGAACCAGCGCAGGCCGGCGGGCATCGAGTCGGTGGGCACGAAGCCGCTGCCGAGGAACGGCAGCAGAATCAGCGGCATCGGCAGGTTGCTCGCGGTCTCCACGCTCTCGCTCACCTGGCCGAGCGCGACGGCCAGCCAGACCAGCGCGAACGTCACGGCGGCGAGCAGGCCGACGGCGCCCAGCCAGCCGGCCGGCCCGGCGGTGGGCCGGAAGCCGACCAGCAGCGCCACCCCGATCACCACGGCCAGGCTGATCGCCGCCTGGATCATGCTGCCGAGCACGTGCCCGGTCAGCACCGACACCCGGGCGATGTGCATGGTGCGGAACCGGGCGATGATGCCCTCGGTCATGTCCATGGCGATCGAGATCGCGGTCCCCTGGACGGTGGCCGCCACGGTCATCAGGATGATCGCCGGCGCCACGTAGTTGGCGTACTCGGCGCGCCCGCCGCCGCTGGCCAACCCGGCACCCAGCGTGCCGCCCAGCACGTAGACGAAGAGCAGCAGGAACACCACCGGCATCCCGACCAGCATCACGGTCATCGACGGGTAGCGCAGCATGCGCTTCAGGTTGCGGCGCAGCATCGTCACCGAGTCGCGCAGCGGGTGGAAGCGCAGGTCGGCGTGGGCGGAGACGGTCATGGCGTGGTCACCTTCCGGTCGGTGGGGCCGCCGGTGAGGGCGAGGAAGACGTCGTCCAGGTCGGGGGTGTGCACGGACAACTCGTCGACCTCGACGCCCCGGTCGTCGAGCCGGCCGATCAGCGCCCGCAACGAGCGCAGGCTGCCGTCGCCCGGCACCCGCAGGGCGAGCGCGTCGCCGTCGCGGGTGGCCCGGTCGAGCACCCGTACCGCCGCGTCGAGAGCCCGCGGGTCGGCGAACCGCAACCGGACGTGCCCGCCGGGGACGCGGCGCTTCAACTCCTCGGGCGTGCCCTCGGCGACGACCCGGCCGCGGTCCAGGACCGCGATCCGGTCGGCCAGCTCGTCCGCCTCCTCCAGGTACTGGGTGGTGAGGAAGATGGTGATGCCACCGGCCACCAGGTCGCGGACGATCTGCCACATGTCGCGGCGGCTGCGCGGGTCGAGCCCGGTGGTCGGCTCGTCCAGGAAGATCACGCGTGGGTTGCCGACCAGGGTCATCGCCAGGTCCAGCCGCCGCAGCATGCCGCCCGAGTAGGTGGATGCCGGCTTGCCGGCCGCCTCGGTGAGGCCGAACCGTTCGAGCAGCCCGGACGTGCGCCGCCGGCCCTCCTCCCGGGGCAGGTGGTGCAGGTCCGCCATCAGCCGCAGGTTCTCCGCGCCGGTGAGCAGCTTGTCCACCGCGGAGAACTGCCCGGTGACGCCGATAGCGGCGCGGACCGCGTCCGGCTCCCGGGCCAGGTCGTGCCCGGCGACCCGGACCTCACCCGCGTCGGCGGCGAGCAGGGTGGAGAGGATCCGCACGGTGGTGGTCTTTCCCGCGCCGTTCGCGCCGAGCAGCGAGAAGACCGTCCCCTCGGGTACGCGCAGGTCGATGCCGTCGAGCACGACGTGGTCGCCGAACGACTTCCGGAGCCCGGTGACGGCGATCTGGTTCGTGGTCATGGTCGCTCTCCCTCAGGACCGGCGGACGGTGATGTCGCCGTAGGAGGTGCGGCCGCGCACCTCGACGGTCCGCTCGGCGCCGTCGGGCCGGGCGGTGCTCTCCAGCAGGTTGCGCACCTGGCCGAAGCCGGTGTTGACCTCCAGCCAGGCGGCGGTGCCCTGGGCGACGCCGATGTCCAGGTCGCCCATCGCCGTGCCGAGCACGACGGCGCCACGCACCACCTCGGCGATCCGGATGCCGCCGTTGGAGGTCTTGGCGTCGACGCCCGCGCCGGCGCGCGCCACCTCGATGGCGCCGTTGGCGTTGCGTACCCGCACGTCGCCGGTGGCCGTGTCGATCGTGGTGTCGCCGTTGGAGTTCTTGACCGCCAGGGCACCCTCGACCCGGCCGACCTGGACGGTGCCGGAGCCGGTGGAGATCTCCGCGTCGCCGGTGACACCGTCGACGGTCACCCGGCCGACGCCGGTGTGCAGGCGCAGCGGTCCGGTCTGCGCCAACCGGACGTTGCCTGTGGTCTTGACCCGGGTCTCACCGAGCCGGCCGGCGGCGCTGACGTCACCCATCAGCAGGTGCGCGGAGAGCCGGGAGTCGCTCGGCAGCTCGACGGTGACCTCCACCGACCGGGTCTTCTTCGAGAAGTCGAAGGCGCGCCTCGGGCCGGTGACCTGGAGCGTGCCGTCGGTGAAGTCGACGCGTACCTGCGCCGCGGCCTGCACGTCGGACTCGTCGTCGGCGTTGCTCGGGCGGACCTCGACCACGGTGTCGGCGCGGTCGCTCGCCGCGATCCGCACCGAGGCGACGCCGAGCTCCATCGTGACGGTGATCGATTCGGGAGTGTCGAAAACAGGCATGGTTGTCCCCGCATCTCGGGTGGGTGGGTCGTCCCCGCAGGTCAGGGGGACGGGAGAGGAAGAGTGGCGCGGCGGGGTGCGGTCAGTGCACCCAGCCGGTGAACCGCTGCTGGGACCGCTTGCCGACGTGCGGCGGGTCGGGACGAGGCTCCCGGTCGCCGCCGCGCAGGCCGGCGGCGGCGGCCCGGACCAGCCAGGCGTTCACCGACCGCCCCTCGGCGGCGGCGGCCTCCTCGACCGCGGCCTTGAGCTGCTCGGGCATGCGGACGTTGATCCGGGCGACCGGGCCGTCCTCGGTGACCGGCAGGTCGACGTCCGGCGCGGTGGCCGCCTCGGGCGCGGCGTGGGACGGCTCGGCGGTCGGCACCGCGACGACGAAGTCCGGGTCGCGACCGCGCAGGCGCAGCTCCACCGAGCCGGGGGCCATCTCGCGGGTGATCTCGTCGGCGGCTGCCGACAGTGCGTCCAGCAGGGTCATCCGGATCGCCGATTCCAGCGGCCCGGTCAGGCGCTCGACCAGCGCACGTGATTCTTCACCGCCAGCTTCGGCGAGCGCGGCGAACTCCCGCCCGAGGTTGCTCACATACGAGGTCAAGTCCATGGCACTACTCTGGCACACCTCTGGCACCACCGCAAGCCTCTTTGGCATCACCATGGCACCAAGTTGCGGCGGCATCTTGCATAGATCCTGCCTCAGCAGGAGTTATGGCCCGCCGCCACCGTGATGCCATCCGCCTCTTTCGCTGGAGTAAGGCCGGCGCGGGCTCGCCGTCGGTGCGCCTGTCGACCTGATGTCGACAACGACTCAGCAGATCTTGGTACGCACCGGCCCCCGGGAGGGCGCGTTCGTACCAAGATCTCCGTTCGGCCCCGGACCGCCTAGGACTCCTCGCCGACCCGGCCGCACACCAGCTCGATGTCGCCGGACCGGATCAACTCGTCGACGGCGGCCACCATGGCAGCGACACCGGCCTCGGGCACGATCACCTGATCCGCACACCAGAAGTAACGACCACCGCCGACCTCTCCGGTGCTGGCATGCCGGTCCAGGATCTCCCTACGCCAACTATTGGCGGGTCGAGGACGAGGACGGTTCACCGGTGGTTTACGCGTACGAGATGGACGAGCCCACTCGCTCGTACGTGCCGACCGGGATCCATCGACACGAGCTACACACAGCGGCGCCGTTCCCGATCACGATTGAGCTGACCAGGCTGGTGCCAGGCCGCAAGAGCTGATCGCGTGGCTACTCCGCCACCGGCCCGTACAGGTGCCGGTGCACGAGGTCGTCCTGCTCCAGGACCAGGTCGACGACGTGCCAGAACTCGGCGAGCCGAGGGTGACCCAGCCCCTCTTCCCGGCTGAGCTTGCGACCGAAGATCGGGTTGTCGCCGGCGACCTCGCCACCGTTGACGAGCGTCGCGGCGGGCACCGGAGAGCCGGTCACCGGGCCGACCCGGCAGCCGAAGGTGAGGTGGTCGTCGAAGCGATCGTGGCCCCAACTTCCCAGGATGGCATCGATCCAGACCTCGTGAACCCCGCCGTGGTGGTAGCAGCTCGCGAAGTAGACGGCCAGCGCGGTGTCACCGTCGTACACATTGGCCCAGGTGCGGTTCGCCTGCGCGTCGCAGCACGGGCAGTGGAAATCCCGTACCTGGCGGCTGCGCTCGTCGATCGTGAGATTCACGGAGCACACGCTAGCGGCGGCTCGCAGGAATGCGGAAATGGGCCGGGCTCAGACGTTGAAGCGGAACTCCACCACGTCGCCGTCCTGCATGACGTACTCCTTGCCCTCGATCCGAACCCTGCCGGCGGCCTTCGCCGCCGCCATCGATCCGGCCGTGACCAGGTCGTCGTAGGAGACCACCTCGGCCTTGATGAAGCCGCGCTGGAAGTCGCTGTGGATCACCCCGGCGGCCTCCGGCGCGGTCGCCCCGACCGGGACGGTCCAGGCCCGCGCCTCCTTGGGGCCGGCGGTGAGGTACGTCTGGAGCCCGAGCGTCCGGAAGCCCACCCGGACCAGCTGGTTCAGCCCCGGCTCGGACTGCCCGATCGACTCCAGCAGCTCGCGGGCCTCGTCCTCGGGCAGGTCCACCAGCTCGGACTCGATCTTGGCGTCCATGAAGACCGCCTCGGCGGGCGCGACCAGGCCGCGCAGCTCGTCCAGGAACTCGGCGTTGCCCAGCTCGGCCTCGTCGACGTTGAAGACGTAGAGGAACGGCTTGGTGGTGAGCAGGTGCAGCTCACGCAGGTGTTCCAGCTCGACCTTGGCGGCGGCGGCGCCCGCGTACAGCGTGACGCCCTGGTCGAGCACCTCGGCGGCCTTCTTCGCGGCCTCGACCGCGGCGGCCCGGTCCTTACGGAGCTTGGCCTCCTTCTCCAGCCGGGGCAGCGCCTTCTCCAGCGTCTGGAGGTCGGCCAGGATCAGCTCGGTGTTGATCGTCTCGATGTCGTCGGCCGGGGAGACCTTGCCGTCGACGTGCACCACGTTCGGGTCGGAGAAGGCGCGCACCACCTGGCAGATCGCCGAGGCGTCGCGGATGTTGGCCAGGAACGCGTTGCCCCGGCCCTGCCCCTTGGAGGCGCCCCGGACCAGGCCGGCGATGTCGACGAACGAGACCGGCGCCGGAAGCACCTTCTGCGAGGAGAAGATCTCGGCCAGCTTGCCGAGCCGCTCGTCGGGGAGCCCGACCACGCCGACGTTCGGCTCGATGGTGGCGAACGGGTAGTTCGCGGCGAGCACGTCGTTCTTGGTCAGCGCGTTGAACAGGGTGCTCTTGCCCACGTTGGGCAGGCCGACGATGCCGATGGTGAGACTCACGACGAGCCAGCTTACGCGGTCTACCGGCCGTCTGGCCCGGCGGGCAGCAGCCGGGGCTCGATCCGGGTCTCCCGCACCGTGCCGTCGTCGGCGCGCACCAGCTCGTACGCGGCCACGTCGGGCCGGTCGGCCACCGCCTCGGCAAGCCGGGTGCCCCGGTAGATCAACCCGACGCCGTCGTCGGTGCAGTGGCTGGTCGGCAGCGTCCCGTCGGCGACCAGCCGGTGCATCAGCGGCCGGCGCTGCTCCTCGCTGTCGTAGTGCACGCCGTTGCCGTACGGGAGCCAGCCCAGCCCGTCGGTGAAGGCCCGCAGCTCCGGGCCGTAACTGTCGGTGGCGCCGCCGGTGTGCCAGCAGATCGAACCGGCGGAGACGCCGCCGAGCACCACGCCGGCCTGCCAGCACTCGTGCAGGATCTCCGGCAGGCCGTGTACCCGCCACACCGCGCACAGGTTCGCCACGCTGCCGCCGCCGACCCATACGATGTCCTGGGCGAGCAGGTGGGCGCGGATGTCGTCGACGTTCGGCATCGGGAAGAGCGCCAGGTGCGACGCGCGGTACCGGGTGTTCGCGAACGCGCCGTAGAACACGGTGAGGCCGGTGGGCTGGTCACCGACGGCCTGGCCGAGGTAGCAGACCTTCGGCGCGTCGCCGGCCTGCGCCAGCTCGGCCATGTGGTCGAAGAGCTGGCTGGGCCGGGCGTCCCACGGGCCCCGCCGCCGGCTGAAGTAGCCCATGCTGGTGGCGACGATAGTCGGTTCAGAGGCGGGCATGGAGATCCTTCCGGCCGGTGGCGGTCGTGATCATTGTGCCCCGTCCGGGGCCGGTTCCGCCGCCTCGGCGGCGGCGAGCAGCGTCCGTAAGAGGTCGGCCAGCCGGTCCTGGTCGGCGGCCGGCAACGCGTCGAGGATCCGGCGCTGCACCTCCAGCCCGGCCTCCGCGGACTCCTCCACCACCCGGCGGCCGGCGTCGGTGAGGCTGACCCGCAGTGCCCGCCGGTCGGCCGGGTCGGGGGCGCGGCGCACCAGCCCGGCGCGCTCCAGCCGGTCGAGCCGGCCGGTCATCCCGCCGGAGGTGAGCATCAGCGTGGCGGTGAGCGCCTTCGGCGCGAGGGTGTACGGCGCGCCGGAGCGGCGCAGCGCGGCGAGCACGTCGAACTCGCCCCGACCGATGCCCCAGCCGGCGTACACCTTCTCCTGGCGGTCGCCGACCAGCCGGGCCAGCCGGTAGATGCGACCGAAGACCGCCATCGGCTCGGGCCGCATGCCGGCCCGTTCCCGGCGCCACTGCTCGACGATCGCGTCGACCCCGTCCGTTGCCACGGCTGTCGATTGTGCCGCACCGCACCCTTCCGCTTTCACTCGACACCAAGTAGCTTAGAGCTAAGATACTTAGTGCCATGGAAAGAGGCCGGAATGACCCGTCGGACCGACGTCGCGCTCACCGCGCTCGCGCCCGCCACCTGGGGCACCACCTATCTGGTGACCGCCGAGCTGCTGCCCGCCGACCGGCCGCTCTGGGCCGGAGCGATCCGCGCCCTGCCGGCCGGCCTGCTGCTGCTGGCCCTGACCCGCCGGCGCCCGCACGGCATCTGGTGGGCCCGGGCCGCCGTGCTCGGCACGCTCAACATCGGCGCGTTCTTTCCGCTGCTCTTCCTCGCCGCCTACCGGCTGCCCGGCGGCACCGCGGCCGTGCTCGGCGCCACCCAGCCGCTGCTCGTCGCGGTGCTCACCGTGGCCCTGCTCCGGGACCGGCCGGCCCGACCGGCCCTGTTCGCCGCCGTGGCCGCCCCGGCCGGCGTCGCGCTCGTCGTGCTGCGGCCGGACGCCGGGCTCGACCCGCTCGGCGTCGCCGCCGGCCTCGCCGGCACCGCGGCCATGGCCACCGGCCTGGTGCTCACCCGCCGCTGGGGACGGCCGCCGGGGGTGGGCACGCTCGCGGCCACGAGTTGGCAGCTCGTCGCCGGCGGCGTGCTGATCCTGCCGGTCGCCGCCGCCGTCGAGGGCGCGCCGCCCGCGCCGGACGGGCCGGCCCTGCTCGGGTACGCGTGGCTCGGGCTGGTCGGCACCGCGCTGGCCTACGTGCTGTGGTTCCGGGGCGCGGCCCGGCTGCCGGTGGCGCAGGTGTCGATGCTCGGCGCGCTCAGCCCGCTGACCGCCGCGGCGCTCGGCTGGCTGGTGCTCGGCCAGGCGCTCGGCCCGCTCCAACTCGCCGGTTTCGCGGTGGCGGTCGCCGCCATGGTGCTCGGCCAGCTCCCGGGCCGGCCGACTCCGACCGCGCTCGACGCACGGCCCGGTCAGCCGGCCCGCAGCCGCCGCCAGTCCGCCGGCAGCGTGTCGATCGCGACGCCCTCGGGCAGCGTGCCGGCCGGCAGCTCCCCGGCGGCGGCGAGCGGCAGGGTGAACCGGTGCGCGGCGGCGGACCCGGCCTCGTACGACCGGTCGAGCAGCCAGCGCACCTCGTCCGCGGTCCAGCCGAGGCCGGGCCGGGCGGCGATCTCCCGGACCAGCCGCACCCCGACCCGGGTGTCGTCGTCGTAGAAGCGCATGCACCAGTGATGCGCCCACATGCCGAGCGCCCGCAGCCCGGCCGGGTCGAGCGACGCGACGAGCCGGCCGCAGGCGGTGTCCGCGAAGGCCCGCTCCGGGTCGCCGGCCCGGTCCCGCTCGATCGCGCCGTAGGCAGCCGGCGCCACCGCGCGCATCCGGTCGTAGAAGCCCTGCACCACCGCGGCGTCGATGCGCGCTCGCCCCGATCGCATCAGCGGACACCCCGCCCGGCCACGCTCGCCATGCCTCGCACCTTTTCTGGAGTTGGTGGCGGGACGGTACCGACCACTTACGACAGTTTCCCGGACCCGCTGACAAGATCCACGCCACCTCGCCGAGGTGGCGGCATCCGGAGGGCCGGGATACCGCCACCTCGCCGAGCTGGCGCGACTGCCGCACGTCATGTCCGAATCCCGCCAGCCGAGCGTCCGACCTGCAAGGCAGGATCGGTGTCATGGAGTTGGACTTCGAGCGGTGCTACCGGGCCGTCGACAGCCGCGACCCGCGGTTCGACGGCTGGTTCTACACCGGTGTCACCTCGACCGGCATCTACTGCCGGCCGTCCTGCCCGGCGATGACGCCGAAGCGGCAGAACGTCCGGTTCTTCCCGTCCGCCGCCGCCGCCCAGGGCGCCGGGCTGCGGGCCTGCCGCCGGTGCCGGCCCGACGCCGCGCCGGGCTCGCCGCAGTGGGACGTCCGGGCCGACCTGGTGGGCCGCGCGATGCGGCTGATCGCCGACGGCGTGGTCGACCGGGACGGCGTGCCCGGCCTGGCCACCCGGCTCGGCTACACCGAGCGGCACCTGCACCGGATGCTCCGGGAGGAGTTGGGCGCCGGCCCGCTGGCGCTGGCCCGGGCGCAACGCGCGCAGACCGCCCGCATCCTGGTCGAGACCACCGGGCTCGGCCTCGCCGAGGTGGCCTTCGCCGCCGGGTTCGGCAGCGTGCGGCAGTTCAACGAGACGGTCCGCGAGGTCTACGGCGTCACCCCGTCCGAGCTCCGGGCCGGCCGGAGCACCCGGGGGCCGGCCGGCGGAGCGGGCACCATCACGCTGCGCCTGGCCCACCGCCCGCCGCTGCACGTCGGCGCGCTGCTGGACTTCCTCGCGCTGCGCGCGCTGCCCGGCGTCGAAGAGGTCCGCGACGGGGTCTACCACCGCGGCCTGCGGCTGCCGCACGGTCCCGCCACGGTGGCGCTGGCCCCGGCCGACGGGCACGTGGCGGCCACGCTCCGGCTGGCCGACATGCGTGACCTGGCGCCCGCGGTGGCGCGGTGCCGCCGCCTGCTCGACCTCGACGCGGACCCGGTCGCGGTGGACGCCACCCTCGCCGGCGACCCGGCCCTGGCCCCGGCGGTCGACGCCGAGCCGGGGGTCCGGCTGCCGCACGCGGTGGACGGCTTCGAGATGGCCGTCCGGGCCGTCACCACCCAGCAGGTCTCGCTGCGCTCGGCCCGGACCACGCTCACCCACCTGCTCACCGCCGTCCGGCGTGCCGACGAGTCGGCCGCCGACCTGGCGCCGGGCGGCCCGCGGGCGTTCCCGAGCGCGGCCGAGGTGCTGACGGCGCCGGATCCGGCGTTCCGGATGCCGGCGGCCCGGCGGGAGACGATCCGGGCGCTCGCCCGGGCCGTCGCCGACGGGGAGCTGGACCTGGAGCCGGGCGGCGACCGGGAGGAGGCGGTGCGGCAGTTGACCGCGCTGCCCGGCGTCGGGCCGTGGACCGCCGGCTACCTGGCCATGCGCGCGCTCGGCGATCCCGACGTCATCCTCGCCACCGACCTGGGCGTACGCCGTGGCGCAGCAGCGCTCGGCCTGCCCGACGACCCGAAGACCCTGCACGCCTACGCCGACCGCTGGCGCCCCTGGCGGTCCTACGCGACGATTCGACTCTGGAGAGCGGCATGACCATGGTGGACAGCACCGTCATCGACACCCCCGCCGGCCCGCTGAGCGTGCTCGCCGGCCCCGGCGGGGCGGTACGCGCCGCCGGCTTCACCGCCGACCCGGCGACGCTGGTGCCGCTGACGCACCTCAGCCTGCGCGGCGACCTGCGGGAGCGGGCCGACCTCGGTCCGGTGACCGCCGCGGTCCGGGCCTACCTCGACGGCGACCTGACCGCGATCGACGCGGTCGAGGTGGAGCAGCACACCGACGGCGTCTTCCTGGCGCACGCCTGGCGGGTGCTGCGCGACGTCAAACCGGGCGACCCGGTGACCTACACCGGCTTCGCCGCGCTGGCCGGGCGACCGGCCGCGGTCCGCGCCGCCGCGGCGGCCTGCGCGCGCAACGCCGCCGCGCTCTTCGTCCCCTGCCACCGGGTGCTGCGCACCGACGGCGCGCTCGGCGGCTACCGCTGGGGGCTGGACGTGAAGAAGTGGCTTCTCGGGCATGAGGGACGGGTGACGGCTAGCTGACCCCGCACCGTCACACCCGGCCGCTACCGTCGGCTGGTGCCCGCGCCCAGCGATGGCAATCCCGCGGCGCATCCCGGCGCCCGGTCCCAGCCGCTGCGCAACCTCTGGCGGCTGCGCCCCTACCTGCGCCCATATGCGGCGGAGTTCGCCTGGCTGCTGGTCGCGGCGCTGGCCGCGACCGCGGCGAGCCTGGCCGTCCCGCTGGTGGTGCAGCGGGTGGTGGACGGGCCGGTGGCCCGGCACGACGAGGCCGGTCTGTTCCGCCTCGGCGCGCTCGCGCTGCTGCTCGGGCTCGCCGAGGCGGCGCTGATCTTCATCCGACGGTGGACGCAGTCGTCGTCGTCGGTCGGCATGGAGGCGGCCATCCGGGCCGACATCTACGCACACCTGCAACGGCTGCCGGCCGGCTTCCACGACCGCTGGCAGTCCGGCCAGTTGCTCTCCCGGGTCACCAGCGACCTCTCGGTGATCCGCCGGTTCCTCTCCTTCGGCCTGCTCTTCCTGGTGCTCAACCTGATCACCTACGCCGCCGTGGTGGTGCTGCTGATCCGGCTGCACCCCTGGCTGGGGCTGCTGGTGGCGGCCAGCGCCGTGCCGCTGTTCCTGATCAGCCGACGGTTCGCCCGGCACTACCACGCGGCCTCCCGCCGGATGCAGGACCAGCAGGGAGACATCGCCACGCTTGTCGAGGAGACGGCGCAGGGGCTGCGCACCATGCGGGCGTACGGGCGGGGTCCGGAGTTGGCCGCCCGGTTCGCCACCGGCGCGCACCGGCTGCACGACACCGGCATCGACAAGGCGCGGCTGCTCGCCCGCACGTCCGCGTTGTTCGACCTGGTGCCCAACCTGACGCTCGGCGCGGTCCTGGTGGCCGGCGCCGCCGCCGTGGCCGACGGCGCGCTCACCATCGGGCAGTTGGTCGCCTTCGTCAGCCTCCAGCTCATGCTGATCTGGCCGGTGCAGTCCCTCGGCTGGATCATCGCGAACGGGCAGGAGGCCGCCACCGCCGCCGACCGGATACAGGAGGTGCTCGACACGCCGCCGACCATCGTGGACGCCCCGCACGCCCGCTCGCTGCGCCGCACCGAGGTCGGCGGCCGGCTCCGGTTCGAGCGGGTGAGTTTCCACTACCCGGGCGCGCCCGCCCCGGTGCTGCGCGAGGTGGACCTCACCGTCGAGCCGGGTGAGACGCTCGCGCTTGTCGGCGCCACCGGCTGCGGCAAGAGCACGCTGCTCTCGCTGGTCCCCCGGCTGCACGAGGTGACCGGGGGCCGGATCACGCTCGACGGGCACGACCTGCGTGACCTGCGGCTCGGCTCGCTGCGCCGGCTGGTCGGGGTGGCCTTCGAGGAGCCGACCCTGTTCTCCATGTCGGTGCGGGAGAACCTCACCCTGGGCCGGCCGGACGCCGGGGACGAGGAGGTCCGGGCCGCGCTGGCGATGGCGCAGGCGGACTTCGCGTACGACCTGCCGTGGGGGTTGGCCACCCGGATCGGCGAGCAGGGGCTGTCGCTCTCCGGCGGGCAGCGGCAGCGGCTGGCGCTGGCCCGGGCCGTGCTCGGCCGACCCGCCCTGCTGGTGCTCGACGACCCCCTCTCCGCGCTCGACGTGCACACCGAGGCGCTCGTCGAGGCGGCGCTGCGCCGGGTGCTGCGGGACACCACCGCGCTGCTTGTGGTGCACCGGCCCTCCACGGTGGCGCTTGCCGACCGGGTGGCGCTGATGGAGGGCGGCCGGATCGTCGCGGTCGGCACCCACTCCCGGATGCTGGCCGAGGTGCCGGCCTACCGGGCGGTGCTCTCCGCCGAGCCGGAACGCCGTCCCGACGGCGTCCGTCTGGTGCGGTCGTGACCGGGCGCGCCGCCACCGGGCGCGACGCCCCGGAGGGCGACGCCGACGCCGATCTCGACAGGTGGCGGGGCCGGGCCACCGACCCGGACGCCGACCGCAGCCGCGCCGAGGACTCGTCACCGGCTGCGGTCGCCCGGCTCCGCGCCCGCAGCCGGTTGCTGCTGCGGCGCCTGCTCCGCCCGCACCGGCGCCCGCTCGGTCTGGCCGTGGCGTTGCTGCTGGTGCAGAACGCGGCCGCGATGGCCGGCCCGTACCTGGTCATGCTCGGCATCGACCGGGGCATCGGCCCGCTGCGGGCCGGCGACGCCGGCCCGTTGATCGCGGTGGCCGCCGTGTTCGTCGTGGCCACCGCCACCGAGTACGCGGCCCGGCGCGCGTTCCTCGCCCTCGCCGCGCGGATCGGCCAGGCCGTCCTGCTCGACCTGCGACGCCGCGTGTACGCGCACTTCCTCCGCCTCGACGTCGGCTTCCACGAGCGCTACACCTCGGGCCGGATGGTGTCCCGGCTGACGAGCGACCTGGAGTCGATCGGCGAGCTGGTCGACGGCGGGATCGACCGGTTGGTGATGGCCGTGCTGTCGGTGCTGTCCGTGGCGGGCATCCTGCTCTGGCTGGACCTGCCGCTGGCCACGGTCACCCTGGTCGCCTTCCCGTTCCTGTTCTGGCTGTCCCGCTGGTTCGCCAGGGCCTCGGCCGGGGCCTACCGGCGGACCCGGGAGGCGGTGGCGCTGGTCATCGTGCACTTCGTCGAGTCGCTGCGCGGGATCCGGGCGGTGCAGGCGTTCCGCCGGGAGGCCCGCAACCAGCGCATCTTCGCCGCGGTCAACGACGACTACCGGGCGGCCAGCCTGCGGGCGTTCCGGCTGATCGCGATCTACTCCCCCGGCATCCGGCTGATCGGCAACCTCACCGCGGCGACGGTGCTCGCGTACGGGGGTTGGCGCGTGCTGGGCGGCCACACCGAGGTCGGCGTGCTCGCCGCGTTCCTGCTCTACCTGCGCCGGTTCTTCGAGCCGATGGAGGACCTGAGCCAGTTCTACAACTCACTCCAGTCGGCGACGGCGGCCCTGGAGAAGCTGGCCGGGGTGCTGGACGAGCGTCCGGCGGTGGCCGAACCGGCCCGCCCGGTGCCGCTGCCCGCCGGGCCACCCCGTGGCGCGGTGACCTTCCGCTCGGTCTCCTTCGGCTACCGGCCGGAGACGCCGATCCTGTCCGGCCTGGAGCTGACCGTGCCGGCCGGGCAGACGGTCGCGTTGATCGGTCCGACCGGCGCGGGCAAGTCCACGGTGGCCAAGCTGCTGGCCCGGTTCCACGACCCGGACGCCGGGTCGGTCCGCCTGGACGGGGTCGACCTGCGGGACCTGGCCGACGCCGAGCTGCGCCGGGCGGTGGTGCTGGTCACCCAGGAGACCCACCTGTTCAGCGGCTCGGTGGCGGAGAACATCCGGTTCGGCCGGCCGGACGCCGACGACGCCGCGGTGGTCGCCGCCGCGCGGGCCATCGGCGCGCACGAGTTCGTCGCCGCGCTGCCCGACGGGTACGCCACCGACGTGCACCGGCGCGGCGGCCGGCTCTCCGCCGGCCAGCGGCAGCTCGTCGCGTTCGCCCGGGCGTTCCTGGCCGACCCCCGGGTGCTGATCCTCGACGAGGCCACCTCGTCGCTCGACGTGCCCACCGAGCGCCTGGTGCAGCGGGCGCTGCGGAGCGTGCTGCGCGACCGCACCGCGCTGGTGATCGCGCACCGGCTCTCCACCGTGGAGACCGCCGACCGGGTGCTGGTGCTGGACGCCGGCGGGATCGTCGAGGACGGCTCGCCGGCCGACCTGGCCGCCGCCGGCGGCCGCTACGCCGCGCTGCACCGCCAGTGGCGCGACTCGCTGCTCTGAGGCACGAGGCACGGGTGACCGGCCGGGTCGGTCCACGCACGGCCGTGGCGCGGCCCGTGACCGACCAAAGCCGTGGAGCGGCCGGACGCGCCCGCCTACCATCGGCAGATGACCGACACGACGAGGACGGCCCGCGCCGGCGTCCCCGAGCGTCCGAGCCTGGACGGCCTCGAAGCGACCTGGGCCCACCGCTGGCAGTCCGACGGCACGTACGCGTTCGACCGTTCGAAGGAACGCGCGGACGTCTACTCGATCGACACCCCGCCGCCGACCGTGTCGGGCGAGCTGCACATGGGGCACGTCTTCTCCTACACGCACACCGACACGGTGGCGCGGTTCCAGCGGATGCGCGGGCGGACCGTGTTCTACCCGATGGGCTGGGACGACAACGGGCTGCCGACCGAACGCCGGGTGCAGAACGTCTACGGGGTGCGCCCCGACCCGGCGCTGCCGTACGACAGGGACTGGCGACCGCCGCCCGCCCCGGTGGGCGACGACGCCCGGAAGAACCCGACGGCGATCTCCCGGCGCAACTTCATCGAGCTGTGCGAGACGCTGACGGTGGAGGACGAGAAGGTCTTCGAGGCACTGTGGCGCCGGTTGGGCCTGTCGGTGGACTGGTCGCTGACCTACACCACGATCGGGCGGGCGGCCCGCGCGGCCAGCCAGCGCGCGTTCCTGCGCAACCTGGCCCGGGGCGAGGCCTACCAGGCGGAGGCGCCGACGCTCTGGGACGTCGGCTTCGGCACCGCGGTCGCCCAGGCCGAGCTGGAGGACCGGGAGCGGCCGGGCGCCTACCACCGGCTGCGGTTCACCGGGCCGGACGGGCGCGAGGTGCTGATCGACACCACCCGGCCGGAGCTGCTGCCGGCCTGCGTGGCGCTGGTCTGCCACCCGGACGACGAGAGGTACGCCGATCTGGTCGGCGCGTCGGCGCGTACCCCGGTCTTCGGGGTGGAGGTGCCGGTGCGCGCGCACCCGCTGGCGGACCCGGCCAAGGGCACCGGCATCGCGATGGTCTGCACGTTCGGCGACCTGGCGGACGTGACCTGGTGGCGGGAGCTGCGGCTGGACACCCGGGTGGTGATCGGCCGGGACGGCCGGCTGCTGCCGGAGCCGCCGGCCGGGGTGCCGGCCGGGCCCTACGCGGCGCTGGCCGGCCAGACCGTCAACGGCGCCCGGCGGACCCTGGTGGAGTTGCTGGCCGA
This sequence comes from Micromonospora sp. NPDC051300, assembly GCF_044455315.1. Taxonomy (NCBI): domain Bacteria; kingdom Bacillati; phylum Actinomycetota; class Actinomycetes; order Micromonosporales; family Micromonosporaceae; genus Micromonospora; species Micromonospora sp. NPDC051300. The sequence goes on along the minus strand of NZ_JBITEP010000001.1, from coordinate 419,518 downwards.
CGCCGGTGACCTGGTCGGCGAGCCGCGCCCGATCACCCATCCGGTGAAGTTCTACGAGCGCGGCGACCGGCCGCTGGAGATCGTGTCGACCCGGCAGTGGTATCTGCGCAACGGCGGCCGGGACGCCGACCTGCGCGAGGAGCTGCTGGCCCGGGGGCGCGAGCTGCGCTGGGTGCCGGAGCACATGCGGCACCGCTACGAGCACTGGGTGGGCGGCCTCACCGGTGACTGGCTGGTCAGCCGGCAGCGGTTCTTCGGCGTGCCGGTGCCGGTGTGGTACCGGCTCGACGACGCTGGCGAACCGGACTGGACCCACCCTCTCACACCGGACGAGGCGATGTTGCCGATCGATCCGACGAGCGAGCCGCCGCCCGGCCACCAGGAGGCGCAGCGCGGCGTCCCCGGTGGCTTCACCGGGGATCCGGACGTGCTGGACACCTGGGCCACCTCGTCGCTGACCCCGCAGATCGTCGGCGGCTGGGAGACCGATCCGGACCTGCACCGCCGGGTCTTCCCGATGGACCTGCGCCCGCAGGGGCACGACATCATCCGCACCTGGCTGTTCGCCACCGTGGTCCGGGCCCATCTGGAGCACGGCGTGCTGCCCTGGCGCACGGCGGTGCTCTCCGGCTGGATCCTCGACCCGGACCGGAAGAAGATGTCGAAGTCCAAGGGGAACGTGGTCACCCCGATGGGGCTGCTGGAGCAGCACGGCTCCGACGCGGTGCGCTACTGGGCCGCCAACGGCAAGCCGGGCATGGACCTGGCCTTCGACCCGGCCCAGGTCAAGGTGGGCCGCCGGCTGGCCACGAAGGTGCTCAACGCGTCCCGGTTCGCGCTCGGGCTGGGCGCCGCCGACGCGCTGCGGGCCCCGGTGACCCAACCGTTGGACACCGCGATGCTCGCCGAGCTGTCCGGCGTGGTCGCCACCGCGACCACCGCCTTCGACGGGTACGACCACACGGCCGCCCTGATGGCCACGGAGGCGTTCTTCTGGCGGTTCTGCGACGACTACATCGAGCTGGTGAAGGAGCGCGCCTACGGGTCCGGGCCGGCGGCCGACTCGGCCCGGGCGGCGCTGGCCACCGCGCTGTCGGTGCAGTTGCGGCTGTTCGCCCCGGTGCTGCCGTTCGTCACCGAGGAGGTCTGGTCGTGGTGGCGGTACGGCTCGGTGCACCGCTCGACGTGGCCGACCACCTACGAGGTGGGCCGCGCGATGGCCGCGCCCGGTGACCCGGAGCTGCTGCGGCTGGCCGCCGACGCGTTGGGGCAGGTGCGCCGGGCCAAGTCGGAACGGAAGCTGTCGATGAAGGCGGACGTGCCGCTGGCCGAGGCGCTCGGACCGGCGGCCCTGCTCGACCAGCTCACCACCGTGGCCGATGACCTGAAGGCGGCGGGCCGGATCGCGAAGCTCGACCTGCTGCCGGACCGCACCGCGGAGCTGGTCGTCGCCTGCGCGTTCTGAGCACGGGACGGGGCGGCCGGCGGACGCCGACCGCCCCGTCCCGGTGTGCTAGCCGGCCGCGCAGGTCGCCTTGAGCTTGCCCTGCGCGGCGGTGAGGTCCGCCTTGCTGGGCGACTTCTTCGGCGCCTTGGCCCAGGTGTCGGCCAGGTCGCCCATCTCGGTGGCGACCGCCTTCACCGCGCCGTTGACCTCGTCGCTGCTGGTGAACGCGTGCGTGTACAGGGTCGCCGCGCCGGCGGAGTATTGCGCGCTCACCGCGGAGTGCCCGGCCGGCGGGCCGATCTTCTCCGCCGCGGCGACCTCCTTGAGCGCGGCCGTGATGTCCTTCTGGGCGGCGGCGCAGGTGGTCCTGGTGGCCTCGTCGAGGCCCACCGGGGCGGGTGACGCGGCCGGCGCCGACGGCGTCGACGCGGCGGGGGCGGACGCCCCGGCGGGTTCGGCCGCCGACGTGTCGTCACCGTCGGTGGTGCAGCCGGACATGATGATCAGTGCCACCGCGGCCGGAGCCAGCAGGGCGGGTCGAGCGGGACGCAATGTGTTCTCCCCGTGTCTGGTGTCGTCGCCGCCGCAAGGTAACAGAACCACGGGGGCCGGGCGGGACCCCTTTTCCGCCGCCGGAGCGGTCGGAGCCGGGGTCCCGTGCGACTCAGCTCGTCTCGCCCGCCACGCTGAACGACCGGAGCCGGTCGATCGCCAGGACCGTGAAACCGATCGCCACCAGGGCGGTCAGCACGGCGGCGACCGGCACCGAGACGGTGGTGCCGAGCAGCGACGTGGGCGCCATCCGGTCGGCCAGCGCGATCACCCACTGCTGGACCGACAGCACCTTGGTGCCGTTGACGAACCGGCCGAGCAGACCCTCCCAGATCAGCACGTAGACCAGGCCGAGCAGCACCGGCCGCCGGCTCACCAGGCTGAGCGCCAGGAACAGCGCCGAGTAGGCGAGCGCGCCCGCCGCGGACGCGGCGACCAGGGCCAGCCCGAGGCGTACCGAGTCGGCGAGCACGCCCGCGACGTAGAGCGGGATGCCGACGGTGACGGCGCTGACCAGGGCCGCCACCGCGAGCTTCGGCAGCACGATCTGCCAGCGGGGCAGCGGCTTGGTGAGGATGTGCACCACGGTGCCGTCGTCGATCTCGGCGCCGAGCACGCCGGTGCCCACGATCAGGGCGACCACCGGCAGCACCACCGCCAGGCCGAGACCGACGAGCACCGGCGGCCCCCACTGGCCGGGGTCCACCCCGAGCGCCCGGCAGAGCACCGCCAGGCCGATCAGGATCAACGGCAACGGCAGCAGCATGAGGAACCGGCTCCGGCCGAACAGGCCGCGGGCGGTGATCCAGGTAACTGTCGACATCAGGCCTCCACCAGATACGAGAAGACGCTCTCCAGCGACTCGTCCTCCGGCAGCAACTGCCGGACCCGGATGCCGTGGCGGAGTGCGATCCTGGGCAGCGCGCGGGTGAAGGCGCCGTAGTCGCCGGCCTTCACGGTCAGGCCGGTGCGATCCAGCTCGACGCCGGCGACCGAGGCCTCCGCCATCAGCGCCACCGCCAGGGCCCGGTCGTCGGTGGAGCGCACCGCGAAGACGTGCGGCCGGTTGGTCATCAGCCGGCGGATGGTGCGGTAGTCGCCGGAGGCGGCCAGCCGGCCGGCGACCATCACCTGGACCGTGCCGGAGACCTGCTCGACCTCCTCCAGGATGTGCGAGCTGAACAGGATGGTCCGGCCGGCGTCGCCGAGCCGGTGCAGCAGCCCCATCATGTGCAGCCGCTGCCGGGGGTCCATGCCGTTGAACGGCTCGTCGAGCAGCAGCACCTGCGGGTCGTGCACCAGCGCGGCGGCCACCCGGGTGCGCTGCCGCATGCCCTTGGAGTAGGTGCCGATCCGGCGGCCCTGCGCGCTCTCCATCTCGACCAGCTCGATCGCCCGCCGGGCCGCCGCCTCCGGGTCGGGCAGCTTGTGCAGCTTCGCGCTGGCCAGCACGAACTCGTACGCGCTGAGGAAGGTGTGCACCGCCTCCCGCTCGCTGACCAGGCCCAGCCGCCGGTAGACGCCCGGGTTGCGCCAGGTCGGCTCCCCGTCCAGCGTCACCGTGCCCCGGGACGGGGCGAGGAACCCGGCCATCATGTGCAGCAGCGTGGTCTTGCCGGCGCCGTTCGGGCCGAGCAGGCCGGTCACGCCGGGGCCGAGCCGCATGGTGACGTCGTTGACCGCCACCACGTTGCCGTACCAGCGGGAGACGCCGGCCAGGTCGAGGGTGCTCGTCGTCGCGGCGGGCACGTCGGCCGCCGGTTGCGTGTGCAGCGCCGTCATCGGGCGGCCACCTTCCGGTATCGCAGGAGCAGCAGGCTGACGCAGGCGGCGACCAGCAGCACGGCGACCACGGCGTAGACCGGGCCGAAGTCGCCGATCGGCATGCCGCCGCGCCCCTGGGTCAGCTTGTCGCCGAGCGCCCAGTTGCCCACGCCGCCGACGAGCGTCGACGGGGAGGCGAGGAAGGACAGCTCGTTCACCGTCCGGGAGGGCATGATGTTCAGCACGCCGACCACCGGTGTGGTCATCAGGAACACCGCCACGATGCCACCGGCGGCGAAGGCGCGCTTGCCGGTGAGCGAGGCGACGAGCAGCGCGATCGAGGCGAAGACCACCGCCCACAAGCCGGCGTAGAGCAGCCCGGGCAGCAGGTCGAGCAGCTCGTCCCACACCCCGCGCATGCCCCGGGAGGTGGTGAACGCGGCGCCCAGGAACATCACCAGTTGCGGGCCGCCGAGCAGCAGCCAGAGCGACGTGACGAGCGCCAGCAGCTTCGCCAGCGCGTAGTCTCCGCGCGGCAGCGGCCGGGAGAAGTAGAGCGGCAGCACGCCGCTGCGCAGGTCGCGGGAGACCAGCTCGGGCGCGGCCACCGCGGCGAAGAAGATGACCAGCCAGCTCATCGCGTCGGCGAACTGGGCGTACGTCATCACCACCTGGCCGATCTGGCTGCGTACCGCGGTCAGCCCGGCGGCCACCACGGTGACCACGGCGACCACCAGCCACGGGAAGATCTTCGACTTGGCGCTGCGGCCCAGCCCGAAGACGGTACGCACGCCGTGGCCGTACAGCGCGCCGAAGACCTGCCGGCGGCCGAGCCGCGGGCCGGTGTAGCGCTGGTAGCCGATGTCGTGGATGACGCCGGTGGCTTCAGGCATGGCTGGGCTCCCTCGGGGCGAAGAGTTCGGCCACCCGGTGCCGCCGCTGGTCCAGCCGGTGCAGGGGCAGGTCCAGCTCGGCGACCGCACCGAGGATCAGGTCGTAGGTGTGTTCGTCGGTGAGCGGGACGAGCAGCAGCCGCCCGTCCCGGGACACGGCCAGGTCGAGCGCGGCCAGCCGGGCGGCCAACTCGTCCGTGCCCTCGCTCACCTCGACGGCGAGCACGTCCGTGGCGGTGGTCATCGCGGCGACCCGGTCGGCGCGCAGCAGCCGGCCGCCGTCGATCGCGACGAGCGTGTCGCAGATCCGTTCCACCTCGCCGAGCAGGTGCGAGCAGACCACCACGGAGATGCCGAACTCGGTGCCGATCCGGTGCACCAGGGCGAGCATGGCGTCCCGGCCGGCCGGGTCGAGGCCGTTGGTGGGCTCGTCGAGCAGCAGCAGGTCGGGGTCGTGCACCAGGGCCTGGGCGAGCTTGACCCGCTGCTTCATGCCGGTGGAGTAGCCGCCGACGGCCCGGTGCCGCTCCTCGTGCAGGCCGACGTGGCGCAGCGCCTCGGAGGCCCGTTCCCGGGCGACGGTGCGCGGCAGGCCGCTCATCCGGCCCAGGTGGGTGACCAGCTCGGCGGCGGAGAGGTCCGGCGGGAGGGCGTCGTGCTCGGGCATGTAGCCGACCCGGGCGCGGACCGCGGCCGGGTCGGTGGTGGGGTCGAGGCCGAGCACCCGCACCCGGCCGGTGGTCGGCGGGAGCAGGCCCAGCAGGATCTTGATCAGGGTGGACTTGCCGGCGCCGTTCGCGCCGACCAGACCGATGATCCCGGGCTCGACCGACACGGTGAGGTCGGCCAACGCGGTGACCCGGCCTCCGTACGTCTTGGTCAGCGACTCGGTCGCGAGCAGTGTCACGCTGCCAGCGTAGGAAGCGGGGGCCCGCCGGTGCACCGGGAAACGCTCGGGGTTGTCCCTGATTCCGCCCGGACGCACCGGTAAGGCTTCCGTAACCGGCCGGGCCGGTGACCGCCCGGCCCGGCCCCGGCAGACTCGACACATGCCGATGCGTCTCCTGCGCCCCGCTGACCTGGGTCGCCGTCGCCGTCCTCGCGCTCGGCGCGGCGACCGCGCTCTACTGGTTCCAGCCCTGGAAGCTGGTCACCGACACCGAGGTGCACGAGGAGTTGGCGGCGGTGCCGTCCGTCACCGCGCCGGCCCCGTCGCCGTCGGCCGCGCCCGCCTCGACCGCGCCCGCCTCGACGCCGGCCGGCCCGGTGCTGCTCGCCGGCGGCGAGTTCGTCAGCCACGAGCACGACACCCGCGGCGCCGCCCGGATCGTCCGCACCGCCGACGGGCGGCACCGGCTGGAACTGGTCGGGCTGGACACCTCGAACGGTCCGGATCTTCAGGTCTGGCTGACCGACCAGCCGGTTCGGACCGGGCCGTCCGGGTGGCACGTGTTCGACGACGGCCGGCATGTGGCGCTCGGCGCGCTCAAGGGCAACCGGGGCGATCAGGCGTACGCGATTCCCGCCGGCACCGATCTCGCCGGCCTGACCAGCGTCTCGATCTGGTGCGAGCGGTTCGCCGTCTCGTTCGGCGCGGCGGCGCTGGCGCCCGCCGGCTGAGCGGCCGGCGACACCCGGTCGACCGGCCGGTGGCCGCGAGGTGGAGTGGCGCTCTCGACCGATCGCCGGTGGGCTGCGAAACTGTGTGCCGGCCGGCGAGTTGGGGGTTCGATGAGCAACGGGTGGATCCTGCCCGAGGATGTGCTGCGGGATGCGCCGTCGTACGCGCCCAGACCCACTGAGCTGGCCGATCTCGAGTTGTTGCTGACCGGGGCGTACGCGCCGTTGACCGGTTTCATGACCCGGGCGGACCTGGCGGCGCTCGGCCGGCGTGGTCGGCTCGCCGACGGCACGCCGTGGCCGGTGCCGGTGACCCTCCAGGTGCCGGCGGCGCTCGCCGACGGCCTGGAGCCGGCCGACCCGGCCCGCCGGGCGCTGGTGCTCACCGACGGCGAGGGCGCCCCGGTGGCGGCGATGGACGTGACCGACGTCTGGCCGGCGCGCGAGGGCACGGCGGGCGTGGGCGGCGCGGTCCGCCGGCTGGGCGACGGCGGCCACGGTCCGTTCCAGCGGCTGCGACGCAGCCCGGACGAGGTGCGCGGGCTGCTGCCGCCGGGCCGGGTGCTCGGCGTGTTCGCCGACCGCCCGCTGCACCGCCCGCAGTTGGCCCAGATCGCGCACGCGGCCCGCACGCTCGGCGCGCACCTGCTGGTGCTGATCCCGGTGGGCGAGGAGTCGACAGGCGGCCTGCCGGCCGAGGCGCTGGTGCGCAGCGTGTTCGCCGCACGCGACCGGATGCCCCCGGCGACGCTCGTGGCGGTGCCGCTGGCCCGCCGGTCCGACGAGATCAGCGACGCGTTGCTGCGGGCGCGGGTCGCCGCCGCCTACGGCGTGAGCCACCTGCTCTCCACCGAGGGCATGCTCTCCGGCGCGGGCCTGCGGGTGCTGGTGCCCCGGGAGCTGGCCTACGACAACCGGGACGGCCAGTGGCGCTGGCGCGAGGACATCCCGCCGCGCAACCGCCGGTTGGCGCTCAGCCAGGACGAGATCGACGACCTGCTCGACCGGGGCTTCCCGCTGCCCGAGTGGCACACCCCGCCGGCGGTGGCCCGAGAGCTGGCGCGGGCCCGCCCGCCCCGGCGGCACCGCGGTCTGGTGATCTTCCTGACCGGGCTGTCCGGCTCCGGCAAGTCGACGATCGCCCGGGGTCTCGCGGACGCGCTGCGGGAGCAGGGTGACCGGAGCATCACGCTGCTCGACGGTGACGTGGTGCGGCGGGAGCTCTCCGCCGGGCTGGGCTTCAGCAAGGCCGACCGCGATCTCAACGTGCGCCGGATCGGCTGGGTGGCGGCCGAGATCGCCCGGCACCGGGGCGTCGGCATCTGCTGCCCGATCGCGCCGTACGCGGCGGCGCGGGCGACCGCCCGGGAGATGGCCCAGGCGGCCGGGGCGGGCTTCCTGCTGGTGCACGTGGCGACCCCGCTGGCGGTCTGCGAGCAGCGCGACCGCAAGGGCCTCTACGCCCGCGCCCGGGCCGGCCTGATCACCGGCATGACCGGCATCGACGACCCGTACGAGGAGCCCACCGACGCCGATCTAATGGTGGACACCTCGGACCTGACCGTCGACGAGGCGGTCCAGCGGGTGATGGAGCACCTCGGCGAGACCGGTTGGGTGGAGCCCCGCCTCCAGCCGGCCTGACCTTTCTCGTCGCCGACCCGTCGGCGTCGTCGTCCCACCTCGCGTCCCCTTCTCCTGCGCGGTAGTGTTCGTCTTTGTTGGAACACGTTCGACCGCGTTCGCTCGGTCGGTGACGCTCGGGAGGCGACGCGGGATGCTGGCGCGACAGCGGCAGACGGCCATCCTGGACCGGGTCCGCGCCGCCGGTGGGGTGCGGGTCACCGAGCTGGCCGCCGAGTTCGGCGTGTCCGACATGACCATCCGGCGGGACCTGGAGACGCTGCACGAGCAGGGGCTGCTGGCCAAGGTGCACGGCGGGGCGACGCTGGCCGGGCCCGGCTCGACCGACGAACCCGGCTTCCGGGCCAAGTCCGTCCGCCAGTCCGCCGAGAAGGCGGCCATCGCCGCGCACGCCGCGGGTCTGGTCCGTCCCGGCGCGGCGATCGCGCTCTCCGCCGGCACCACCACCGCCGAGCTGGCCCGCCGCCTGGTCGACGTGCCCGCCCTCACGGTGGTCACCAACTCGCTGCCGGTGGCCGAGATCCTGCACGTCGGCGGACGCCCGGACCAGACCGTGGTGCTCACCGGCGGGGTCCGCACCCCGTCCGACGCGCTTGTCGGTCCGCTGGCCGTGGCCGCCGTCGCCGCGCTCCACCTCGACCTGCTCTTCCTCGGCGTGCACGGGATCAGCGAGCGGGCCGGGTTCACCACGCCCAACCTGATGGAGGCGGACACGAACCGGGCGCTGGTGGCGGCCGCCGACGCGCTCGTGGTGCTCGCCGACCACACCAAGTGGGGCACGGTCGGCATCTCGTCGATCGTCGGCCTGGAGGCCGCGGACGTGCTGGTCACCGACGACCGGTTGGCACCCGACGCACGGCGGGTACTCGAGGACAGGGTGGGCGAGCTGGTGACGGTGCCGGCGACGAAGGGGGCGGAGTGAAGCGTACGCAGATCGAGTTGGCCGACGGCCGCGAGCTGATCTACTTCGACGAGCGGGACGACGCGGTGCGGGACCAGCCGGACCGGCGGGACCTGCCCCCGCCGCCACCCGCCTCGCAACTGCGGTACGACCCGCTCACCGACGAGTGGGTGGCGGTGGCGGTGCACCGGCAGACCCGCACCTTCCTGCCCCCGGCCGACCAGTGCCCGCTCTGCCCGTCCCGGGGCGACCGGCACAGCGAGATCCCCGCGCCGGACTACGACGTGGTGGTCTTCGAGAACCGGTTCCCGTCGCTGAGCCAACGCCCGGCCGACGAGCCGGCCGAGATCACGCCGTTCACCCCGGTACGCCCCGGGCTCGGCCGCTGCGAGGTGGTCTGCTTCACCGACGACCACAACGCCTCGTTCGCCCGGCTCTCCCCGCTGCGGGTGCGGACCGTGCTGGACGCGCTCGCCGACCGCACCACCGCGCTGAGCGAGCTGCCCGGCGTGGAGCAGGTGTTCCCGTTCGAGAACCGGGGGGTGGAGATCGGGGTGACGCTGCACCACCCGCACGGCCAGATCTACGCGTACCCGTTCGTCACGCCGCGGACCCGGAGCCTGCTGGCCGCCGCCCGGCGGCACGCCGAGCGCACCGGGGGCAACCTCTACGCCGACGTGCTGGCCGCCGAGCGGGCGGCCGGCGACCGGGTGGTGGCGAGCAACGAGCACTGGACCGCGTACGTGCCGGCGGCGGCCCGCTGGCCGTTCGAGGTGCACGTGGCGCCGCACCGCCCGGTGCCGGACATCCCGGCGCTCGACGACGCCGAGCGGGACGCCTTCGGTCCGCTCTACCTGGACCTGCTGCGCCGCTTCGACGGGCTGTTCGACATGCCGATGCCCTACATCGCGGCCTGGCACCAGGCGCCGGTGCGCGTCGACCGCGAGCTGGGTCACCTGCACCTGCAGTTGTTCACCGTCCGGCGGGCCAAGGACAAGCTGAAGTACCTGGCCGGTTCCGAGTCCGGGATGGGCGTGTTCATCAACGACATCGCCCCGGAGCGCGCCGCCGAACTGCTCCGCGCGGCGTGAAAGGCGGGGCCCCTTCTTAACGCCTGCGGTAGAGGCGGGGCCCCTTCTTAACGCGCGTCCCGCGCCCGGGAACAGCGCTTGTCCCCGCACCCCGGAAACAGGGCGCGGGGGCCCGGAGACCGGGCCCCCGCAGGGAAGGGACAGCTGGACGCCGACTGGCATCGCGTCCACCTGGCACAACGAGTCCGGCCGGGCCCGGGTGACGCCCGCCCCGGGACACGACGGAGCCCGCCGGCGCGTGCCGGCGGGCTCCGTGGTGGTCGAAGAGGATCAGGCCCCGAGCTTGCGGGCCAGGTTCTCGTCGAGCGCGTTCATGAACTCGTCGGTGGTCAGCCACGGGGCGTCCCGCGAGATGAGCAGCGCGAGGTCCTTGGTCATCTGGCCGCCCTCGACGGTCTCCACGATGACCTTCTCCAGCGTGTCGGCGAACTCGGTGACCGCCGGGGTGCCGTCCAGCTTGCCCCGGTGGGCCAGGCCCCGGGTCCAGGCGTAGATCGAGGCGATCGGGTTGGTCGAGGTCTTCTCGCCCTTCTGGTACTGCCGGTAGTGCCGGGTGACCGTGCCGTGCGCGGCCTCGGCCTCGACGGTGCGGCCGTCCGGGGAGAGCAGCACCGAGGTCATCAGGCCGAGCGAGCCGAAGCCCTGCGCGACGGTGTCGGACTGCACGTCACCGTCGTAGTTCTTGCAGGCCCAGACGTACCCGCCCTCCCACTTGAGCGCGGCGGCGACCATGTCGTCGATCAGCCGGTGCTCGTAGGTGAGGCCGGCGGCGTCGAACTCGGCCTTGAACTCGGCCTCGAACACCTCGGCGAAGATGTCCTTGAACCGGCCGTCGTACGCCTTGAGGATGGTGTTCTTGGTCGACATGTAGACCGGGTAGTTGCGGTCCAGGCCGTACCGGAACGAGGCACGGGCGAAGTCCCGGATCGACTCGTCGTAGTTGTACATGCCCATGGCGATGCCGCCGCCGGGGAAGTTGGCGACCTCCATCTCCATCGGCGCCGAGCCGTCGGTCGGGGTGTAGGTGATGGTGACCTTGCCCGGACCGGGGACGACGAAGTCGGTGGCCTTGTACTGGTCGCCGTGCGCGTGCCGGCCGATGATGATCGGCTTGGTCCAGCCGGGGACGAGCCGCGGCACGTTCGACATGATGATCGGCTCGCGGAAGACCACGCCGCCGAGGATGTTGCGGATGGTGCCGTTCGGCGACCGCCACATCTTCTTCAGGCCGAACTCCTCCACCCGGGCCTCGTCCGGGGTGATGGTGGCGCACTTGACGCCGACGCCGTGCTCCTTGATGGCGTTGGCGGCGTCGACGGTGACCTGGTCGTCGGTCTCGTCGCGGTACTGGATCGACAGGTCGTAGTAGTGCAGGTCGACGTCGAGGTAGGGCAGGATCAGCTGCTCCCGGATCTGCTTCCAGATGATCCGGGTCATCTCGTCGCCGTCGATTTCCACGACCGGGTTGTTTACCTTGATCTTCGCCATCGGCCGGCGCTCCTCTCGGGGGACACGTGCTCAAGCAGTACGAGCGTACTGGAAACCGACCGGGGTGCCCCAGCCGGCCTCGCGGTGGCATCCTTCCCGGATGCCGTCGACGCACACGCTCGGGTCTATCACGATCACCGCGCTGGTCGACAGCACGGCCGTTACGCGCCGCCGGCCGGCTCCGGGTGGTCGAGAACCCACCCCGGGCCCGCCGCACCCGTCGAGCAGGTCCTCCGACCCCCTCCCCCCGCCTTCCCCGCCCGCCCCCGTTGATCATGAAGTTGGCGGCAGCTTCGGAGATCGAGAACGCCGCCAACTTCATGATCGACGCGGTGAGGGGCCGGGGACGGGGGACGCGGAAGGGCGGCCGGCGGGACGCCGGCCGCCCTTCCGCGGGTGGTGCTGGGGTGGGTCAGAGCGAGGAGATGTCGTTCTGCTTGGCGCGGACGGCCTCGGCGGCCTCCTTCAGGGCGGCCAGCTCGTCGGCGTCGAGGTCGGTCTCGACGACCCGCTTCACGCCCTGGGCGCCGATCTCGGCCTCCACGCCGAGGTAGACGCCGGAGATGCCGTACTCGCCGTCGACCCAGGCGCAGACCGGCATGACGTCGCCGGAGTCCTCGGCCACGGCCTTCGCCATCCGCGCGGCGGCGGCGGACGGGGCGTAGTACGCCGAGCCGGTCTTGAGCAGCGCGACGACCTCGGCGCCACCGTTGCGGGTCTTGACGACCAGCTCCTCGATCTGCTCGGCCGGCATGACGTCGCGCAGCGGCTTGCCGTTCACGGTGCTCTTCGACGGCACCGGGACCATGGTGTCGCCGTGCGAGCCGAGGGTCAGGGTCCGCACCGACTTCACCGGTACGCTCAGCGCCTCGGCGACGAAGTTGGTGAACCGGGCGGTGTCCAGCATGCCGGCCTGGCCGAGCACCCGGTTCTTCGGGAACTGGGTGGCGAGCTGGGCCAGCGCGGTCATCTCGTCGAGCGGGTTCGACACCACGATGACGACGGCGTTCGGGGCGTACTTGGCGACGTTCTCGGAGACCTGGCGCACGATCTTGGCGTTGGTCTCCAGCAGGTCCATCCGGCTCATCCCCGGCTTGCGGGGCAGGCCGGCGGTGATGACGACGACGTCCGAGCCCTCGATGGCCTCGTAGCCCTCGCCGTTCGGGCCGGTGGTGACGCCGACGATCGTGGTCTCGAAGCCCTCGACCGGCCGCGACTGGTTGAGGTCCAGCGCGAGACCCGCCGGCTTGCCCTCCACGATGTCGGTGATGACGACGGTGTCGAAGACGTCGTACTCGGCCAGACGCTGTGCGGTGGTGGAGCCGTAGAAGCCGGCCCCGACGACAGTGACCTTCTTACCCATGGTCGTCCCACTCCCTGATACCAGTCGGTTTCCCGGACCGTATCAGCCATCCTGGCACCGAACGGGCGAGGGGCGGACGGTTATGACCTGTCTGGGTGGTCAGCTGTCCCGTTCGGCCCGCTCGACCACGTTGGTCAGCAGCATGGCCCGGGTCATCGGACCGACGCCGCCCGGCATCGGCACGATCCGGCCGGCCACCTCGGCCACCTCCGGGTCGACGTCGCCGGTGTAGCGGCCCTTGCCGTCGTCGCCGATCACCCGGGTGATGCCGACGTCCACCACCGTCGCGCCGGGGGCGACCATGTCGGCGGTGAGCAGCCCGGGCACCCCGGCGGCGACGATCACCACCTCGGCGGCCCGGGTGTGCGAGGCGAGGTCCAGGGTGCCGGTGTGGCAGAGCGTGACGGTGGCGTTCTCGCTGCGCCGGGTGAGCAGCAGGCCGAGCGGCCGGCCGACCGTGTTGCCCCGGCCGACGACGGCGACGTTCGCGCCGCGCAGTGGCACGTCGTGCCGGCGCAGCAGCTCGACGATGCCGCGCGGGGTGCAGGGCAGCGGGGCGTCGTAGCCGAGCACCAGCCGACCCAGGTTGACCGGGTGCAGGCCGTCGGCGTCCTTGTCCGGGTCGATGGACTCCAGCGCCCGCTGGGTGTCCAGGTGGGCCGGGAGCGGGAGCTGGACGATGTAGCCGTGGCAGGCCGGGTCGGCGTTCAGCTCGGCCAGCGCCGCGTCCAGCCGCTCCTGGCTCGCGTCGGCGGGCAGCGCCACCCGCAGCGAGGCGATGCCGACCTCGGCGCAGTCGCGGTGCTTGCCGTTGACGTACGCCTGGGAGCCGGGGTCCTCCCCGACCAGGACCGTGCCGAGGCCGGGGGTGATGCCCCGCTCGGCGAGCGCCTTGACCCGCGCCCGCAGCTCGTCCTTGATCTCCGCCGCCGTGGCCTTGCCGTCCAGGATCGTCGCCGTCACCAGGTGATCGTCTCACGTCCGGGAGGCGGGACCGCGACGCCCGCCGACATCGCGTCGACGCGTGGCCTTCGTCACTCAGAGTCACGGGACATCCCTCGAAACGGAACATTCGGGCACGATGAGTCACCACTCCGTTACCCAACCGTTGTCGACCCGCCGCATCGCGACCTACCGTTACGGCTCGTTGCGCAGCGTCACCCAGCGCCGGGCCGACCGCGCAGCGTGAGGAGATGAGGAGACTCCATGCGTGTTCGTAGGCTCGCGGCCTGGACCGCGCTCCCGCTCGCGGTGACCCTGGGCCTGGCGGCCTGCGGCTCGGGCGGCGGCAGCGGCGGCGCAAGCGACCCCGACGCGGCCGTGCGGATCGAGATCGCCGAGCCGCAGCACCTGGTGCCGACCAACACCAACGAGACGAGTGGCTCGCAGGTGCTGTCGGCCCTGTTCAGCCCGCTCGTCGACTACGACGAGGCGAACAAGCCGCACGAGGTGGCGGCGGACTCGGTGACGTCGTCGGACAACAAGGTCTGGACGGTCAAGCTGAAGCCCGGCTACACCTTCCACAACGGCGAGAAGGTCACCGCCGACAACTACGTCGACGCCTGGAACTACGGCGCGTACGCGCCGAACGGCCAGAACTCCAGCTACTTCTTCGAGAAGATCGCCGGCTACGACGACCTGCAGGGCGAGACGCCGAAGGCGAAGACGCTCAGCGGCCTGAAGAAGGTCGACGACCTGACCTTCACCGTGACGCTCACCGAGCCGTACGTGGACTTCAAGACGATGCTCGGCTACACCGCCTTCTACCCGCTGCCCAAGGCGGCGTTCTCCGCGCCGGGCGTGCTGGCCGAGGGCTTCGAGCAGGCGCCGATCGGCCAGGGCCCGTTCAAGATGAAGGGGAGCTGGCAGCACGACGCCAAGGTCGAGGTGGAGAAGTACGACGCGTTCCCGGGCCAGCAGCCCAAGGTGGGCGGCGTCGAGTTCCGGATCTACCAGCAGCCGACCGCCGCGTACGCGGACGTGCTGTCGGACAACCTCGACGTGATCAAGACGATCCCGACCGAGAACCTGTCGACCGCCGCCACCGACCTCGGCGACCGGTTCCAGCAGAGCCCAGCCTCGTCGCTCCAGGTGCTGGCGTTCCCGACGTTCCAGAAGGAGTTCAGCAAGCCCGAGGTGCGCAAGGCCATCTCGATGGCGATCGACCGGGACGAGATCACCAAGTCGATCTTCAAGGACTCGCAGCAGCCGGCCCGCTCGTTCGTCTCGCCGGTGGTCGCCGGCTACCGGGAGAACACCATCGGCGCCGCCGGCTCGTTCGACCCGGCCAAGGCCAAGTCCATGTACGAGGCCGCGGGCGGCCCGAAGAAGATCGAGCTGTCCTACAACGGCGACGGCGGCCACAAGGACTGGATCGACGCCACCTGCAACCAGCTCAAGACCAATCTGGGCGTGGAGTGCGTCGGCACCGCCGAGCCGAAGTTCGCGGACCTGCTGACCAAGCTCAAGCAGAAGCAGTCGGTCGGCCTGTTCCGGATGGGCTGGGTGATGGACTACCCGTCGATGGAGAACTACCTCGGCCCGCTGTACAGCACCAACGGCTCGTCGAACTACTACGGCTACAGCAACCCGGAGTTCGACAAGCTGCTCGCCGAGGGCGCCCGCGCGGCGACCCAGGACGAGGCGGTCAAGAAGTACCAGGCCGCGGAGGACCTGCTGGCGCAGGACATGCCGGTGATCCCGCTGCGGTTCGGGCAGAACAACTTCGGCCACTCGACCAAGGTCAAGAACGTCCACGTGGACCTCTTCGACCGGGTGGACCTGCTGAAGATCGAACGCGCCTGACCTGACCGACCCACGGGCCGGGCCACCCCCACCGGGTGGCCCGGCCCTGGCATTGGCCCGCATTTGGCCCGTTTTCGGCACACTGGCCAGCATGCTCCGGTTCATCCTGCGGCGACTGCTCCAGATGGTCCTCGCCTTCTTCGGGACCACGCTGATCGTCTACGCGTTGATGTTCGCCGGGCAGGGCGACCCGATCCAGGCGCTCGCCGGGGAACGACCTGTCACCGCGGCGCAACGCGCCTACCTCACCGAGAAGTACCACCTGGACGCGACAGGAATCGGCGGCTTCTTCTACCGCTACCTCAACTACCTGGGCGGCCTGCTCCGGGGCGACCTCGGCCAGTCGCTGACCGGCCGGCAGATCGGCGACATCCTCGCCGCCGCCTGGCCGGTCACCGTCAAGCTCGCCCTGATCGCGATGGCCGTGACCATCCTGGTCGGGGTCACCGCCGGGGTGATCGCCGGAATCCGGCGCGCCGGCGTCTTCGACCACTCGACGCTCGTCCTCACGCTGCTGGTGCTCGGCATCCCGACCATCGTGCTGGCCCCGCTCGCCCAGTACTTCCTCGGCGTACGCTGGCCGATCTTCCCGCCCACCGCGGGCGCGCAACCGTCGCTCTGGGCGCTGCTGCTGCCCGGCATCGTGCTCGGCTCGCTGTCGCTGGCCACCGCGCTGCGGCTGACCCGGACGTCGGTGTCGGAGAACCTGCGCGCCGACTACGTGCGGACCGCCCGCGCGAAGGGCCTGGTGCGACGCCGCATCGTCGGCGTGCACGTGCTACGCAACTCGCTCATCCCGGTGGTCACCTTCCTCGGCGTCGAACTCGGCAACCTGATGAGCGGCGCGATCATCACCGAGGGCGTGTTCAACATCCCCGGCGTCGGCTTCAACCTGTTCCGCGGCATCCGCACCGAGGACGGCCCGCTGGTGGTCGGCATCGTCAGCGTGCTCGTCGTGGTCTACCTGCTGTCCAACCTGGTGGTGGACGTGCTCTACGCCGTACTCGACCCGAGGATCAGATATGAGTGACTTCGAGACGGTCGCCGCGACCGAGGACCAGTCGGCGCGGCGGGGCGTCTCCGGCGAGCCGGGCACCCCGGACCGGGCCGGCGAGCCGGGCCGGCCGCGCAGCCTGGCCGGCGACGCCTGGCGCGACCTGCGCCGCAATCCGGTCTTCTGGCTGAGCCTGCTGCTGGTCGTGCTGGTCGCCGCGATGGCCGTCGCCCCCGGGCTGTTCACGTCCAACGACCCGCGCGACTGCGTGCTCTCCCGGCAACACGCCGGGCCGTCCGGCGGGGCCATCTTCGGGTACGACTTCCAGGGCTGCGACACGTTCGCCCGGGCGGTCTACGGCGCGCGCGCCTCGCTGCTGGTGGGCGCGCTCTCGGCGCTGATCACCGGCGCGATCGCGCTCCTGGTCGGGATGCTGGCCGGCTTCTTCGGCGGCTGGGTGGACGCGGTGCTCTCCCGGGTGATCGACATCGTGCTCGGCATCCCGCTGCTACTGGCCGCGATCGTGCTGCTCAAGCGGGTCAGCACCAGCGGCGAGACGGTACGCCTGTTCGCGGTCATCCTGGTGCTGGCGCTGCTCGGCTGGACCACCGCGGCCCGGGTGGTGCGCTCCTCGGTGATCACCGCCCGGGAGCAGGACTACGTGGCCGCCGCACGGATGCTCGGCGCCGGCAACGGCCGGATCATGTGGCGGCACATCCTGCCGAACGCCCTGGCCCCGGCGATCGTGGTGCTCACCATCGCGCTCGGGTCGTTCATCGCGGCCGAGGCCACGCTGAGCTTCCTCGGCATCGGCCTGAAGGCCCCCACCATCTCCTGGGGCATCGACATCGACGCGGGCCGGGTGCACATGCGCGAGTCGGCGACGCCGCTGATCGTCCCGTCGACCTTCCTCGCGCTGACCGTGCTCGCCTTCATCATGCTCGGCGACGCGATCCGCGACGCCTTCGACCCGAAGCTGCGGTGAGACCCATGCCGACACCCGCCACCCCCACCCCGCCCGACGGGCACCTGCTGGAGATACGGGACCTGCACGTCGAGTTCCGCACCGGCGAGGGCGTGGCCCGGGTGATCAACGGGGTGAGCTACCACCTGGACGCCGGCGAGACGCTCGCCGTGCTCGGCGAGTCCGGCTCCGGCAAGTCGGTCACCGCCCAGGCGATCATGGGCATCCTGGACACCCCGCCCGCGCACGTCCGCTCCGGCGAGATCCGCTACCAGGGGCGAGACCTGCTCAGGCTCGGCGAGGAGGAGCGCCGGCGGATCCGCGGCGCGGAGATCGCGATGATCTTCCAGGACGCGCTGTCCGCGTTGAACCCGGTCTTCCCGGTCGGCTGGCAGATCGGCGAGTCGCTGCGCGAGCGGGCCGGGATGTCCCGGGCCGACGCGCGCCGGCGCACCGTCGAGCTGATGGACCTGGTCCGGATCCCGGCCGCGGCGAAGCGGCTCGGCGACTACCCGCACCAGTTCTCCGGCGGGATGCGGCAACGCGTCATGATCGCCATGGCGCTGGCGCTGGACCCGAAGGTGCTGATCGCCGACGAGCCCACCACGGCGCTCGACGTCACCGTGCAGGCGCAGATCATGGACCTCCTGGCCGACCTGCGCCGGGACCTCGGCATGGCGCTGATCCTGATCACCCACGACCTGGGCGTGGTGGCCGGCGTGGCGGACCGGATCGCGGTCATGTACGCCGGCCGCATCATCGAGCACGCCGACGTGCGCCCGCTCTACCGCGCGCCCGCGCACCCGTACACCAAGGGGTTGTTGGAGTCGATTCCCCGGCTCGACGTGCGCGGCCAGGCGTTGTCGACCATCCGGGGGCTGCCGCCGAACCTGATGCGGATCCCGTCCGGCTGCCCGTTCCACCCCCGCTGTCCGTACGCGCGGCAGGTCTGCGTCGACGAGGTGCCGCACGACCTGGTCCTCGGTGACGGCCGGACCAGCGCGTGCCACTTCGCGCAGGAGGTCCACGATGACCGCGCAGGCTGACTCCACAAAGGTCCGGGGCGAGACCGTCCTCGCCGTCGACGACCTGGTCAAGCACTTCCCGATCACCCAGGGGGTGCTGTTCAAGCGACAGATCGGCGCGGTGCGGGCGGTCGACGGGGTGAGCTTCGAGCTGCGCCGCGGCGAGACGCTCGGCGTGGTCGGCGAGTCCGGCTGCGGCAAGTCCACGCTGGCCCGGCTGCTCATGCGGCTGGAGACGCCGACCTCCGGCCGGGCCACGCTGGAGGGGCGCGACCTGTTCCGGGCTTCCGGTGCGGAACTGCGCCGGCTGCGGCGGAACATGCAGATGGTGATGCAGGACCCGTACACCTCGCTCAACCCGCGGATGACCGTCGGCGACATCGTCGGCGAGCCGTTCGTGATCCACCCCGACGCCGCGCCGAAGGGCAGCCGCCGGCAGCGGGTTCGGGAACTGCTGGACGTGGTCGGACTCAACCCGGAGCACATCAACCGCTATCCGCACCAGTTCTCCGGCGGCCAACGGCAGCGCATCGGCATCGCCCGGGCGCTGGCGCTGCGGCCCGAGATCATCGTCTGCGACGAGCCGGTGTCCGCGCTGGACGTCTCCATCCAGGCCCAGGTGATCAACCTGTTGGAGCAGCTCCAGGACGAGTTCGGGCTCTCCTACATCTTCATCGCGCACGACCTGTCGGTGGTCCGGCACATCTGCGACCGGGTCGCGGTGATGTACCTGGGCCGGATCGTGGAGATCGGCACCGAGGAGCAGATCTACCAGCGCGCCACCCACCCGTACACCCAGGCGCTGCTCTCCGCGGTGCCGGTGCCCGACCCGGAGGCCCGCGACCGGCGGACCGTCATCCGGCTCAGCGGCGACGTGCCCAGCCCGGCCGACCCGCCGTCCGGCTGCCGGTTCCGCACCCGGTGCTGGAAGGCGGAGGAGGTGTGCGCCGTCCAGGACCCGCAGACCGTGCCCCGGGCGGCCGACCCGCACCCGTCGGCCTGCCACTTCGCCGAGGTACGCACGGACGTCTGAGGCCCCGTCCCCCGGAGGAAGTGGGGACGAGGCCTCTCCAGACGCGGACGGGGTACGTGAGGCGCGCCCCCGTGGGTGACGACGGCCCGCGACGGAACCGCCGGGTCGACGCGGCGGGCTCCGGTGCGGCTCAGGCGGTGGGCGGCGCCCGCGCGGCACGTACGCCGCGCGGCGGCAGCGGCGGGGCCGGCGACCGGTGCGCGGGCGCGGACCGCGCCGACACGACCGGGCCGGCCACACTCGGGGGCGCGGCCGGGAGCGGCTCGTCCGGCCCGTCGCCGTAGGCGAGGCCACCGCGCCGGTCGCCCCACCACCCGCGAGACAGCTCCGCGCAGGGCCGTCGCGGGTACGCCCCGACCGCTACGACCGGCTCCGACCCGGACCGGCACCCGGAGTCGGGTACGGGCGGCGCCGCGACCCGGTCCGCTCCCGTCTCCGGCGGCGCGCCAGGCGCGGTGACCCGGTCCGCCGCGGTCTCCGGCGGCGCGCCAGGCGCGGTGACCCGGTCCGCCGCGGTCTCCGGGGGCGCGGCGGCGCTCGGCTGGACGGCGAGCGGTGCGGCGGCGGGCGGGCCGACGAGCGCGGCCAGGACGAACGCCAGCGTGACGACGACGGTGGTCGACCGGTCGCGCACGCGCATGGCACACCTGCCGGGAGGCTCACGAACAGTGGAGACGGTCGATCGACCGTCGCCGGGCACACGCTAGCAACCGGCCACGGCGGCCGGCAACGGCGACCCGACGGACGCCGGAACGGCAGGCCCACCCGGGTCCGGGTGCCGCCTTGGCCGCCGGGGACCACCGACCCCGGGCGTGTCGGGGCCGGCGACGTTGAAGCGGGGAAAGCGGTATACCTCAGAGGCATAATTATGCCTCTGAGGTATACCGCTCAAATCCGACTGTTCCTTTTGAGGGGCTCACGCACGGTAACCGGCGGTGCGGCGCGGCGCGCGGAACCGGCCTAGTGGAAGAAGTGCCGGGTGCCGGTGAGGTACATGGTCACGCCGGCCTCCTTGCAGGCCGCGATGGTCTCCTCGTCGCGAATCGAGCCACCGGGCTGCACGATCGCCCGGACGCCGGCGTCGATGAGGATCTGCGGGCCGTCGGCGAACGGGAAGAACGCGTCCGAGGCACAGACCGAGCCGCGGGCCCGCTCGTCGCCGGCCCGGCTGACCGCCAACCGCGCCGAGTCGACGCGGTTGACCTGGCCCATCCCGACGCCGACCGTGGCGCCGTCACGGGCCAGCAGGATCGCGTTGCTCTTCACCGCGCGTACCGCCCGCCAGGCGAACGCGAGGTCGCGCAGCATCGCCTCGTCGGCCGGGTCGCCGGTGGCGAGCGTCCAGCCGGCCGGGTCGTCTCCGGGCGCGTCGACCGCGTCCCGCGCCTGCACCAGCACGCCGCCGGTGACCTGCCGCCACTCCGCCGGCCGCGGCGCGAACGCGGGCGCCCGCAGCAGCCGGATGTTCTTCTTGGCCCGCAGCAGTTCCAACGCGCCGTCGTCGAAGCCCGGCGCCACCAGCACCTCGGTGAAGATCTCCGCCACCTGACCGGCCAGTTCCACGCTGACCGGCCGGTTCACCGCGATCACCCCGCCGAACGCGGAGACCGGGTCGCAGGCGTGCGCCTTGCGGTGCGCCTCGGCCACGTCCGCGCCGATCGCGATGCCGCACGGGTTGGCGTGCTTGATGACCGCCACCGCCGGCTGGTCCGGGAAGTCGTGTGCGGCCCGCCAGGCGGCGTCCGCGTCGACGTAGTTGTTGTAGGACATCTCCTTGCCGTGCAACTGCTCGGCCTGGGCCAGCCCGGCCGGCGCGCCCGGGTCGGTGTAGAGCGCCGCCGCCTGGTGCGGGTTCTCGCCGTAGCGCAGCACCGCCTGGCGGCGCAGCGCCAGGCCGGCGAACTCCGGCCAGCCGTCCTCGGCCGGAGCGACGGTGGAGGCGAACCAGTCGGCCACCGCCACGTCGTAGTCGGCGATGTCGGCGAACGCCCGGGCCGCGAGCGCGCGCCGCCGGGCCAGCGTGAAGCCGCCGTCGGCGAGCGCGGCCACCACCGCCGGGTACGCGGCCGGGTCGGTCACCACCGCCACCGAGGCGTGGTTCTTCGCGGCCGCCCGCACCATCGCCGGCCCGCCGATGTCGATCTGCTCGACGCACTCGTCCTGGTCGGCGCCGGAGGCGACCGTGGCCTGGAACGGGTAGAGGTTGGAGACCAGCAGGTCGATGCCGCCGATGCCGTGCTCGTCGAGCTGGGCGGCGTGCGCGTCCTTGCGGAGGTCGGCCAGGAGACCACCGTGGATCTTCGGGTGCAGCGTCTTCACCCGGCCGTCGAGGATCTCCGGGAAGCCGGTGACCTGCTCGACCGGGGTGACCGGCACCCCGGCGCCGGCGATCGTCGAGGCGGTGCTGCCGGTCGACACGATCTCCACGCCGGCCTCGTGCAGGGCCTGGGCCAGCTCGACCAGGCCGGCCTTGTCGTAGACGCTGACCAGCGCGCGCCGGATCGGGCGGCGTCCTTCCCCAGTGGTGCTCACGGAATGCTGACCTTTCTGCCGGTGATCGTCCAACCTTCACGGACCAGGCGGCCGACCTGCTCGACGAGCTGGCGCCGCTCGGCGGACTTGATGCGCTCGGTGAGCGTCTCCACGTCGTCGTCGTCGCGCACCGGAACGGCGACCTGGGCGACGATCGGGCCGGTGTCCATCCCGGCGTCGACGAAGAACAGCGTGGCTCCGGTGACCTTCACGCCGTAGGCCAGCGCGTCGCGGGGGCCGTGGATGCCGGGGAACGCCGGCAGCAGCGTGTTGTGCGTGTTGAGGTAGCGGTCGCCGAACGAGGCCAGGAACTCCGGACCGACCAGCTTGAGGAACCCCGCGCTGACCACCAGGTCGGGCCGGTGCTCGGCGACCCGGGCGGTGAGCGCCTTGTCCCAGTCGCCACGGGTCGGGTGGTCCTTGACGCGCTCGACGAAGGACGGCACGCCGGCGGCGGCGGCCCGGTCCAGGCCGGCGATCCCGTCCCGGTCGGCGCCCACGGCCACCACCCGGGCCCCGTAGCCGGGGTCGGCGGCGGCGTCCAGCAGCGCCTGGAGGTTGCTCCCGGAACCGGAGACGAGGACGACGAGGCGGGCGACGGACGCGGGCTCGGTCACGCGGCAACCCTATCGGGCAGGGCGGCCGGTCCGGCCGTCGGGCGGCGGCTTGTCGGATGATCTCCCGGGTGGCGGCGTCGCGGTACGCTGCCGGTCGCCCGGTGTCCGGCCCACGGCCGACCCGCTTCCGAAGAGAACCCGGCACGTCGCCCGTGCCGCCGGACCGAGGAGTCACCCCCATGCAGCCCGGTTACCCCCAGCAGCCGCCGCAGCAGATCGACAACAACATGACGATGTCGATCGTCGCGATCTTCCTGTTCTGGCCGCTCGCGATCCCGGCGATCATCAACGCTTCCAAGGTCAACCCGCTGATCCAGCAGGGCGACTACGCCGGCGCCCAGGCCGCCGCCGCCGAGTCCAAGAAGTGGTCCAAGTGGGCCCTGATCGTCGGCGTGGTCTGGATCGCCATCATTGTGGTGTGTTGCCTGTTCGGTGGCCTGGCGAGTCTCGTCGGCGGCAGCACCGGCACGAACTGACCGACAGCCGACCCAATCTGAGGAGTTCCCTGACATGCAGCCCGGTTACCCCGGACAGGACCCGTACGGCCAGCAGCCGAACCAGGACCCGACCGCCCAGCCGCACGACCCGTACGGCCAGCCGCCGCAGGCCCCGCAGTACGGCCAGCAGCCGGAATACGGGCAGCAGCCGCAGTACGGGCAGCAGCCGACCTCCGGCCAGCCCTACGGCCAGCCCACCTCCGGCCAGCCCTACGGCCAGGACCCGTACGCGCAGCAGCAGCCCTACGGTGCCGCGCCGCAGTACCCGGCCGCCGGATACCCGACCGGCCCGGCCGCGGGTCAGGGCCAGAACAACACCATGGGCCTGATCGGCATGATCGTCGGCATCGCGTCGATCGTGCTCGGCCTGTGCTGCCCGCTGCTGGGCGTCCCGGCCGGCATCGCCGGCGTGGTGCTCGGCGTCCTCGGCCAGAAGAAGGTCCAGGCCGGCGAGGCCAGCAACGGCGGCCAGGCCAAGGCCGCCCTGATCTGCGGTGGGGTCGGCGTGGTCGTCGGCATCATCAGCGCCATCGCCGGCGCCGCGATCAACATGGGCAACTTCGGTTCCTGAGCGGTGCCCACGAGGGGCGTCCGGCGATTCGCCGGACGCCCCTCGCGCGTCTCCGGCGTGCTGTCGCCCACGGCCACGGCGGAAGCGCCGAACGAGGTCAGCCCCGGGCCGCGTCAGCGCGGAGCAGGGTCGGCGCGGGGCGGGGTGACACGCGGCGGAGTGGACGGGCGGCCCGGGGTGACGCGCGGCGGGGCGGACGGGCGGCCCGGCGCGGCCGGCCTGGTCAGGGTGCGGGTGGCGGCGGCGCCGAGCATCGCGCCGACCCCGACCACGAGCGTGGCCACGCCGAACACCGGCCAGGGCGACGGACCGACCTCGGCCAGCCGGCCACCGCCGAGCGGGCCGCCGGAGGCCGCCGCGACCAGCCCCAGCAACGCGCCGGCGACCGGCCCGGCGAGGACGGCCGGGACCAGGAGCGCCCGCCAGCCGACCTCGACGCGTTCCTCGGCCGCGGCGCGCAGCAACCGGCGGGCGAGCAGCCAGCCGGCCGCCATCGCGACAAGCACCGGCACCGCGAGCAGCCCGGCACCGAGCCCGTCCACCGGGCCGCGCGGCAGGCCGGCCAGCAGGGGTACGGCCGGCAGCGCGCCGACCGACACCTCGCTGGTGCGAACCGCGGTGTCGGTGCCGACGGCGAACCCGGGACCGAGCAGGTAACTGGCGGACCAGGCGGTCGCGTTCGGCGCGTAGGCGAGGCTGACCAGCGTGATCCCCGCCTGCCCGGCCACCCCGGTCCGGTACGCCCCGATCATGTCGGCCGCGTCCCCGCCGCCGGTCGCCACCGACAGCCCGGCCGCACCGGCGCTCGCCCCGAACAGCAGCAGCGCGGCGACCAGCCCGGCACGCAGCCCGTCGCGCACGGGCGCGGGGCAGCGCCTCGCCAGCATCGCCCAGACCCCTGTGGTGCGCAGCGCGCCGACCAGGGCGGCCGGGGCGCCGAACGCGGCGAACGTGAGCGCGGCGGTGACCGGGGAGACCCGCAGGCCGCCGACGCTGACGGCCAGCGCGGCGAGCGCGCCGAGCAGCGCGTACGCGATGCCGACCGCGACCGCGACGGTGAGCGCCTGGCGGGGCGAGCCGGCGCCGCGGGCGCCCACGGCGCGGCTGACGTGCACCCCGGCGCGGGTGAGCCGCCAGACGACGAGCGCGCTCAGGGCGAGCGGGGCTAGGCCGAGCGGCCCGGCGGCGGTCTGTAACGGCACCCCGTGCCCGAGCAGCCAGCCGGCGAGCCCCGCGCGCAACGCGCCGGCGAGCGAGCCGGCGTCCTCGCTGAGCTGGGCGAGGCCGAGCACCACGGTGACCGGCAGCCAGGAGGTCACCGCGGCCCAGAGCGCGGCCACCCCGGCGGCGACGGGAAGCGGGGCCCGGTTGCGGGACGGCTCGCCGGCCCGGGGCGTGGGCACCCGCGCGGCGGGGCGGGCACGGCCGCGCGGCCGGGCGCCGGCGGTCGGGCCGGCGGCCGCGCGGCGGGGCTGGTCAGGGGTGACACGTGGCATCGCCGTCTACTCTGGCACGCCGCGCTGAGGACGGCAGTCCGATACCGGGCCGCGGCGGTGGCGAGTTCGCCGAACCCGAGGATCGGCGCCGGTGATCCGGTCTAGCCTCGGCTTGAGGCGCGACCTTTCCTGTCGCGGCACCGACCGCTCGGAGGAAGCCGTGAACGCTCCGTACCCGCCGCCCCCGCCGCCACCGGCCGCCGGCCGGGACCGGACCACGCTCTGGGGCGTCCTCGGCATCGTGTTCGGCCTGTTCTGCTGCGGCATCCTGGGCATCGTCTTCGGCTGGTTGTCGATCCGGGACGCGCGGCGCAACGGCAAGTCCCAGCTGCTCGGCTGGCTGGCCATCGCGTTCGGCGTGATCAACATCATCGCCAGCGCCGTCGTGCGGGCGCGCGGCAGCTACTACTACCCGTACTGGTACCGCTGAGCGACGAGGGGGCCGACCGGAGAACCGGTCGACCCCCTCGGCACGTCACGCGGCCGCTCAGCGACCGGACATGATCTCCCGCATCAGCTCGGCGGTCTCGGTCGGGGTCTTGCCGACCTTGACGCCGACCGCCTCCAGCGCCGCCTTCTTGGCGTCGGCGGTGCCCGCCGAACCGGAGATGATCGCGCCGGCGTGCCCCATGGTCTTGCCGGGCGGGGCGGTGAAGCCGGCGATGTAGCCGACGACCGGCTTGGTGACGTTGGCCTTGATGAACTCGGCCGCACGCTCCTCGGCGTCGCCGCCGATCTCACCGATCATCACGATGGCCTCGGTCTCCGGGTCCGCCTCGAACGCGGCGAGCGCGTCGATGTGGGTGGTCCCGATGATCGGGTCGCCGCCGATGCCGACGCAGGTGGAGAAGCCGATGTCGCGCAGCTCGTACATCATCTGGTAGGTCAGCGTGCCGCTCTTGCTGACCAGGCCGATCCGGCCGGCGCCGGTGATGTCGGCCGGGATGATGCCGGCGTTCGACGCGCCCGGCGAGGCGATGCCCGGGCAGTTGGGGCCGATGATCCGGGTCCGCTCGCCCTTGGACACGTTGTACGCCCAGAACGCGGCGGTGTCGTGCACCGGCACGCCCTCGGTGATCACCACGGCCAGGTCGATGCCGGCGTCGATCGCCTCGACCACCGCGGCCTTGGTGAACTGCGGCGGCACGAAGATGACCGTGACGTCCGCCCCGGTCTCCTTCATCGCGTCCGCGACGGAGGCGAAGACGGGCAGCTCGGTGCCGTCGAAGTCGACTGTGGTGCCGGCCTTGCGCGGGTTCACGCCGCCGACGACCGTGGTGCCGGCGGCGAGCATCCGCCGGGTGTGCTTGGAACCCTCGGAACCGGTCATGCCCTGCACGATGACCTTGGAGTCCTTGGTCAGCCAGATAGCCATTGTCAGACCCCCGCAGCTGCCAGCTCGGCGGCCCGCTCGGCCGCGCCGTCCATGGTGTCGACCCGCTGGATGAGCGGGTTGGCCGCGCCGTCGAGGATGGCCCGACCGGCCTCGGCGTTGTTGCCGTCGAGGCGGACCACGAGCGGCTTGGTGGCCTTCTCGCCGCGCTGCTCCAGCAGCGCCAGCGCCTGCACGATGCCGTTGGCGACCGCGTCGCAGGCGGTGATGCCGCCGAAGACGTTGACGAAGACGCTCTTCACCGACGGGTCGGAGAGGACGATCTCCAGGCCGTTCGCCATCACCTCGGCGCTCGCGCCGCCGCCGATGTCGAGGAAGTTGGCCGGCTTGACGCCGCCGTGCCGCTCGCCCGCGTACGCGACCACGTCGAGCGTGGACATGACCAGGCCGGCGCCGTTGCCGATGATGCCGACCTCGCCGTCGAGCTTGACGTAGTTGAGGTCCTTCTCCTTGGCGGCCTGCTCCAGCGGGTCCACCGACGCCTGGTCGACCAGGGCCTCGTGGTCCGGGTGCCGGAACGCGGCGTTCTCGTCCAGGGTGATCTTGGCGTCCAGGAGCAGCAGCTTGCCGTCCTTGGTGGTGGCCAGCGGGTTCACCTCGACCAGGGTGGCGTCCTCGGCGACGAACGCCTGCCACAGCCCGACCGCGACCTCGACGATCTGGTCGGCGACCTCGGCCGGGAAGCCGGCCGCGTCGACGATCTCGCGCGCCTTGGCCTCGTCCACGCCGGTGTTGGCGTCGATCGGGGCCTTGACGACCTTCTCCGGGGTCTCGGCGGCGACCGCCTCGATGTCCATGCCGCCGGCGACGCTGGCGATGCAGAGGAAGGTGCGGTTCGCCCGGTCGAGCAGGTACGAGAAGTAGTACTCCTCGGCCACGTCCGCGGTCACCGTGATCATGACCTTGTGGACGGTGTGACCCTTGATGTCCATGCCGAGGATGTCGGTGGCGCGGGCCACCGTCTCCTCCGCGCCCTCGGCCAGCTTCACGCCGCCGGCCTTGCCGCGGCCACCGACCTTCACCTGCGCCTTGACGACCACCCGGCCGCCGAGGCGTTCGGCGATCGCGCGGGCCTCCTCCGGGGTAGTGGCGACGCCGCCGGCGAGCACGGGCAAGCCGTGCCGCTCGAACAGGTCCCGCCCCTGGTACTCGTACAGGTCCACGATTGCGCGTCCCGTCCCGTCTCCGCGGCGCGCCGTCGCGCCGCCACCAGCGTTGGAAAAATCAGTTTGACGCCTGTCTTCAGAACAGACAGGCCATTTGCCGCAGCCTAACGAGATGGGAACCGGCGGCAACCGAGCGGGTGCGTGGTGTGCGGTAATGCACAGCCGTCGACGGAACCGCGCGTGCCGGCACGTCCGGGCCGGGGTCGCGCGTCAGCCGTCCGGGGGATCTCCGGACCGGGGCGTAACCCCCCGTCGGGGGCGTCGTTGAGTCTGATGTCGGAGCGCTGGTCAAGCGCGATGACGGGAGCGGCCGATGCCCTGTCGGTCGAGGGGTGGCGGCGGGGCATCGTGCATAGAGGGGCCGGGCGTGTGAGGGGTGCGTCCGGCCCCTCCCCCTGCCCGCGATCGGCCTCCGGCGGCGCTCAGCCGACCGGCTGCGCCACGTTCTCCCGGACCCAGTCGACGATCGAGCCGGTGGTGGCGCCCGGGGTGAAGATCTTCGCGACGCCGAGCCGCTGCAGCTCCGGGATGTCGCCCTCGGGGATGATGCCGCCGCCGAAGACCACGATGTCGGTCGCCTCGCGCTCGGTGAGCAGTTCGAGGACCCGCTTGAACAGGGTCATGTGCGCGCCGGAGAGCACCGAGAGGCCGACCGCGTCCGCGTCCTCCTGGATCGCCGTCTCGACGATCTGCTCCGGGGTCTGGTGCAGGCCGGTGTAGATGACCTCCATGCCCGCGTCGCGCAGGGCACGGGCGACGACCTTCGCGCCCCGGTCGTGGCCGTCCAGGCCGGGCTTCGCGACGACGACCCGGATACGAGAGCTCATTCGCGTACACCTTTCACCGGCACCGGCACTCCTGACCTGAACGAACGGTAACCCGGGCGGACGGTGGGCCGGAAGCCGGCCCGGCCCCTACCGCCCGATCGCGCGCGCCGGAAGCCGGAAACCTCCGCCGAATGGTCACCGTCCGCGACGAATGGACGGTCGACGGGCCATCCGTCCGGGGGCACGACCTATGACAAGCTCGGACGGAAACGGACATAAAGAATCGCCGGTTCGGCGCTTCGGCTTGTGACAGGAGTGGCGGTTGGCTAACGTGTCCACGGTTGTCATCGAGTCCACGGACGGGTGACGACGCGACACCGGAGGTTCGACCGAGCTTCACCGAACGGTCCGAGGTCGCATCGGATCCCCGACAACGGAGGGTGTGCGTGCGCCAGCGCCTGTCGTCTGAGCCCGATAGATATCGCGGCCGTCGCCGCGTACCCACCCCCCCGCGGAGCCGCTACGCGGCGGTCGTCACCACCGCCTTCGTCGGCGCCGGCATCGTCGCCCTCGGCGCGAACGCCCTCCCCGACGCCAAGAGCGTCAGCCCCTCGGTCCTCGACGAGCTCCGGCAGGCCTCGGTCGCCAGCCAGGACGCCGCCGACCGGGCGAGCACCGGCGACCGCGCCACCCGTGACGAGCGGTCGGGCGACGAGACCGCCGCCACCCAGCAGGACCCCTGGCTCCTCCCCCTGCACGGCTACGACTTCAAGTCGCCCTACGGCGTGCGCTTCGGCAAGCTGCACACCGGCGTCGACCTGGTCGCCCCGGAGGGCACGCCCTACCAGGCCATCCACTCCGGCACGGTCACCAAGGCCGGCTGGTTCGGCGGCTACGGCTACGCGGTGGTCGTCAAGCACGCCGACGGCAGCGAGGCCATCTACGGCCACTCCTCGGCGGTGACGGTCAAGGAGGGCCAGGAGGTGAAGGCCGGCGACCAGCTCGGCCTGGTCGGCAACACCGGCCACTCCTACGGCTCCCACCTGCACCTCGAGGTGCATGTCAACGGCCAGCCGCTGGACCCGGTGCCGTGGCTCCAGGACCGCGGAGTGGACATCAAGCTCGAAACCGAGGCACTTTACAGCGACGTAGCCGCCTCCTGACGCTGCGCACCGCCCGATGACCGCCCGGATCATGCGATCCGGGCGGTTTCGCGTCCGGGCAAGTCTGGCGCGTCACACCGACGGATGTGAGCGCCCACACATCACCTCGTGATCGACTCTTGTCGGGAACCGCCCACCCGACGCGTAGCCGGACAGTCGCCAGCGCGGCCCACGCCCGGGCCGCGAACCCGCCACCCGCCGAGGCCGGGACCGACACCAGTATTTCCAGATCCCGCGTGCCCCTCGACCGGTGAAGGATCTCGTGCAGCACAGCAGCCCCGTCCCGAACGGCAACACCCCGGACCACGCCCCCGCCCGGCACCGCCGCACCGGCCGCCGGCGTACCGCGTACCTGGTGACCGGCGCGGTCGCCCTGCTCGGCCTCGGCCTCGGCGGCGTCGTGGTCGCCACCGGCGACGACCCGGCCCCCACCCCGGCCGCGGTGGACTTCGACGCGCGGGCGCGCGCCGACGCCGCCGCCCGCGCCGACCGGTCGGCCCGTGAGTCGGTCAGCCCGGTCACCCCGTCCGCCACCCCGGCCAGCCCGACGCCGAGCCCCGGCGCTACCAGCCCCAAGCCCCGGAAGACGGCGAAGCCGAAGCCGACGAAGAAGCAGGCCGCGCCGAAGCCGAGCTGGGTCATCCCGATGAAGGGCGCCGACATCACCTCCTGCTACGGGCAGCGGTGGGGCACCCTGCACGCCGGCATCGACTTCGCCATGCCCGCCGGCACCCCGATCCGGGCCGCCGCGGCCGGCACCGTGGTCAAGGCCGGTGACGTGGGCGACGGCTACGGCAACTCCGTCTTCGTCGACCACCACAACGGCTACCTGACCCACTACGCCCACCAGAGCCGGCTCCTCGTCGACGTCGGCGACCGGGTGAAGGCCGGCCAGGTCATCGGCTACGAGGGCGCCACCGGCGACGCCACCGGACCGCACCTGCACTTCGAGGTGCACAAGGGCGCGATGTGGAACCAGATCGACCCGGCGCCGTTCCTGCGCGCCCGGGGCATCGACGTGGCCTGCTGACGGCCACGGCACGAGGAGGGGCCCGGCCCGGCGCGCTGCCGGACCGGGCCCCGCTCGTCGGTCAGAGCTTGTCGATCGGGGCGTGCCGCAGCACCAGCCACATGGTCTGGTCCCCGAAGTCGATCTGGGCGCGGGCGCCCGGCCCGGCGCCCTCCACCGCCAGCACCCGGCCCAGGCCGTAGCGCTGGTGGTTGACCCGGTCGCCGGCCGAGACCTTGGGCGCCTGCTTCAGCTCGCTCGCGGTGGCCAACCGGCTGGCGTCCACCCCAAGCCGCTTGGCGAGCTGGGTCGCCTTCGGCGTGCCGCCGGTGAAGCCGCCCGACATCCGGTCCGCCCGGCCGCCGACGCCGCCCCCGCCGCCACCCCACGAGGTGTACGACCCCTCGGTGCGCTCCCACCGCAGCAGGTCCGGCGGCAACTCCTCCAGGAACCGTGACGGCGGGTTGTAGGCCGGGGCGCCCCACGCCGACCGGGTGACCGCCCGGGACAGGTAGAGCCGCTGCCGGGCGCGGGTGATGCCCACGTAGGCCAGGCGGCGCTCCTCCTCCAGCTCGCGGGTGTCGCCGAGCGACCGCAGGTGCGGGAAGACGCCGTCCTCCAGGCCGCTCAGGAAGACCACCGGGAACTCCAGCCCCTTGGCGGTGTGCAGCGTCATCAGGGTGACCACGCCCTGGTGGTCCGGGTCGTCACGGGGGATCTGGTCGGCGTCGGCGACCAGCGCCACCTGCTCCAGGAACCCGGCCAGGGTGGCCCGCTCGTCGTCGGCGCCCAGCGCCTCGATCCGCTCGGTGTATTCCCGGGCGACGCTCACCAGTTCCTGGAGGTTGTCCACCCGGCCGGCGTCCTGCGGGTCGAGGCTCTCCTCCAGCTCGGCCAGGTAGCCCGAGCGGGTCAGCACCGCCTCCAGCACCTCCTCCGGGGTGCCGGTGGCGGCCAGCTCGCGCGCCGAGTCGAGCAGCGCGACGAACTCGGCGATGCCGTTGGCCGCCCGGGTGGAGATGCCCGGCGCCTCCCGGGCCCGGCGCAGCGCGGCGCCGAAGGAGACGCGGTCGCGCGCGGACAGCGCCTCGACGCACGCCTCGGCCCGCTCGCCGATGCCCCGGCGCGGGGTGTTGAGGACCCGGCGCAGGCTGACCGTGTCGTCGTCGTTCACCACGGCACGCAGGTAGGCCAGCGCGTCGCGGACCTCCTTGCGCTCGTAGAAGCGCACCCCGCCGACCACCTTGTAGGGCAGGCCGACCCGGATGAACACCTCCTCGAACACCCGGGACATGGCGTTCGTGCGGTAGAAGACGGCCACGTCGCCCGGACGGGTCTCGCCGGCGTCGACCAGCCGGTCGATCTCCCGGGCCACCCAGTCCGCCTCGGCGTGCTCGGTGTCGGCCACGTAGCCGACGATCTGCTCACCGGCGCCGGCGTCGCTCCACAGCCGCTTGGGCTTGCGCGACGTGTTCCGGTCGATGACCGCGTTGGCCGCGTTGAGGATGGTCTGGGTGGAGCGGTAGTTCTGCTCCAGCAGGATGGTGCGGGCGTCGGTGAAGTCCCGCTCGAACTCCAGGATGTTGCGGATGGTCGCGCCGCGGAAGGCGTAGATGGACTGGTCGGCGTCACCCACCACGCACAGTTCGGCCGGCGGGATCCCCTCGGTGCCGGAGACCAGCTCCTTGATCAGCACGTACTGGGCGTGGTTGGTGTCCTGGTATTCGTCCACCAGCACGTGCCGGAACCGGCGCCGGTAGCTCTCCGCCACGTGCGGATGCGACTGGAGCAGGTGCACCGTGGTCATGATCAGGTCGTCGAAGTCCAGCGCGTGCGCCTCGCGCAGCCGTCGCTGGTAGAGCGCGTACGCCTCGGCCAGCGCCCGCTCGTTGGGCCCCTTGGCCCGGCCGGCGAACTCCTCCGGGTCGACCAGCTCGTTCTTCAGGTTGGAGACCTGGGCGGCGAGCCCCCGGGCCGGGTAGCGCTTCGGGTCCAGGTCCAGCTCGCGGGCGACGAGCTGCATCAGCCGCCGGGAGTCGTCGGCGTCGTAGATCGAGAAGGTCGACTTGAGGCCGGCGTGCTCGTGCTCGGCGCGCAGGATGCGGACGCAGGCCGAGTGGAACGTCGACACCCACATCATCCGGGCACGCGGGCCGACCAGCGCGGCCACCCGTTCCTTCATCTCGCCGGCGGCCTTGTTGGTGAAGGTGATCGCGATGATCTCGCCCGGGTGCACGTCGCGGGCGCCGAGCAGGTAGGCGATCCGGTTGGTCAGCACCCGGGTCTTGCCCGAGCCGGCGCCGGCCACGATCAGCAGCGGCGAGCCGGCGTGGGTCACCGCGTCCCGCTGGGGGCCGTTCAGGCCGTCGAGGAGGGCCTGCGGATCCGACCGCGCGCCCCCGGAACGGCGCGGCGGGGTCGGCCGGGACTCCGGCGCGGGCGGGGACGCGGGAATGTCGAAGAGAGGATGCATCGCAGTCCGAGTCTATGCCGCCGCCCGGACACTTCCCCGCCCGCGCCGCCGGTCCGCGTACGGCGTCGCGTCTCACCTGTTGGCCGGTTTCCTTGCGCGCCCGCCCCGGCGGTCGGCATACTCGACGGCGTGTTCGATCAGCGCTCCTTTTACTACGGCTCCGGGAGTCCGGCAGCCGTGGGTCGCGCCTGATCGTCAGACCTACGAAAAAGCCCCGGGCTCCCAGAGCCCGGGGCTTTTCCGTCCCGGGATCCGGGTACCGGGCCCGAGCCCTGAGAGGGACGACGATGATGACTGACGTGGTGGAGTCCAGCGGCAGCCTGGCGCGGCACGACCGGCCGACCGGCAGCGACCCGACCGGCGCCGCGGCGTCGCGGACCGGCACCGACGACTCGGCGGCGGCCGAGCGGATCGGCGAGATCCGGCGACGCATCGACGAGATCGACCGCACGCTCGTCACGCTCTGGCAGGAACGGGCCGCGCTCTCCCAGGAGGTCGGCGCGACGCGGATGGCCTCCGGCGGGACCCGGCTGGTGCTCTCCCGGGAGCGGGAGATCCTGGAGCGGTTCCGGGCCGAGCTGGGCGCCGACGGCACCCAGCTCGCGCTGCTGCTGCTGCGCGCCGGCCGCGGCCCGCTGTGACCGGACCGGCGCGGCGCCGGAAACGACGAACCGCCTGCCGGCGTCGAGGTGACACCGGCAGGCGGTCCGAGCTGGATCAGGCCACCTCGTGGGTGACGACGATCTCCCGCTTCTCGGCGAAGTGGCAGGCGCTCGGGTGGTCCGAGCCCGGCCGGATCTCCAGCAGCGGGACCTCCTGGGCGCAGACGTCCTGCGCCTTCCAGCACCGGGTGCGGAACCGGCAACCCGAGGGCGGGCTGATCGGCGAGGGGACGTCACCCTGGAGCCGGATGATCGCCTTGCTGTCCCGCACGGTCGGGTCCGGCACCGGCACCGCCGACAGCAGCGCCTGGGTGTACGGGTGGGTCGGCCGCTCGTAGATCTCGTCCTCGGTGCCGATCTCCACCATCTTGCCCAGGTACATCACGGCGACCCGGTCGGACAGGTGGCGCACGACCGACAGGTCGTGGGCGATGAAGACGTACGACAGGCCGAACTCGGCCTGGA
Source organism: Micromonospora sp. NPDC051300 (assembly GCF_044455315.1). Taxonomy (NCBI): domain Bacteria; kingdom Bacillati; phylum Actinomycetota; class Actinomycetes; order Micromonosporales; family Micromonosporaceae; genus Micromonospora; species Micromonospora sp. NPDC051300. Next base: position 385,126 of record NZ_JBITEP010000001.1, on the reverse strand, counting down.
GCTTCTCCAGCAGGTTCATCACCTGGCCCTGGATGGACACGTCCAGGGCCGACACCGGCTCGTCGCAGACGATCACCTCGGGCCGCAGGGCCAGCGCCCGGGCGATGCCGATGCGCTGCCGCTGGCCGCCGGAGAACTGGTGCGGGTACCGGTTGATGTGCTCCGGGTTGAGGCCGACCAGATCGAGCAGTTCCTTGACCTTGCCCCGCCGGCTGCCGCGCGGCGCCACCTCGGGGTGGATCTCGAACGGCTCGCCGATCAGGTCACCGACGGTCATCCGCGGGTTGAGCGAGGTGTACGGGTCCTGCATCACCAGCTGGATCTGCCGGCGCAGCCGCCGCAGCGCGCCACCGGAGAGCTTGGAGATGTCCTGGCCCTTGTAGAGCACCTGACCCGCGGTCGGCTTCTCCAGGTTCATCAGCACCCGGGCGAGCGTCGACTTGCCGCAGCCGGACTCGCCGACCACGCCCAGCGTCTCGCCGGCCTTGAGGTCGAAGGAGACGCCGTCGACCGCCTTGACCTGGCCGATGGTCTTCTTGAACACGATGCCCTGGGTCACCGGGTAGTGCTTGACCAGGTCACGAACCTCGATGATGTTCTCAGTCACGGTTCACGAGCTCCTCGGCGAAGTGGCAGGCGCTGGCCCGGCCGTTGCCCAGCTGCAGCAGCGGCGGGACCTTCTCCCGGCACACCGGCTGCGCCATCGGGCAGCGCGGGTTGAAGGCGCAGCCCGGCGGGATGTTCATCAGGTTCGGCGGCAGGCCCTTGATGGTCCGGAGCTCCTGCCCCTTCTCGTCCATCCGCGGGATCGAGTTGAGCAGGCCGAGCGTGTACGGGTGCGCCGGCTTGGCGTACAGCTCGTAGACGTCGGCGTGCTCGACGATCCGGCCAGCGTACATGACCGCGATCCGGTCCGCGACGTCGGCGACCACGCCGAGGTCGTGGGTGATCAGGATCATCCCCATCTGCCGCTCCCGCTGGAGTTCGCCGAGCAGGTCCATGATCTGGGCCTGCACGGTCACGTCCAGCGCGGTGGTCGGCTCGTCGGCGATCAGCACCTCGGGGTCCAGCGCCAGCGACATGGCGATCATCGCGCGCTGCCGCATACCGCCGGAGAACTGGTGCGGGTAGTTGCTGAACCGACCCTTGGCGTTGGGGATCTTCACCTGGTCGAGCATCTCGATCGCGCGCTTCTTGGCGTCCGAGCGGCTGAGGCCGCGCCGGATGCGGAACTGCTCGGCGATCTGGAAGCCGACGGTGAAAACCGGGTTGAGGGCCGAGAGCGAGTCCTGGAAGATCATGGCGATGCCCTCGCCACGGATCCGTCGCCGCTGCTCGGCGGACATCTTGAGCATGTCCTTGCCGTGGAAGCGCACCTGGCCGCCGGTGACGAACCCGGGCGGGGTGTCCAGGATGCCCATGACGGTCTGCGCGGTGACGCTCTTGCCGGAGCCGGACTCGCCGAGCACGGCGAGGGTCTCCCCCGCGTCGACGTGGTACGTCACACCGTTGATGACCTTGGCGACGCCGTCCCGGGTGCGGAACTCCACCCGCAGGTCGTCGACCTCGAGCAGGCGACCCGAGGGGCGGCCGGATCCGTCGGCGCCCGCCGCGGACTGCTCGGACACGAGAATGTCGGACAACTCAGTTCCCCTATCGGAGCTTCGGGTCGAGGGCCTCGCGGACCGCCTCGCCGAGCATGACGAAGCTCAGCACGGCGGTGACGAGGAACGCGGAGGGGAAGAACAGCAGGAACGGCGAGACCCGGATGTAGTTCTGGGCTTCGCTGATCATGATGCCCCAGGAGACCACCGGGCTCTTCAGGCCGATGCCCAGGAACGACAGGGTGGCCTCGGCCCCGATGAACGAGCCGACCATGATCGTGCCGTAGACCAGCAGCGGCGCCAGGCAGTTCGGCAGCAGGTGCTTCAGGATGATCCGGCCGGTGCCGGCGCCCAGGGCGCGGGCCGCGACGATGTAGTCGGCCTCCTTGGTGGCGAGCACCGAGGAGCGCATCAGCCGCATCACGACCGGCCAGCTCAGCACGCTCAGGGACAGGATGACCAGCCCCATGATCGTCCACTCGCCGTTGTCGGTGCCGGAGCCGTTGAACGTGGTCAGGATGACGATCGAGCCGAGCACGAACGGCAGGCCGAAGAAGATGTCCGCGACGCGGGAGAGCACCGCGTCGACCCAGCCGCCGCGGTAGCCGGCGATGATGCCCATCGCGCCACCGAACAGCAGCGTGAGGATCGTGGAGACCACGGCCACCACGATCGACGCGCGGGCGCCGTAGATGACCCGCGAGTAGACGTCGCGGCCCTGCACGTCGTAGCCGAACCAGGCCGACGAGGACGGTTCGACCCGGCTGCGCTCCAGCGCGCCGTTGACCGCGTCGCCGGAGGTGAACAGCGACGGGAACGCGGCCATCACCAGGAAGAGCACGATGAACGCCGCCGAGATCCAGAACAGCGGCTTGCGCCGCAGGTCGATCCAGGCGTCGCCGAGCAGGCCGCGGGGCTTCTGCTGCTTGGCGCTCTCCGGCAGGCCGGCGTTGGTGGGCGCGCCGGACCCGGCCTCGGTGGGCATGGTCGCGGGCGGCGTCGACACGATCGACGCGGTACTCGGGTCACTCATGCCCGCACCTCGCTGCGCTCGGCGCGGGCGTGGTTGCCCGCGCAGACTGCTGGGACGATTCGTTCGCTGCGCCGGTCACTCATAGCGGATCCTCGGGTCGAGGGCGGCGTAGAGCAGGTCCACCAGCAGGTTCATCACGAGGTAGACGACCACCAGCACCACCACGATGCCGACAACGGTAGCGCTCTCCTTGGTGACGATCGAGCGGAGCACCTGCCGGCCGATGCCGTTGATGCCGAAGATGCCCTCGGTGACGATCGCGCCGCCCATCAGGGCGCCCAGGTCGGTGCCGAGCAGCGTGACCACCGGGATGAGCGAGTTGCGCAGCAGGTGCACGCCGACCACCCGGCGCATCGGGAGGCCCTTGGCGATCGCGGTACGCACGTAGTCGGCCCGCCGGTTCTCGGCGATGCTCGTCCGTGCCACCCGGGCGATGTAGGCCATCGAGGCGCTGCCGAGCACGAAGCCGGGCACGATCAGCTCGCTGAACCGCATCTCGTTGGAGACGGTCGGGTTGACGATGCCCCACTTCACGCCCAGCACCCACTGGAGCACGAAGCCGATGACGAAGACCGGCAGGGCGATCAGGAAGAGGGTGGAGACCAGGACCAGGTTGTCCAGGAAGCCGTTGCGCCGAAGACCGGTCAGGATGCCCGCGCCGAGACCGATCACGGCCTCGATGGCGAGGGCGACCACCGCCAGCTTCAGGGTGTTCGGGTACGACGTGGCGATGATGTCGCTGATCTCGCGACCGCCGAACGTGATACCGAAGTCACCCTGGAAAAGGTTCTTCATGTAGCTGGCGTACTGCACCCAGATCGAGTCGTCGAGATGGTACTTCTCGGTCATCATGGCCCGGTAGTTCGGCGGGCAGCCACGGTCGCCGCACTTGCCGGCGAAGGGGTCACCGGGCACCGACCAGACGAGCCAGTAGATCAGGAACGTCGTGCCGATGAACACCGGCACGAGTTGCAGCAGCCGTCTCAAGAGATAACGGCCCATGGGGTGGTCCTCCAGACAGGGAGCGCCGGGCACCCGACGCGGTGACGACAACGTGCGAGGGGTTTGTTGTACACCCCCTCGCGGAACGGCCCCGGGCCGGGCTCACCGGTGAGGCGAGCCCGACCCGGGGTCAGACCGTTCGGATCAGAGCTCGACCGAGGTGATGTCGAGCTCGCCGACGTTGGTCAGCTCCAGCTTCTTGATCTTCTCCGAGTGGCCGGACTGCTCGCCGCTGAAGTAGATCGGGATCGTCGGGACGTCCTCGTCGATGAGCTTGACGGCCTCGGCGAACTTCTTGTGGGCCTCCTCGATGCTGGGGGCCGCGGAGGCCTCCTTGGCGAGGGCGTCCACCTGCGGGTTGCTGTACTTGCCGTCGTTCGAGGAACCGCCGGTCACGTAGAGCGGGTTGATCCAGTTCTCCACGTCCGGGTAGTCCTGCTGCCAACCGGCGCGGTACATGCCGGTCATCTTGTAGTTGTTGATGTTGGCGCGGAAGACCGCGAAGGTCGGCACGCCGACGGCGACCGCGTCGATGCCCAGGTTGGTCTTGATCTGCTGGGCGACGGCCTCCATCCACTCCTTGTGGCTGGCGTCCGCGTTGTACGACAGGGTCAGCTTGCCCTGGAAGCCACCGGCCTCCTGGAGGAGCTGCTTGGCCTGCGCCACGTCGAACTTGCAGGCGGTGCAGTTGCCGGGCGCGGCGCCCGGGGTCAGCGGGTTGGCCCAACTGTCGGCCGGCTTGCGGTTACCGAAGAAGATCTTGTCGGTGATGGCCTGCCGGTCGATGGAGAGCGAGATCGCCTTGCGCAGCTTCGCGTTGGTGAAGCGCTTGTCGTAGATCGGGAAGGCGATGATGCCGGTCGACGGGATCGTCGTGGAGATCGCCCGATCGCCCAGGTCGGTCTTCCACTTGTCGCCGGCCAGCGACGAGACCGGGACCTGCTGCTGGAAGTCCAGGTTGTTGGCGAGCAGGTCGTTGTACGCCGCCGTGTCGTCCTGGTAGATCTTGACGGTGACGTCCTTGATCTTCATCTTGTCGCGCAGGCTGTAGTCGTCGAAACGAGTCAGCTTGATCTCGACGTCGTCCTGCCAGGCGGTCAGCTTGACCGGGCCGTTGCCGATCGGCTTCTTGCCGAACTCCGCCGGGGTGGTGGAGAAGAACGCGTCCGGCAGCGGCATGAAGGCGCTGTAGCCGAGCTTGGTCGGGAACACGGCGGTCGGGGCGCCGAGGGTGACCTCGAAGTTCCAGTCGTCGACGACCTTGAGACCGGTCATCTCCTTGGCCTTCGGCTCCGGGGCCTTCTTCGGGCCGTCCGGGCCGTCCGGGTCCTCGGTGTAGACGTCGCCGAAGCCCTGGATGTCGGAGAAGAAGGAGGCGTTCTGCGCGCCGTTCGGGCCGTAGGCCGCCCAGTTCCAGGCCTTGACGAAGTTCTCGGCCTTGACGGTGGTGCCGTCGTGGAACTTGGTGTTCTGCTTGATTTTGATCTTGAAGACCTTCGAGTCGCTCGTGTCGATCGACTCGGCCAGCAGGTTCTGCGGCGCCCCACCGTTGTTGGGGTACTCGACCAGGCCGCTCCACAGCCAGTCGATGATCTTGCCGCCACCGGTCTCGGTGGTGTTCGCCGGAACCAGGGGGTTCTCCGGCTGGGTGCCGTCGATGACGATCGCGCCGTCCGAGCTGGCGCCGGCGTCGCCACCGTCGTTGTTCCCGCTGGAGCAGCCGGACGCGATGAGCGCGAATGCCGCGCCCACCGCGAGCGCGCCGCTCGCCCGCTTCGAGACTCTCATTCCGAGGGGCCTCCTCTTTCTTAACCTGGTTCCGTCGTGGGTTTCACGCACGTGTGGGGGGTGACACCGCCGACGTCCCGAACCACAGGACGCCGGTTTACCGCAGAGGAAATCGGGACACCCCAGGGGTACCGATCCGCCGGGCGCCACACCCTTCGACGAGGACATCGCGCAGGGGCGACGACCACGGGGCGGCGCTGGTGGCGGCGTCACGTGGTCGGCAGGCCCGACGAGATGCCTCACACCGGGGGGTGAGGTGCTGCCACTGTGACACCCACCGGCCCTTTCCGTGAAGGTGCCGTTATCAAGCCGTTAGTTGCTCGCCACGTTGCCGATACTTGAGAAAAGATCACAAACGTCGCGCACCGCACGTCCCTGAACAGGTAAGACGTGCCCACACCGATCGACACCATCCGGTACCTCCGGCGCGGGGAGCACGCCCAGACGCGCGACGACGCCTCCCGGACCGGCCTCCGCCACGGACAGTTCTGCCCGTCCGGCCGATGGCACCTTCGGCTGTGCGGACAGGGTCACCGCCCGGGTGGATGAGCCCCGGGAGTCGCGGGCTCAGACCAGCCGGCGGTCGGCGGCCCAGCGGGACAACTCGTACCGGTTCGACATCTGGAGCTTGCGCAGCACGTTGGAGACGTGCGTCTCGACCGTCTTGATCGAGATGAACAGCTCCTTGGCGATCTCCTTGTACGCGTAGCCCCGGGCGAGCAGCCGCAGCACCTCGCGCTCCCGGTTGGTGAGCTGGTCCAGCTCCGGGTCGGCGACCGGCGCGTCCGGCCGGGACGCGAACGCGTCAAGCACGAACCCGGCCAGGCGCGGGCTGAACACGGCGTCCCCGTCGGCCACCCGGCGGATCGCGTCGGTCAGCTCGTCCGGCGAGATGGTCTTGGTGACGTAGCCCCGGGCGCCCGCCCGGATCAGCCCGATCACGTCCTCGGCCGCGTCCGACACGCTCAGCGCCAGGAACCTCACCTGCGGGTGGGACCGCCGCATCGCCTCCAGCACGGCCCGGCCGCCACCGTCGGGCATGTGCACGTCGAGCAGCACCACGTCCGGCTGGGTGGCCGCGATCCGGATCACCGCCTCGGCCACCGAGCTGGCCTCGCCCACCACCTCGACCCGGGTGCCCAGCTCGGCGCGGACGCCGGCGCGGAACATCGCGTGGTCGTCGACGAGGAACACCCGCAGCGGCCCGCGCGGCGTCGCGCCCTCGACCGGTTCCTGCTCGGACATGGTCATTTGTCCCTTTCCGCCGTGGAGCCGGAGCCGCTGATCGGCAGGATCAGCCGGACCTCGGTCCCCTCTCCGGGCTCGGACCGGATCTCCGCCCGGCCGCCGTGCCGCTTCATCCGTCCGATGATCGAGCCCCGGACGCCGTGTCGGTGATTCTCCACGGTATCGGGGTCGAAGCCCTTGCCCCGGTCGCGGACGAACGCGCTGACCTGCTCGGGCTCCACCTCGGCGTAGAGCGACACGGTCTGCACCCCGGCGTGCCGGGCCGCGTTCACGAGCGCCTCGCGCGCGGCGGCGACCAGCGCGCCGACCCGCTCGTCGGTCTCCCGGTCGCCGACCACCACCGCCTCGACGGTGATCGCGAACGTGTCCTCCACCTCGGCGGCGGCCTGTTCCAGGGCGGCCGCGAAGCGCTCGGTCGGCGAGGCGGTCGGCTTGTAGAGCCAGTTGCGCAGCGACCGCTCCTGACCCCGGGCCAGCCGTTGCACCGTCTTGACGTCGCTGGCGTTGCGCTGGATCAGGGCGAGCGTGTGCAGCACCTGGTCGTGCACCATCGCGGCCAGCTCGGCCCGCTCCTGCTCGCGGATGCGCCCCTCCCGCTCGGAGCGGAGCTGGTTCCAGGTGCGCCAGAGCACCGGGCCGGTCACCACACCCACGCCGGCCAGCCCGACCAGCGCGAAGATGACGCCGTTGAGCACCGCGTCGAAGTTCTGCGCCGGCGAGTAGACCGCGGCCACGCCGATGATGCCGACCGCGACGAGCACCCCGCCGCCGATGAAGCGGAGCACGAACGCCCGCCGGTCGCTCTCCTCCACCACCGCGCCCAGCCAGGGCACCGCGGAGTCGCCCCACTGCCGGCGCCGCTCCGGCCCGGACTGGTGCCAGATGACACCGGCGCCGACCGCGATGATCGCCACCAGCCAACCGGCGGTGCCGGCCGCGCCGACCGAGTCGAACGCGACCACCTGGAGCAGCAGCACGCCCAGCCCGATCGCCACGAACGGCAGCAACTGGGCGAGATCGCGGCGGGGCGGGACGGCGGTGTCGCCGGGCCGGGGCGGGACCACCGCCCAGAAGGCGGCGTAGAGCAACAGGCCGAGACCGCTCAGCCCGAGCAGCACCATGAACGCCACCCGGACCCGGAGCACCGGGATGCCCAGGTGCTCGGCGATGCCGGCGGCCACCCCGGCGCCCAACCGGTGCTCGGTGGCCCGGTAGAGACGTGGGGGGTGCGGCGTGACGGTGCTGGTGATCTCAGGCTCCCGGGTCGGCGCGGAGGTGCCGGCGGCGGCCGACGAACCGATCGTCACACGCTGGGCAGGCCCCGGACCACGGGGACGCCCCGGACATTCACCATCGGCGGATCTCAGGGTGGGGTCAGGGTCGGTTCCTGAGGTCGTCCGGCCGGCCGGGGCCGCAGTATCGGAGGCATGACCGACGACGCTGCCCGTCCGCCCCGTCCCTGGGCGGCAGCACAGGACGATCCGCCGCCGCCCCCGCCCGGGGCGGCACCCACCGCCGACGACACCGCCCCGCCGCCACCCGGCGGCGCGCCGTTCGCCGACCCACCACCCGGTGGGTACGCTCCGCCGCCCGGCGCCGCCGGCTTCACCACCCGCTACGGGCTGGTCCGCCCCCGGGAGGGCCGCTACCTGGCCGGGGTGTGCGCGGCCGTCGGCCGGGCCACCAACACCGACCCGGTGCTCTGGCGCGTCCTGCTGGCCGTGCTCGGCTTCTTCGGCGGCATCGGGCTGCTCGTCTACCTCGCCGCCTGGCTGATCATCCCGGGCGAGGGGGACACCGCCTCGCCGGTGGAGTCGATGCTCGGCCGGGGCCGCTCCAGCATGTCGCCGATCACCGTGATCGTGCTCGGCATCGTGGTCGCGGTCGGCTTCGCGTACGTCGTCACCGACGGCTTCCGGGCCATCCTGCTGGGCGCGGTGATCCTGATCGGCGGCGCGCTGATGCTCAACCGCGAGCAGCGCGGCCTCGCCTCCCGGGGCGGCGCCGCGCCGGGCCCGGTGCCGCCGGCCACGCCGCCCTGGGGCGGGCCGGCCGGTACGCCCTGGCCCGGCGGGCACGTGACGCCGCCCGGCGCCGCCGCCCGCCCCCGCTCCGGCGAGCCGGTCGGGGTCACCCCGCCGGGGTGGCCCGCCGCCCCGCCCGGCGGCGGCGCACCGTCCGGCGTCCAGGCCGAGCCGGGCTATCCGCCCATCCCGTACGGCCGGGCCGAGCCCGGCTACCCGCCCACGCCGTCCGGCCCGGCCGAGCCCGGCTACCCGCCCACGCCGTCCGGTCCGGTCGAGCCCGGCTATCCGGCCACGCCGCTGCCGGCGCCGGGGTGGCCCGCCGCGGCCGGCACCCGGCCGGTCCGGTCCGAGCCGGCGACCGCGGCGCTTCCCGGGGTCTCCGCGCCGGCCGCTGACACCGGCGCGTGGCCGACCTCCGGCGCCGCGCCGGCCTGGCCCGCCGCGCCGACCACCGGCGCCCCGGTCGGCGAGCCGGCCGCGGTGCCGCCGCCCGCGCCGATCGGCGCCCCGCTGCCGCCGGGCGGCTACCGACCGCCGTTCGCCCCGCACGGCCCGTACGCCGGGTCGCCCCCCGCCGTCCCGCCCGCCCGGCCGCCCCGGCCGCCGAAGCGGCCGAAGGAACGCTCCCCGCTCGGCGCGATCACCTTCTCGCTGATCTTCCTGGCGCTGGGCGTGGTGGCGATGCTCGACCTGATGGACGTGTTCCCGGTCGGCGCGGCCGGCTACTTCGCCGCGGCGCTGGCCACCATCGGCCTCGGGCTGCTCGTGGGCACCTGGTTCGGTCGGGCGCGGTGGCTGATCGCTCTCGGTCTGGTGACCGCCGCGGCGCTCGGCGTCGCCACCGTCGCCGAGTCCTACGACCGGGTCCGGGGCATCGACGGCAACGTCACCTGGGCCCCGACCGACCGACGCGACCTCGCCGACCGGTACGAGAACAACTTCGGCGACGCGGTGCTCGACCTGCGCGGGATCGACTTCGACAAGCAGGACATCCAGGTGACCGTCGAGGTGAACCTGGGCAACGCGACAGTGGTCGTGCCACCGGACGTGGACGTGACCACGGTGGCCGACGTCAACGCCGGCGAGGCGTCCGTCTTCGGCCGGCACACCGGCGGGCTCGACGGCCGCCACTGGGAGAGCACCGACACCGGCGCGGACGGCGCCGGCGGGGGCGCCCTGCGTCTCTACGTCCACCTGAACGCCGGAAATCTGGAGGTGACCCGGTGAAGGCCCACCGGACGGACATCGTCTCGTTCGCCTTCGGCCTCGTCTTCCTGGGGCTCGCGCTCTGGTGGCTGCTGGCCCGGATCCTCGGGCTGGCCGTGCCGCCGGTCGGCTGGTTCCTGGCCGGCGGGCTGGTGGTGGTCGGGCTGCTCGGCCTGGTCGGCGCGCTGCGTTCGGTCCGCACCCCGTCGGCACGGCCGGACCAGGCGGACCAGCCGGGCGAGGCGGAGGCGACAGTGGCCGCGCCGTACCGCGACGGCACCTCGACCGGCGCCGCCACGCTCCCGGACGGGGCCGACGAGTGGGCCACCGACGCCGTGGGGGACGTGCCCGTCCCGGTGCGGGAGGACCGGCCCGCCGACCCGGAGACGACGTGGCCGCCGGCCGGCGAACCGCCCGTCCTCGACCCCGGGGACCGGTCCGACCCGGTCACCCGCGAGCTGCCGCCGGTCGACCCGGGGGCCGGGGAACCGCCCGCCGGGCGGCGGTCCTCCGGGGAGCCGACGGTCTGACCTCGCCGGTGCGGGAGCCCGGCGGCGCGGCCTATGCTGGTCGCGGGAGATCTCGCCGCTGCCGTCCGGTCCGTGCCACCGGTGACCGTGCCCGGCGTTCCCGGTCCCGGCCGGTCGCGACACCGGCGGTCCCCCGTCCGTCTCTACCTCGTCAGGAGTTCATCCGAGATGACCCAGTCCCCCGCCGTGCGCGTCACCGGTCCGTCCGGTGCGGTCCGCCTCGGCGAGCGTGCCGCCCGTACGCTCGTCGCCGAGTTCGCCCGGCGTAACGACTCGAAGGCCGGCCTGCTGGTCGGCGCGACGCCGGAGTCCGCGGTGCTGGCCGCGGCGATCGAGGCGCTGCTCCCGGGCGACCGGCTGATCGTCGTGCCGGCCGAGGGGGCCGCGGCGGCGGCGCTGCGCGAGCACGTGACCGCCCAGGGTCGCTGGGTCGCCGACCGGGTACGCGTGGTCGACACGCTCGCCGAGGCGGACGCCGCCGCGGTGGTGGTCGTCGCCGAGCCGTTCACCGGCACCGCCGAGGAGGCCCGCGCCGCGGTGGACGGGCTGTCCAAATATCTCGCCGAGGGCGCGGTGCTGAGCGTCGCCGCGCCGCTGTTCCGCACCGAGGGCGCCGGCGCCGAGCTGGACCGGCAGGGCGTGCTGCACGGCGTCCGCACCGACGTGGTGCTGCGCAACTCGCCGCCGGTACGCGTACACCACCTGCGCTTCACCCCGGCGCCGGCCGCGCTGGCCGCGTCGCTCTCGCCGGCGTACCGGCCGTCGAGCGTGCCGGTGACCCGGCAGATGCACATCGACTCCAACGGGGTGGCCGCCGCCGGCATCACGCTCGGCCTGGCCGCCCTGGCCCGGGCCGCCCGGCCGAAGTCCAAGCTGTGGCTGGTGCCGGCGCTGGCCGTCGGCCCGGTGGCCGCGTTCTTCCGCGACCCGGAGCGGGACGTCCCGGAGGACCCGTCGGCCGTGGTCGCCTCCGCGGACGGTCAGGTGCTGTCCGTGCAGCGGCTGACCGACGAGCGCTTCGGCGACGGCGAGTGGCTCCGGATCGCGGTCTTCCTGTCGGTGCTGGACGTGCACGTCAACCGCGCGCCGGTGGCCGGCAAGGTGGTCGACTACTTCGTCGCCGACGGCGGGTTCGTCAACGCCATGAAGCCGGACGCCGAGCACAACGTGGCGGCGTACACGGTGCTGGACACCGACCGCGGCACGGTGGTCGTGGCGCAGCGCACCGGCCTGATCGCCCGCCGGATCGTGCAGCGGGCGCCGGTCGGCTCGCTGCTGGCCAAGGGTGAGCGGTTCGGTCTGATCCGGTTCGGCTCGCGTACCGACGTCTACCTGCCGGCCGACGCCGCGGATCCGCTTGTCGGCCCGGGCGACAAGGTGGTCGGCGGGTCCACGGTCATGGCCCGCTGGCGCTGACACCGGGAGCACACGACGAAGGGGCGCCGCTCGCGAGAGCGGCGCCCCTTCGCGTCGTACGTGTCGGTCGGCTCAGGCGGCGCGACGCTGGTGCAGCCAGAGCAGCGGGCCGCTGACCAGGTAGCCCACCACCACGAGGGCGAACGTGAGCCGGATGTCGACGAGCGCGCCGACCACCGGGACGAACCAGAGCCACGGCGGCAGCTTCAGCAGCCGGGCGAGCTTGGCGTAGGGGAAGCTCGACACCATGGCGAAGGCGAGCAGCGCCACGCCGGCGACCATGACCAGCCCGGGGACCGGTACGCCGATCGCCACGGTCAGGGCGAGCACCGCCGCCGCCATGGTGGTCGGTACGCCGCAGAAGAAGCGGCCGTCCTTCGGCGAGACGTTGAACCGGGCGAGCCGGATCGCCGCGCAGGCCGCGACCAGGGCGCAGGCGACCGCGGCGGCCGCCGGCGGCACCGAACCGGCAAGTGAGGCGTAGACCACCACCGGCGCGGCGAGGCCGAACGAGCACATGTCGGCGAGCGAGTCCATCTGCGCGCCGAACGGGCTGGCCACGCCGAGCTTGCGGGCCAGCGCGCCGTCGAGCCCGTCGAACGCGACGCAGGCGATCAGGCAGACCGCGGCCAGCCGCACCTCGCCCTGCATGGCCAGGAAGATGGCCAGCATGCCGAGCATGAGGCTGCTCAGGGTGCACGCGTTGACGAGCGCGAACTTGGCGCGCCGGGCATTGGTGCGCTCACCCGGCAGGAGCGGGATCGACATCGCCGGCGAGTCGTCGACCGGCGCGGTCACCGGCAGCGCCGGGCTGATCGGGCGGATCGCCTCGATCTCGGCGTCGAGCCGGGGGTAGCGGATGCGCTGGCGGTCGGCGTAGCGGTGGTCGGGGGTGACCAGGTCGACCCCGGAACCGGCCAGGCCGTCACGGCGGCCCACCCGGACCAGAAGCACCTGGCGGGCGAACGTGCTGCTGCGGCGCAACCGGCCCGCCCAGCGACGCCCTGCGGGGCGCGGACTGTCAGTCGTACGACGCCGGCGCCATGGGGCTCTCGGCACGTTTCCTCCATCACCGGATCGACTGGCCGCCCACGTCGGGGCGGGTGTCCGGCTGTCTCGTGCCGGACCTTTCGGGCCCGGCAGCCCATTTGCGGAGTACACCATTGCACAGGGAACAAGGGCTTGGGTATAGCTGCCGGCGGTACTTATAACTCCCTTAACCGCGCGAACCGCTCAATCATTCCCATCTCGGGCCTCAACGCCCAATTTTATCGGCCTGTCCCAACTCCTGACTGTACCGGAGGTGGCCCAGGGCGGCTCGGTGAGCGGTTCACGTCACCCGTCGCCGGACGGCTCGGGCCGCCACCTCGGTCATCGACAGACCTCCCACCTGCTCGCGGGTGAACCAGGCGGCCCGGGCGGTGGAGCCGCCGGCCTGCTCGGTCACCACGGCCTCGGTCGGCACGTCCACCCGAACCCGGTAGACCACCCGGATGCCGTGCCAGTCGAGCGGGCGTCCCTCCGGCCCCAGCGCGCCCGGCGTGTGCCGGCTGTCCACGTCCAGCAGGTCGACCACCCGGCCCAGTTGACCGGCCTCCTCGACCAGCTCGCGCAGCAGCCCGGTGGCCGGCTGCTCGCCGTGGTCGGTGCCGCCCCCGGGCAGGTGCCACCGGCCGGCGCCCGGATAGCCCTCGGCGATCATGGTGAGCAGCACCCGGTCCTCCGGGTCGGTGACCAGCCCGTACGCGGCGAAGCGCTGCCGGCGGTCGGCGGCCGGGCCGGTCGGCGCGGCGGGCAGCCCCCGGGGCAGGTCGGCAGGCAACGGCGTCACCGGCAGGCCGAGCAGCTCGGCGGTGAACGGCATCAGCGGGCGGGCCGCCGCCTCCTCGGCTTCGAACCAGCCCACCTCGTCGCTGCCGCCGTCCGGCTCGGGCCGCAGCCGCCCGCCCCGGGCCTCGACCTGGAAGATCAACCGATCCGTGTGCATCGCGACGCCGCCGGGCTGGTCGACGGCCACGTCGGCGACCGCGTCGGCGAGCCGGACGACCGCCACGGTCAGCCCGGTCTCCTCGGCGAACTCACGGACCACCGCGTCGGCCGGGTGCTCGGCGTGCTCGACCCCGCCGCCGGGAAGCTGCCACACCCCCGGGTACGGGCAGCGGGCTCCCCCGCGCGCCAGCAGAACCCGCCCGCCCACGTCCCGCAGAACCCCGAACGCCGCCACCCGCCGCCGCTGCTCCACCCCGCGCCTCCCCGTCCGTCCCTGCGTCGATCATGAGGTTAGCGGTCCCGGGACGGACATTTCGTCCTGTCAACCTCATGATCGCCGGGCCAGGGCGGTGGGGGCGCGGGTCAGAGGAGGTGGGCGGCCTGGACGGCCTCGGCCGTCACCTCGGTGAGGCGGTCGGTGGGGAGGGCGCCGAGTTCCTCGCGGCGGAACCAGCGGGCCTCGCAGGTGGAGCCGCCGACGTCGGCCACGGTGGGCGGCGCGGGCTGGTCGACCACCACCCGGTAGAAGGCGCGGACGCCGTGCCAGTCGATCGGGTAGCCCTCCGGGCCGAGCGAGGCGGCGTCGCGGTGGCTGGCCACCCCGAGCAGCTCGACCAGGCGGCCGGTCTGCCCGGTCTCCTCCACCAGTTCCCGGATCAGCGCGGCGGCCGGCTGCTCGCCGTAGTCGGTGCCGCCGCCGGGCAGGTGCCAGCACCCGGCGCCCGGATAGCCGTCGGAGACCCGGGTCAGCAGCACCCGTTCCTCCGGGTCGGTCACCACCGCGTACGCGGCGAAACGCTGCGCCCGGTGCAGCCCGTCCGGGCCGGGGACGGCGTAGAACGACGGGAACTCGGGGACCTCCTCCGGCACGATGTCGGCGCTGGAGGTGGGGAGGCCCAGGGCGCGCGCGGTGAACGACCGCAGCGGCAGCTTCCGGGCCTCGTCGACGGTGAACCAGCGGGCCAGGTCGGTGGGGCGGTCCACCCGCTCGGTGAGCGTCCCGCCGCGCACCGAGACGGTGTAGAGCAGGCGGTCGGTGTGGATGGTGATGCGTCGCTCGGGCAGCGCCCGCATGTCGGCGAGCACGTCCTGCAGGCCGGCGACGGCCACCGAGAGCCCGGTCTCGGCCGCGGTCTCCCGGACGACTGTGTGCTTGGGGTCCTCACCGTGGTCGACCGCCCCTCCGGGGAGGGACCAGGTGCCGGGGGTGCCGGAGCGCTCCGATGCGCGGACCAGCAACACTCGGCCGTTTGAATCAGCACAAACTGCGTATGCCGCGATCCTGCGCAGCGGCTCCAGCGAGGTGGTCACGGAAGCAAATTCTCCCCGGACCGGGTTACCTCCATCGAAAAGAGTCAGATTCCTGACTCTTCGCTGGCGTCTCAGGGGCGGGTCAGGGTAGGCCTCCGGGCGGTCACCGAGGTCACCCGCCGGCCGGCGCGGGACCGTGGAGACATGACCTCCACGAACCCCTCGCAGGCGCCGTACAAGCAGCTCCGCCGCCCGGTCAGCGACCGCATCGTCGCCGGGGTGGCCAGCGGGCTCGGCCGCTACTTCGCCCTCGACCCCACGCTCGTCCGGGTGGTCTTCGCGACCGCCACCGTGCTCACCGGCGGGCTCGCCACGCTCGCGTACCCGATCATGTGGTTCCTGATGCCCGAGGAGCCGGCCGGCGCGCCCGCCTGGCCGCACCCGCCGGGCACCGCGCCCGGCTGGCCGCCGGTCCCGCCGGCCGACCCGGGGCCGCAGGCCGGGCCGCCGCCCGCCGCCTGACCCGGCGTCACTCCCACTCGATGGTGCCCGGCGGCTTGCTTGTCACGTCCAGGACCACCCGGTTGACCTCGGCGACCTCGTTGGTGATCCGGGTGGAGATCCGGGCCACCACCTCGTAGGGCAGCCGGGACCAGTCGGCGGTCATCGCGTCCTCGCTGGAGACCGGGCGCAGCACCACGGGGTGCCCGTAGGTGCGCCCGTCGCCCTGCACGCCGACACTGCGGACGTCGGCCAGCAGCACCACCGGGAACTGCCAGACGCCCCGGTCCAGGCCGGCCGCGGTCAGCTCCTCCCGGGCGATCAGGTCGGCCTTGCGGAGCAGGGCGAGGCGCTCCTCGTCGACCGCGCCGATGATGCGGATGGCCAGGCCGGGGCCGGGGAACGGGTGCCGCCACACCATCGCCTCGGGGAGCCCCAGCTCCAGGCCGATCGTGCGGACCTCGTCCTTGAACAGCGTGCGCAACGGCTCGACCAGCGAGAACTTCAGGTCCTCGGGCAGGCCGCCGACGTTGTGGTGGCTCTTGATGTTGGCGGTGCCGGTGCCGCCGCCGGACTCCACCACGTCCGGGTAGAGCGTGCCCTGCACCAGGAACTCGACGTCGCCGTGCGCGGCGACCTCCCGGGCGGCGGCCTCGAAGACCCGGATGAACTCCCGGCCGATGATCTTGCGCTTCTGTTCCGGATCGGTCACCCCGGCGAGCGCGCCGAGGAACCGCTCCCGGGCGTCGACCACCTTGAGCTTGATGCCGGTCGCCGCCACGTAGTCCTTCTCGACCTGCTCGGCCTCGCCGGCGCGCAGCAGCCCGTGGTCGACGAAGACGCAGGTGAGCTGGTCGCCCACCGCCCGGTGCACCAGCGCCGCCGCGACCGCCGAGTCGACGCCGCCGGAGAGGCCGCAGATGACCTCCTTGTCGCCGATCTGCTCGCGGATCCGGGCCACCTGCTCGTCGATGATGTTCTCGGGCGTCCAGGTCGGCGCGACGCCGGCGATGTCGTAGAGGAAGCGGGTCAGCATCTCCTGCCCGTGCGCGGTGTGCCCCACCTCGGGGTGGAACTGCACACCGGCCCGCCGGCCGGCCAGGTCCTCGAACGCGGCGACCGGGGCGCCCGCCGACTCGGCGGTCACCGTGAAGCCGGCCGGCGCCTCGGTCACGCAGTCGCCGTGGCTCATCCAGACCGGCAGGTCGGCCGGCAGGTCACGCAGCAGCACGCCGGGCTCGGTCAGGCGCGGGCGCAGCGGGGTGCCGCCGTACTCGCGGTTGCCGGTGCGCGAGACCGTGCCGCCGAGCGCCTGGGCCATCGCCTGGAAGCCGTAGCAGATGCCGAAGACCGGCACGTCGGCGTCGAACATCCCGGCGTCGATCTGCGGCGCGTCCGGCGCGTAGACGCTGGCCGGGCCGCCGGACAGGATGATCGCGGCCGGGTTCTTCGCCAGCATCTCGGACACCGGCATGGAATGCGGGACGATCTCCGAGTAGACCTTCGCCTCGCGTACGCGGCGCGCGATGAGCTGGGCGTACTGGGCTCCGAAGTCCACCACGAGGACGGGGCGAGGCGTGCTCATGTGCGCAAAGCCTACCGACAGTCACCGGCCACGCGGACGCGCCCCGGCGGCGCGTCGCTCGCCAGGTGTTAAGAAGGGGCCCCGCCTCTACCGGAGGCGTTAAAAGGGGGCCCCTCCTTTCACCGCAGCGCGGCGGGAGCGTGCGGGGGGACCGCGGGCGTGCGCGGCGGCACCGGGGCCACCCGGGTGTACGGGGAGCCGGGCGCCGGGCGCGGGTCGGGCTCGCCCTTGTTGGGCCAGAACGACATCGCCCGCTCCGCCTGCGCGGTGATCGTCAACGACGGGTTGACGCCGAGGTTGGCCGAGACCGCCGCGCCGTCCACCACGTGCAGCCCCGGGTGGCCGTACACCCGGTGCCAGGGGTCGACCACGCCGTCGTCGGGCGTGGCGCCGATCACCGCGCCGCCGAGGATGTGCGCGGTCATCGGGATGTTGAACGGCTCGGTCACCGCGCCGCCCGGGGTGCCGTCGATCTCCTCGGCGAGCATCCGGACCGCTTCGTTGCCGGCCGGGATCCAGGTCGGGTTGGGCGCGCCGTGGCCGGGGCCGGAGACCAGTCGGCTCCCCCGCCAGCGGGTGGTCAGCGAGTTGTCGACCGACTGCATGACGAGCGCGATGACGGTGCGTTCGGACCACCCGCGCACGGACAGCATCCGCGCGGCCAGCCCCGGTTGCCGGACGATGCTGCCCAGCCACCGCCGGACCCGGTGCGGCCCGCCGTCGACGAGCAGCGACTGGAGCAGGCCCATCGCGTTGGAGCCCTTGCCGTAGCGGACCGGCTCGATGTGGGTCTGCGGGTCCGGGTGGAACGAGCTGGTGATCGCCACCCCCTCGGAGAAGTCCAGGCCGCGCCGCCGGGCCGCGCCCGACCCGACCGACGCGCCGAGGATCGCCTCCGAGTTGGTCCGGGTCAGCTCGCCCAGCCGGGGCGACAGCGCCGGCAGTGCGCCCGTCGCCTTCATCTCGTGCAGCAGCCGCTGGGTGCCGAGCGCGCCGGCCGCGAAGACCACCTGGTCGGCGTGGATCACCGCGCGGCGCTTGCGCAGCCAGGCCCCGGTCCGCTCGGTGTGCACCGCGTAGCCGCCGGCCTCCTCCGACCGCACGGCGGTGACGGTGGTCAGCGGGTGCACCTGGACGCCGAGCCGTTCGGCGAGCCAGAGGTAGTTCTTCACGAGCGTGTTCTTCGCGCCGTGCCGGCACCCGGTCATGCACGAGCCGCAGTGGCTGCACCCGGTGCGGTCGGGCCCGACGCCGCCGAAGTACGGGTCCGCCACCCGCTGCCCCGGCCGTCCGATGTGCACGCCGACAGGCGTCGGGTGGAACGTGTGGGCCACCCCCATCCGCTCGGCCACCGCCCGCATGGCCCGGTCCGCGCCGGTGTCGATCGGGTACGTGGTGACGCCGAGCATCCGCTTCGCCTGGTCGTAGTGGCGGGCCAGCTCGTCGCGCCAGTCGGTGATGTCCCGCCACTGCGGGTCGGCGTAGAACGCGTCGAGCGGCTCGTAGAGCGTGTTGGCGTAGACGAGCGACCCGCCGCCGACCCCGGCGCCGGAGAGCACCATCACCCCGCCGCCGGCCTTCCGGTCGGCGGAGCGGAGCAGGGTGATCCGTTGCAGCCCGAAGCAGCCGAGCTTCGGCGCCCAGAGGAACCGCCGCGCCTGCCAGGACGTCTTCGGGAACTCGTCGTCGGCGAAGCGCCGGCCGGCCTCCAGAACGCCTACCGAGTAGCCCTTCTCGGCCAGCCGGAGCGCGGTGACGCTGCCGCCGAAGCCCGACCCGATGACGACCACGTCATAGCGCATGAACGCATCATTACCGACGGGTAGCTATGGCGCCAGCACGGGTTTTTCGCAGATCATGCAGAGCGCTCCGGCCACCGGTGCAACCTTCGGGGTGCCCGGACGCGTCGAACACCACGGGGAGAGGAAAGAACGCGTGACGAGACGACGCCTGCTCGGCCTGGCCGCCCTGGTGGCGGCACTGCTGGTCGCCGGCGGCACGGTGGTGACGACCCGGCTGGTCGGCAACCACGCGCCGACCCGGGCCGCCGCGCCGGCCACCTCGTCACCCGGCTCGCCCACCCCGGCGCCGACAAGCGCCAGCCCCACCCCGCCGCCCGGTGCCGACCTGACCGGCCCGCTCAACCTGATGCTCGTCGGCGTCGACACCCGGGTCAGCATCCCCGGCTGGGAACCGCACGCCGACGCCGTGCTGGTGCTGCACGTGCCCGCCGGGCTGGACCGCGCGTACCTGTTCTCGCTCCCCCGCGACCTGGTGGTCGACATCCCGGCCTTCCCCAAGGCCCGCTACCCGGGCGGGAAGACGAAGCTCACCCACGCGATGAGCTACGGCAGCCGGGTGCCGGGCGACAAGGCCCACCCCAGCACCGCCCAGGGGTACGAGCTGCTGCGCGCCACCGTCTCCCGCTACACCGGACTGCGCATCGACGCCGGCGCGGTGATCACCTTCGGCGGCTTCGACAAGCTGGTGGACACGCTCGGCGGCGTCGACCTCTACGTCGACCAGAAGGTCGAGTCTCGGCACCGCCGGCCGGACGGAAAGATGCGACCGCTGGGCGGCGGCGGCTACACCGGGCCGCAGATGGTCTACCAGAAGGGCGACCGGCACCTGGTCGGCTGGCAGGCGCTCGACTACGCCCGGCAGCGCTACACCGCGGGCGGCGACTACACCCGGCAGCGGCACCAGCAGCAGTTGATCCGCGCGCTCGCCGGCAAGCTCCTCGGCCAGGGCGCGCCCCGCGACCCGCAGCGGGTCGAGCAGGTGGTCGCCGCGCTCGGCAGGACCCTGGTGTACGTCGGCGGCGGGCGGAAGCTCGTCGACTTCGCGTACGCCCTGGGTGGTATGCCGGCGGGCCGGATCACCCTGGTCGGGCTCCCCGGTTCCGGGGTGGGCAGCGGCGGGGCCTACCGCGGCGAGCAACTCCAGAAGGCGGGCCGCGACTTCCTCACCGCGTTGCGCGGTGGCAAGGTCGACGCCTACCTGGCCGCCCACCCCTCCCTGCGCGTCAAGACCTGAGCTGCCCTTACTTCGCCTTGGGGAGGGCGGGCCGCTCGGTGCCGAACAGCCAGGCGTCGAAGAGCTTGTCGAGCTTCTTGCCGGACACCCGCTCCGCGAGCGCCACGAAGTCCGCGGTGGTGGCGTTGCCGTTCTTCCGCTCCGCCGCCCACGTCTTCAGGATGGTGAAGAACGCGGCGTCGCCCACCGCCACCCGCAACGCGTGCACGGTCATCCCGCCCCGGTCGTAGACGGACCTGCCGAAGAGGTTCTCCACCCCCGGCTTGCCCGGCGGCGTCCGCCACACCAGGCCGGACGCGGCCGCGTACGTCTGCTCGAACGTGCGCTGGACGGTCGACGATCCGGTGTGCTCGGCCCAGAGCCACTCCGCGTACGTGGCCAGCCCCTCGTTCAGCCAGATGTCCTGCCAGCGCTGGATCGAGACGCTGTCGCCGTACCACTGGTGGGCCAGCTCGTGCGCCACCACGTCGGTGTTGTCGCCGCGCCGGAAGAAGCTGGCGGCGTAGACCGGGCGGGCCTGCGTCTCCAGCGCGTACCGGATCCGGTCGTCGGCGACCACCACGCCGCCGTACGCGTCGAACGGGTACGGCCCGAAGATGCTCTCCAGGTAGTCGGCGACCTCGACGGTGCGGGCGATCGAGCGGTCCGGCGCGCCGCCCTCGGGCAGCGCCGCGGCGACCGCGCTGAAGACCGGCCGTCCCTTGTGCTCGGCGGTGGTGACCCGGAACTTCCCGATCGCCACCATGCTCAGGTAGCTGGCCATCGGCGAGCCCTCCGCCCAGCGCCAGGTGGTCCAGTCACCGGCCGTCGACTTTCCCTTCGGCACGCCGTTGGAGACCGCGGTGAGTCCCTTCGGCACGGTGATCTCGACGTCGTAGGTGGCCTTGTCCGACGGGTGGTCGTTGACCGGGAACCAGGTGCTCGCCGACTCCGGCTGGCCGAGCGCGATCGCCCCGTCGGTGGTGTGCAGCCAGCCGCCCTCGCCGAGCGCCTCGGTGCTCAGGGCCGCCGGCCTGCCGTCGTACCGGATCTCGGTGACGAAGCCGTTGCCCGAGGTGAGGCCGGTGGCAGGCGTGACGACCAGCTCGTCGTCGGCGCGGGCGTGCCGGGCCGCGACACCGTCCACGGTGACCGCGCGGACCGTCAGCCCGGCCAGGTCCAGGTTGAACGCGGACAGGTCGGCGGTCGCGGTGGCGCGCACCGTGGTGGTGCCGGTCAGCTTGTCGGTGGCCGGGTCGTAGCGCACCTTGATCGTGTAGTTCGCGACGTCGTAGCCGCCGTTGCCGTAGCTCGGGAAGTAGCTGTCGCCGGCACCGGCCGCCCCGGGCGCGAAGCTGCGGCTCGCCGTCGGTCCGGGCTCGCTGGGCGCCGCCGCGCTCCGGTCCGGCTCGGCCGACCCGCAGCCGGCCAGCAGCAGCGTCCCGCAGGCCAGCAGCCCGAGCCGTCGTCGTCCGCCGCGCCGCGCCATCGCCTCGATCCCTCCCGGGGCCCCGAACGGCGGCCCTGCCCGCGGGCCGTTCCGCCCGCGGCAGCCTACCGACTGTCGATCACGTCCGCGTCACGGCCGGCCCGCCCGCCGGCCGCCCGGCCCGGTGTCGCGGCGACCGCCGAGTCCGGGCACACCGGCGTCACGGCAGACCCGGCGGCGTCGCGCCGATCAGCCAGGCGTCGAGCAGCGCGCGCAGCGGCCGGCCGGCGGCCCGCTCCGCGTAGCCGACGAAGTCCGCGGTCGTGGCGTTGCCGTCGCGGCGCTCGGCCAGCCACCCGCGCAGGACGCGGAAGAACGCCTCGTCGCCGAGCGCCCGGCGCAGCGCGTGCACCGCGAGGGCGCCCCGCTGGTAGACCGCGTCGCCGAACATCCCGGCCCGGCCCGGGTCCACCGACGGCTTCGACCAGTCGGTGGCGGCGTAGCGGTCGGCGACGGTCCGCGCCACGCTCGGCCCGCCGTCGTGTTCGGCCCAGAGCCATTCGGCGTACGTGGCGAAGCCCTCGTTGAGCCAGATGTCGCTCCACCGGGCCACCGACACGCTGTCGCCGAACCACTGGTGGGCCAGCTCGTGCGCGACCACCTCGGTGTTCGGCCGGCCGGACCGGAAGAAGCCCGGCCCGTACACCGGGCGGGTCTGGGTCTCCAGCGCGTACCGGATCCGGTCGTCGGCGACCATCACGCCGCCGTACGCGTCGAACGGGTACGGCCCGAAGCGCGCGGCCAGGAAGTCGGCGACCTCGCCGGTGCGGGCCACCGACGCGGCGGCCGGACCGTCCGCGGGCAGCGCCGCGGCGACGGCGGTGACGAGTGGCTTGCCGGCGTGCGTGCCGCTGGTGACCCGGTAGTCGCCGATCACCAGCGTGGTCAGGTAGCTGGCCATCGGCGAGCGTTCCGACCAGCGCCAGGTGGTCCGGCCGCCGGCGCTGGTCCTCCCCTGGGGCACGCCGTTGGAGATGGCGGCGAGCCCGTCCGGCACGGTGACCGCCACGTCGTAGGTGGCCTTGTCCGACGGGTGGTCGTTGACCGGGTACCAGGTGCTCGCCGACTCCGGCTGGCCGAGCGCGACAGCCCCGTCCGGCGTGTGGTGGAACCCGCCGTCGCCCAGCTCGGCGACGGGCAGCGGGCGGGGCACCCCGCCGTACGCGACCTCGACGGTGAACCGTTTCCCGGCCGGCAGCCCGCGCGCCGGGGTGACGACCAGTTCCGCGCCGTCGTGCCGGTGCGTCGCCGGCTCGCCGTCGACCCGGACCCGGTCCACGGTGAGACCGGCCAGGTCGAGCTGGAACCGCGACAGCGCCCGGGTGGCGGTGACGGTCAGCGTGGCGGTGCCGGTGAGCCGGTCGTCCGCCGGCTCGTAGCGGACGTCCAGCGTGTAGTGCCCGACGTCGTAGCCGCCGTTGCCGGCCCCCGGCACGTACGGGTCACCGGCGTCCGCCGCACCAGGATGGAACCCGTCGCGGTCGTCGTGCCACGCGGTGCACCCGCCCGCCGTCAGCGCGACGGCCAGCGCCGCCCCGCACCACCGCCGCCGCCAGCTCACCCGGCGAGCCTAGACGCGCGTCGGCGCGGGCGGGGCCGGAACCCGCGCCCGCGCCGACGGTGCGCGTCCGCTCAGCGGTCCAGGACCAGGCCGACCTTCTGGAACTCCTTGAGGTCGCGGTAGCCGCACTTGGCCATCGCCCGGCGCAGGCCGCCGAAGAGGTTGAGCTGGCCGTCCGGCTCGTCGGCCGGGCCGAACAGCAGCCGCTCCATCGAGCCGATCGGCTCGCCGGCCACCTCGAACGCGCCCCGGGGCAGCGACGGGTGGCTGGCCGCGGAGTGCCACCAGGCGCCGCCGGCCGGGGCCTCCTCGCAGAGCGAGAGCGGCTCGCCGAGCATCACCGCGTCCGCGCCGCAGCCGAGCGCCTTGGCGATGTCGCCGGAGGTCTGCATGTCGCCGTCGGCGATCAGGTGCACGTACCGGCCGCCGGTCTCGTCGAGGTAGTCGCGGCGGGCCGCGGCGGCGTCGGCGATGGCGGTGGCCATCGGCACCCGGATGCCGAGCACCGACTCGGTGGTCGACCAGTCGTCGCCGCCGATGCCCACGATCACGCCTGCGGCGCCGGTGCGCATCAGGTGCAGCGCCGTCTTGTAGTCGGTGCAGCCGCCGACGATGACCGGCAGGTCGAGGTCGGCGATGAACTCCTTGAGGTTCAGCGGCTCGTCGGTGGTTGAGACGTGCTCCGCGGAGACGAGCGTGCCCTGGATGACCAGGATGTCCACGCCGGCGTCGAGGATCACCGGGGCCAGCGCCAGGGTGTGCTGCGGCGAGACCCGGACGGCCACCGTGCCGCCGCCGGCCCGCAGCTCGCGGACCCGCTCGGCGATCAGGTCGGGCCGGATCGGCTCGGCGTAGACCTCCTGGAGGCGCTTGGTCGCCCGGGCGCCCTCGCCCAGGCCGGCCAGCTCCTCCAGGATCTTGGTGGGGTTCTCGTAGCGGGTCCAGAGACCCTCGACGTTGAGCACGCCGAGGCCGCCCAACTCGCCGAGGCGCACCGCGGAGGCGGGGCTCATGGTCGCGTCCGAGGGGTGCGCGACGCAGGGGACGCCGAACGGGTAGGCGTCGAGCTGCCACGCGGTGGAGACGTCGTCGACGTCCCGGGTGCGGCGGCTCGGCACGATGGCGATGTCGTCCAGGTGGTAACCGCGCTGCGCGGTCTTGCCCAGCCCGATCTCGACCACGTCACGCATGGGGACTCCAGGTGTGTTCGGGGGTGGAGGGAGAGGTCAGCGGGAGTGGTAGTTGGGCGCCTCGACGGTCATCTGGATGTCGTGCGGGTGGCTCTCCTTGAGCCCGGCCGCGGTGATCCGGATGAGCTGGCCACGCCGGTGCAGCTCGGGGATGCTCTCGGCGCCGACGTAGCCCATGGCGGCACGCAGGCCGCCGGTGAGCTGGTGGGCGACCTGGGCGAGCGGGCCCCGGTAGGGCACCTGCCCCTCGACGCCCTCGGGGACCAGCTTGTCCTCGGCCATCACGTCCTGCTGGAAGTAGCGGTCCTTGGAGTACGACTTGCCCTGGCCGCGCGACTGCATCGCGCCGAGCGAGCCCATCCCCCGGTACGCCTTGTACTGCTTGCCGTTGATGAAGATCAGCTCGCCGGGGCTCTCCTCGCAGCCGGCCAGCAGGCTGCCCAGCATCACCGTGTCGGCGCCGGCCACCAGCGCCTTGGCGATGTCGCCGGAGTATTGGATGCCGCCGTCACCGATCACCGGCACGCCTGCCGGCCGGGCGGCCCGGGCCGCCTCCATGATCGCGGTGACCTGCGGCACGCCCACCCCGGCCACGATCCGGGTGGTGCAGATGGCGCCCGGGCCGACGCCCACCTTGACGCCGTCGGCGCCGGCCTCGACGAGCGCCTTCGCGCCCGCGTACGTGGCGATGTTGCCGCCGACGATGTCGACGGCCACGTCCCGCTTGAGCCGGGCGACCATCTCCAGCACGGCCCGCTGGTGGCCGTGCGCGGTGTCCACGATGACCACGTCGACGCCGGCGTCGACAAGGGTGCGCGCCCGCTTGTAGCCGTCCTCGCCCACGCCGACCGCGGCGGCGACCCGGAGCCGGCCCGCGTCGTCCTTGGTGGCGTTCGGGTACTGCTCGCTCTTGGTGAAGTCCTTGACCGTGATCAGGCCGCGCAGCTTGCCGGACTCGTCGACGATCGGCAGCTTCTCGACCTTGTGCCGGCGCAGCAGGTCGAGCGCGTCGTCCTTGCTCACGCCGACGGAGGCGGTGATCAGCGGGGTCCGGGTCATGATGTCGCGGACCGGCGTGGCGGGGTCGGAGACGAAGCGCATGTCGCGGTTGGTGACGATGCCGACGAGCTGCCCCTGCCCGTCGACCACGGGCACGCCGGAGATGCGGTAGCGGCCGCAGAGCGCGTCGACGTCACGCAGCGTGTCGTCCGGGCTGGCGGTCACCGGGTTGGTGATCATGCCGGACTCGGAGCGCTTCACCAGGTCGACCTGGAGCGCCTGGTCCTCCACGGAGAGGTTGCGGTGCAGCACGCCGATGCCGCCCTGGCGGGCCATGGCGATCGCCATCCGACCCTCGGTGACGGTGTCCATCGCGCTGGAGAGCAGCGGCACGGTCAGCTCGATGTTGCGGGTGAGCCGGGTGCGGGTGTTGACCCGGCTGGGCACGACGTCCGACTCGCCCGGCTGCAGGAGCACGTCGTCGAAGGTCAGCCCGAGCGGCACCACCCGGGCGGAACCGGCAGGCAGCTCGGGCAGATGGCCGCCCAGCTCGCCGCCGTCGGGGCCGGTCGGGGTCTCGGTGCTGGGCGAATTCTCCACGATTGCTCCCCTGAGCTGGTCGAACGGGCTGCAGCGAGGCGGCGCGCGCGGGCACCGGCGCGCACCGGTGTGACGGCGCGTCGCCTCATCGTACCCACTGGCCCGGCCGCCCCCGGGCAGCGGCGGGCCGGGGGTAGGCCGGGCCACAGCACGGCCGGGGGCGGGCTTTCCGGCGGCGCGGGGTCTACGGTGAGGGGGTGCACGACGAGCCCATCGACCCGTTCAACGGCGACCCGGCCGATCCGGCTGCCGGCCTGCACGATTCCGGCGAGGAGGAGACGCTCGACCCGCTGACCGAGGTCGAGCGGCAGGACGTCCTGGAGGATCTCGCCGATCTGGAGATCTACCAGGCCCTGCTCCAGCCGATCGGGGTGCGTGGCCTGGTGATCGAGTGCGAGGACTGCCGCGAGCCGCACTACTTCGACTGGGACCTGCTCCGGGGCAACTTGCGCCACCTGCTCAACTCGGGGCGTCCCCGGGTGCACGAGCCGGCCTACGACCCCGACCCCGACCACTACGTGAGCTGGGACTACGCCCGCGGCTACGCGGACGGCGTGCACGACACGCTCACCGAGGGCACGGACGACGCCGCCCAGGAGTGACCCGGCCGCCGGTCAGGCGACCAGGCCGGCCCGGAAACCGGCCGCCACCGCGTGCGCCCGGTCGCGCGCCCCGAGCTTGCGGAACAGCCGCCGGGCGTGCGTCTTGACGGTGTCCTCGGAGACGAACAGCTCCCGCCCGATCTCCGCGTTACTCTTGCCCTCCGCCATGCCGAGCAGCACCTGAAGCTCACGTTCGGTGAGCCCGATCGCGCTGCGCGGGGTGCGCGCCGGGCGCTGGCCGGGGCCCGACGCGGGCGCCTCCGCCCCCTCCGGGTCGTTGGCGTCCTCGCCCCGCTGCACCGGCACCACCGTGGGCAGGCCCGCGGCGTCCACCGGCGCCGCCGGCCAGTTCGGCCCGCCCGGGGTACGCCCCGGCACCGTCGTGCGGGTCGGCCCGCCGACCGCCGCCGCGTCCCGGGCGGTGTCGGCCACCCGGTGCCGGTTGGCCCGCCCGGGGGCGGAGAGCAGCAGCAGCGCCTTCGCCACCGCGCTGGTCAGGTCGTGGTCGGCGTTCTGGATCAGACCGCGCGCCCCGGCGCTGATGGTGGCCGCCGCCGACTCCGACTCCTCGGCGCCGAGCAGCAGCACCGCGGCCTGCGGCGCGCGGGCGAGCACCCGGCGCACGAAGCCGGCGCTGTCCGGTCGGGTGAGGGCGGTGTCGGCCAGCACCACGTCGACCGGGCGCTCGGCGAGCCGCAGCATCACCTCGGGATCGGAGACGGCCGTCCGGACGACGCCGGACAGCCCGAGCCGCGCCGCCGCGGAGGTCAGATGCTGGGCCGCCAATGGTGTCCGTACGCATACAAGAACGCTACGCACTGTGGTCTCCTCTCCGCCTCAGAGCAGACCACGTGCGAGTGGGGTCGGGAGGGGGTTCCGAGCAATCATCCGAACTTTTCCGACAGATGGGGCATATGCCACCTACTGTCCGAGCTTTTCGATCACAGATGTGTGAGCCGGGGACGGCTCGGGTACCGAAGCGTTCATCCGGAACCGGCATCCCGCGCGGACCGCCGCCCGGTAGCTGGCCACGAACATTCTCCGCGGTGCCGCGCGGGAGGAGGGGTGCTGATGTCGAACGTACGTAGGCTGCCTGGACCCATCGTCGACCTGTGGGACTGGCAGCGGCTCGGCGCGTGCCGGGGCCGCGACAGCGCCCAGTTCTTCCACCCCGACGGGGAGCGTGGCTCGTCCCGACTGCGCCGCGAGACCGGCGCGAAGACGGTCTGCGGTGCCTGCCCGGTGCGCGCCGAGTGCGCCGCCCACGCCCTCGCCGTCCGCGAGCCGTACGGCGTCTGGGGCGGGTTCAGCGAGTCCGAGCGGCTGCGGCTGCTCGCCCTCGGCTGGGAGGACGCGGCCGACCGCCGGCAGTCCCGGGTGGACATCGCCCGGCTGGAGGCCCGCCTCGGCCGCGCGCACAAGACCGCCGTCCCCGACCAGCGCAAGGTCGCCTGACCCGCTCACTTCCCGACGCCGTGCCCCGGACCCCGGGGCGCGGCGTCGCGTCGTCACGAGGCGAACCCTGGCAACCGCCCGCGCCGGAACCGGCCGCCGGTAGGTGCCGTTCTGCCCCGCAACGCCGGTCGGGCTTGCCCGCCTGGACAGGGAGGACAGGTCCCCGCGCGACTGCCTGGCAACTTGATGACGGAAACGATTCAAGCGACGAGAGCCACTGGCACCTGGCCGGTGCTGCCGCCCGGCACGGGTCGCGGCTGCCTGCCTTCCGCGCCGGTGCGCACGCGACCGAGGTGGACAGGCGCACGAGACCCATCCGACCAACGGACCGGGCCCCCACCTCGTGAGCTCGCCGCTCCGCATGCTGCTGGACACGAGACCTGGGTATGGACGCTCCGCCCGGGCCGATGTGTACCAGATCTCGGCGATCCGTTCTCGTCATCAAGTTGCCAGGCAGTCGCGTGCGGGCTTGCCGCCCAGGGTTCGACCACCTCCCTGCCGGAAGCCGGACCGTCCTGCCTCGCTCCGCCGGCCGGGCCGGTCAGCGGTAACGGCGGCGGCATGCGGACGACCGCGTCGGTGGGTCAGGCCACGGTCACCGTGACGGTGTGCCAGCCGGTCGCGCCGTCCGGGGCGACCGGGCTGCGCTGCTCCGGCTGCGTCTCGCCGGCGGCGTCGGTGGCGCGCACCTGGAGGCGGTGCTCGCCCGGGGTGGCGTCCCAGCGCCACGACCACTGGACCCAGGTGTCCGACGACACGGCCGGGGCGAGCGTCGCCTCCCGCCACGGACCGCCGTCGACGCGTACCTCGACGCGGCGGACGCCACGGTGCTGCGCCCACGCCACGCCGGCGACCGTCACCGGGCCGGCGGCCGGGCGGCTACGGGCGCGGGGCGTGTCGATCCGCGACTGCGTCTTGATCGGGCCCTCGGCGGACCAGCCGCGCGGCACCCAGTACGCGTCGAAGTCGGCGAAACTGGTCAGCTCCAGCTCGGTCAGCCACTTGCACGCCGAGACGTACCCGTAGAGGCCGGGCACCACCATCCGCACCGGGAAACCGTGCTCCACCGGCAGCGGCTCGCCGTTCATCCCCACCGCGAGCAGCGCGTCCCGCCCGTCGCGCAACGCCGACGTGGGGGCGCCGCAGGTCCAGCCGTCGGCCGCCCGCCCGACCACCTGGTCCGCGCCCTCCTCCGGCCCGGCCTCGTCGAGCAGCTCCTTGAGCGGTACGCCGAGCCAGCGGGCGTTGCCGATCAGGTCGCCGCCGACCTCGTTGGAGACGCACGCGAGCGTCACGTAGCGCTCGACCATCGGCCGGGCCAGCAGGTCGTCGAAGCTCAGCTCTATCGGCTTGCGGACCCGGCCGTGGATGCGCAGCTTCCAGGTGACCGGGTCCACCTGCGGGACCACAAGCGCGGTGTCGATCCGGTAGAACTCCCGGTTCGGGGTGACGTAGGGGGCGAGCCGGGGCAGCGACAGGTCCGCCCCGGTCGGCACCGGCGGGGCGGCATTGGCCGGCGCGGGCAACGTCACCGCCCGCCGGGCCGCCGAGACGCCGCGCCGGCCGGCCAGCCAGTGCCCGCCGAGGCCGGCCACCGCCGCCGCGCCGGTCAGCAGGCCGGCGCCGCGCAGGAACCGGCGGCGCGACTCCTGGTCACCTCCGCTCTCCGACGGCTCCCAACCACCCGGCTTCTCCTCCTCGCGGGCGAGCGCGGCGACCATCGGCGGCGGCGTCGGTCCGGGAGGCGACACCGGCTCCGGGTCGCCCGGGTGCGGCGCGGGCCCCGGTCGCGTCGCCGTCGCAGCAGTGACACCCGAGGACGTCGCGGAGCCGGCCGGGGCGCGGTCCGCGCGCAGCGGACCGGCCACGAAGGCCCAGAGGGTCAGTCCGCCGAGGCCGGCGCCGACAAGCGAGGGCAGCGCGTCGAACGCGTCCGCGCCGGGCCGGGTCAGCGCCGCGGCGACGCCGAGCACGGCGAACGCGGCGATGCCGGCCAGGCCGACCGCCAGCCGCCGGGCCGCGGCCAGGCCGAGCAGCGCCGCGAAGCCGGCCAGCAGCACCGCCGTGCCGGTCAGCAGCGCGATCTTGTCGTAGGTGCCGAAGACGTCGATGGCGAACTGCTTGAGCGGCTCGGGCACCAGGTCGACCACGAGGCCGCCGACGGCGATCAGCGGGGCGGACCGGGGACCGGTCAGGACGGCCACCGGCTCGGCGACACCGAGCGCCACCGCGGCGGCGACGACACCGGACAGTGCCGCGTGGCGGCGGGAGATCGGGCTCACCCGGCCCAGTGTGGTCGACCGGTCGGCCCGGCCGCCAATCTCGTCAGCATTCCGTAAGGCGGATACGCGTCAGGGCACACCGCCGGGTGGCGGTGTGCCCTGATGTCGGGCCGCGCTCCTGGGTCAGAAACCCGGGCCGTGCTGGTGGCCGTGGCCGTGCGAGTGGCCGTGCCCGCCGGCGGCGGCCGGCTCCGGCTCGGCCGGCTTCTCCACCACGAGGCTCTCGGTGGTGAGCAGCAGGCCGGCGATCGAGGCGGCGTTGGAGACCGCGTTGCGGGTCACCTTCACCGGGTCGAGGATGCCGGCCTTGGCCAGGTCGACGTACTCGCCGGTGGCCGCGTCCAGGCCGGTGCCCCAGTCCTGGGCGACGACCTTCTGCACCACCACGTAGCCGTCGTGGCCGGCGTTCTGGGCGATCCAGCGCAGCGGCTCGACGAGCGCCTTGCGCACGATCGAGACGCCTACCTTCTCCTCGCCGGTGAAGCCCAGGTCGTCGTCGAGCACCGGCAGGATCTGGGCCAGGGCGGCGCCGCCGCCCGGGACCGTACCCTCCTCGACCGCGGCCTTGGTCGCGGCGATGGCGTCCTCGATGCGGTGCTTGCGCTCCTTCATCTCGACCTCGGTGGCCGCGCCGACCTTGATCACCGCGATGCCGCCGGAGAGCTTCGCCAGCCGCTCGGAGAGCTTCTCGCGGTCCCACTCGGAGTCCGAGGCCTCGATCTCCTTGCGGATCTGGGCGACCCGGTCGCTGACCTCGGCGGACTGGCCGCCGCCGTCGACGACGGTGGTGTTCTCCTTGTCGACCACGACGCGACGGGCGGTGCCGAGCACCTCCAGGCCGACCTGGTCGAGCTTGTAGCCCAGCTCCGGGGCGACCAGCTCGGCGCCGGTCAGCACCGCCATGTCCTGCAGCATCGCCTTGCGGCGGTCGCCGAAGCCGGGGGCCTTCACCGCGCAGACCTTGACGGTCTTGCGGATGGCGTTGACCACGAGCGTGGACAGGGCCTGACCCTCGACGTCCTCGGCGATGATGAGCAGCGGCTTGTTGTTCTGGAGGACCTTCTCCAGCAGCGGCAGCAGCTCCTCGATCGCCGAGATCTTCTGCGTGGTGATGAGGATGTACGGGTCCTCCAGGACCGCCTCCTGCCCCTCCACGTCGGTGACGAAGTTCGGCGAGATGAAGCCCTTGTCGAACTGGAGGCCCTCGGTCACCTCCAGCTCGGTGGTGAGCGCGGAGCCCTCCTCGACGGTGATGACACCGTCGCGGCCGACCCGCTCCATCGCCTCGGCGATCAGCTCGCCGATCGTGGCGTCCTGCGCGGAGACGGTCGCCACGTGCGCGATCGACTCCTTGCTGGCGACCTCGACGGCCTTGCCGAGCAGCGCCTCGGAGACCTTGGCGGCGGCCGCGTCGATGCCCCGCTTCAGGCCGGTCGGGTTGGTGCCCGCGGTCACGTTGCGCAGGCCCTCGCGGACCATGGCCTGGGCCAGCACGGTCGCGGTGGTGGTCCCGTCGCCGGCGACGTCGTTGGTCTTCGTCGCCACCTCCTTGACCAGCTGCGCGCCGAGGTTCTCGTACGGGTTGGTGAGCTCGATCTCCTTGGCGATGGTCACGCCGTCGTTGGTGATCGTGGGCACACCGAACTTCTTGTCCAGGACGACGTTGCGCCCGCGCGGCCCGAGGGTGACCTTGACCGCGTCCGCCAGGGCGTTGACACCGTGCTCGAGCAGGTGCCGGGCGTCATCCGAGAAGCTCAGGATCTTTGCCATCGGTATCCCTTCGAAGCGACGTTGCCCCGGCCCGGCGAGCCGGACCGGGGCAACGACACTGATCGGTTGCTTACTTCTCGATGACCGCGAGGACGTCGCGGGCGGAGAGCACCAGGTACTCCTCGCCGGCGTACTTGACCTCGGTGCCGCCGTACTTCGAGTAGAGAACGGTGTCGCCGACCTTCACGTCGACCGGCACGCGGTTGCCCTTGTCGTCGATCCGGCCCGGGCCGACAGCGAGGACGGTGCCCTCCTGCGGCTTCTCCTTGGCGGTGTCGGGGATCACGATGCCCGAGGCGGTGGTGGTCTCGGCCTCGTTCGCCTGGACCACGATGCGGTCCTCGAGCGGCTTGATCGCAACCTTGGTCGCGGTAGTCACGGGCATACCCTCCTGGGGTACTTGGTGTCGTTACCGGTCGGCGTGCCGACCAGCGTCAATCTGCCACATGCCACCGGGCGGGGCCGTCGTCGCGGGTGCCGGTCCGCCTGGCGTTCAACCCTCGGGCACCAGGGCCCGGAGGTTGGCACCCTCAGGGTGAGAGTGCTAATCGCAGGTTATTCCTCGGCTAGCACTCCGTCAAGGAGAGTGCCAGCGCCCCGCCCACCGTGTCGCCTCCCGAGGTCGGGAGAATGGACCGGTGGACCTCGACCAGCTCACCGCGCTGCGTACCCCCGAGGGGTCGGCGGCGCTCGCCGCGGCGGCGGAGGTGGCCGGCGGCGACCCGCTGGCGGCGGCGGCCGCGCTGCGCTCGGCCGGGATCCCGGGCGGGCTCGCCGCGGCGGCGCTGACCCAGGCGGAGCTGCGCCGCCGGGCGACCGGCAAGTTCGGCCCGGCGGCGGCCGGCATGTTCCTCACCCGGGCCGGGCTGGAACAGGCCACCCGCCGGGTGGTCGCCGACCGGCGGGCCGAGCGGCTGCGCGCCGCGGGCGTGACGACAGTGGCCGACCTGGGGTGCGGGCTGGGCGCCGACGCGCTCGCCGCGGCCCGGGCCGGCCTCCGGGTGCACGCCGTGGAGGCCGACCCGGTGACCGCCGCGATGGCCGCCGCGAACGCCGAGGCGGCCGGGCTGGCCGACCTGGTCACGGTCGAGTGCGGCGACGCCACCGCGTTCGACGTGTCCCGGGTGGACGGCGCGTTCTGCGACCCGGCGCGGCGGCGGGCCGGCACCGGCCGGCGGATCTTCGACCCGAACGCCTACTCCCCGCCGTGGGACTTCGTCACCGGGCTGGCCGCGCGGGTGCCGCGAACGGTGGTCAAGGTGGCGCCGGGCCTGGACCACGCGCTGATCCCGGCCGGCGCCGAGGCGGAGTGGGTGAGCGTCGACGGCGACCTGGTGGAGGCCGCGCTCTGGTGCGGCCCGCTCGCCGGCGTCCCCCGCCGCGCCACCGTGCTCCGGTGCAAGGAGGGGCCCCCTGTTAACGCCTCCGGTAGAGAAGGGGCCCCCTCTCACCACCTGACGGGCAGCGGGGCGGAGGAGGCGGCGGTGGGCGCGGTGCGGCGGTTCCTGTTCGACCCGGACCCGGCGGTGGTGCGCGCGCACCTGGTCGCGGAGCTGGCCGCCGATCTCGACGCCACGCTCGCCGACCCGTCGATCGCCTACCTCTACGCGGACGCGGCACACCTGACCCCGTTCGCCCGCTGCCTGGAGATCACCGACGTGCTGCCGTTCTCGCTGAAGCGGCTGCGCGCCCTGCTGCGGGAGCGCCGGGTCGGCCGGGTGGAGATCCTCAAGCGGGGGTCGGCGCTGGAGCCGGAGAAACTGCGCCGCGACCTGCGGCTGGCCGGCGACGAGCCGGCCAGTCTGGTGCTGACCCGGGTGGCCGGCGCGCCCACCGTGCTGATCTGCCGCCCGGTGCCGGCCGCCGGCTGACCCGTGGCGCCCGCCGGTTCCGAGTCGCCGCGACCCGGCGGCCGGGTTAGCTTGACGGTCATGGCGGGACAGGGCACTCCGGCGACCGCGCTGCTGACCAGGCGGAAGATCGCGTTCACCACGCATCCGTACGACGTGTCGCCGGACGCGCCGAACTACGGCGCGCTCGTCGCCGACGCACTCGGGGTGCCGCCGGGGCAGGTGTTCAAGTCGCTTGTCACCGAGGTGGACGGCGGGCTGACCGTGGCGGTGGTGCCGGTGACCGGGGAGCTGGACCTGAAGGCGCTGGCCGCGGCCGTCGGCGGCAAGCGGGCCGCGCTTGCCGACCGGGTCACGGCCGAGC
Source organism: Micromonospora sp. NPDC051300 (assembly GCF_044455315.1). Classification (NCBI taxonomy): domain Bacteria; kingdom Bacillati; phylum Actinomycetota; class Actinomycetes; order Micromonosporales; family Micromonosporaceae; genus Micromonospora; species Micromonospora sp. NPDC051300. The sequence continues at coordinate 350,769 of NZ_JBITEP010000001.1, read as the reverse complement.
GGGCCACCGGGTACGTGCGGGGCGGGATCAGCCCGCTGGGGCAGCGGAGGCGGCTGCCGACGGTGGTCGACGCCTCCGCGTCGGCGTTTCCGGCGGTGTACGTCTCGGCCGGGCGCCGGGGTCTCCAGTTGCGGCTCGCGCCGGCCGATCTGGTGGCGCTGACCGGTGCCGTGACCGCCCCGATCGCGGCCGGCTGAACCGGACACCTGGGAGCGTTTCCGCAGCCGGTGTCCGTGAGGTGACAACCGCGTTGCTGAATTGTTACCGCCGCCAACAAACTTCTGACCTCGGCACTCTTGCGGAGCCCGGGAAGCGCGGAATACGTTGCCGGACACAACAAAACAACCGAACGCAACTCCCCCCACCCCCCGAAAGGACCCGTGCACATGCGCAAGGGCTTCCTCACCTTCGCGGCCGTCGGTCTCCTCGCGACCGGCAGCATGGCCGCCTGCGGTGACAACGGCGGTTCTTCCGACCAGGCCGGCGGTTCGAACGACAAGAAGCCGAAGATCGGCGTGATCCTGCCGGACAGCAAGTCCTCCGCCCGCTGGGAGGGCGCGGACCGCAAGTTCCTCAAGGAGGCGTTCGACAAGGCCGGGGTCGAGTCGGACATCCAGAACGCGCAGAACGACAAGACCGCGTTCCAGACCATCGCCGACCAGATGATCACCAACGGCGTCAACGTCCTGATGATCGTCAACCTGGACTCCGGCACCGGCAAGGCCGTGCTCGACAAGGCCAAGTCGCAGGGCGTCGCCACCATCGACTACGACCGGCTGACCCTGGGCGGCTCCGCCCAGTACTACGTCAGCTTCGACAACGAGGCCGTCGGCAAGCTCCAGGGCGAGGGCCTGAGCAAGTGCCTGACCGACAAGGGCGCCAAGAACCCGTCGATCGCGTACCTCAACGGCTCGCCGACCGACAACAACGCCACCCTGTTCAAGAACGGGTACGACTCGGTGCTCAAGCCGAAGTTCGACTCGAAGGAATACACCAAGGTCGCCGACGACTCGGTGCCGGCGTGGGACAACGCCCAGGCCGCCACGATCTTCGAGCAGCAGCTCACCAAGGCCGGCGGCAAGATCGACGGTGTGCTCGCCGCCAACGACGGTCTCGGCAACGCGGCCATCTCGGTGCTGAAGAAGAACAAGCTCAACGGCAAGGTCCCGGTGACCGGTCAGGACGCCACCAAGGAGGGTCTGCAGAACATCCTCGCCGGTGACCAGTGCATGACCGTCTACAAGGCCGTCAAGAAGGAGGCGGACGCCGCCTCCGAGCTGGCCATCGCGCTCGCCAAGGGCGAGAAGAAGGACACCGGCCAGACCGTCAAGGACCCGGAGGGCAACCGGGACGTGCCGGCCGTGCTGCTGGAGCCGAAGGCCATCTACAAGGACAACGTCAAGGACGTCGTGGCCGACGGTTACGTCACCAAGGACGAGCTCTGCACCGGTGCCTTCGCCAAGCTCTGCACCGACGCCGGCGTGAGCTGACCCACCCCGCCTCAGGCGGCGCCGCCCGGTACGGGAAGACTCCCGTGCCGGGCGGCGCCCACGCCGGACGGGATCCGAGACCTCCCTCCGCCCAAAGGAGACCCCCGTGTCCGCAACCCCCCTGCTGGAGCTACGCGGGATCGACAAGAGCTTCGGTCCCGTCCAGGTGCTTCGCGACGTCGCCTTCGCCGCGCACCCCGGCGAGGTGACCGCGCTTGTCGGCGACAACGGCGCCGGCAAGTCGACCCTGGTCAAGTGCATCAGCGGCATCTACCCCACCGACGCCGGCGAGTTCCTCTTCGACGGCAGGCCGGTGAGCATCAGCAGCCCCCGGGACGCCGCCGCGCTCGGGATCGAGGTCGTCTACCAGGACCTGGCGCTCTGCGACAACCTCGACATCGTGCAGAACATGTTCCTCGGCCGGGAGAAGCGCAGCGGCATCGTGCTCGACGAGCCGACCATGGAGCAGATGGCCGCCGAGACCCTGGCCGGCCTGAGCGTGCGCACCGTGAAGTCGCTGCGCCAGCACGTCTCCAGCCTCTCCGGCGGCCAGCGGCAGACGGTGGCCATCGCCAAGGCCGTGCTCTGGAACAGCAGGCTGGTCATCCTGGACGAGCCGACCGCCGCGCTCGGCGTCGCGCAGACCGCCCAGGTGCTGGAACTGGTCCGCCGGCTGGCCGACAACGGCCTGGCCGTGGTGCTCATCTCGCACAACATGAACGACGTCTTCGCCGTCTCCGACCGGATCGCCGCGCTCTACCTCGGCCAGATGGTCGCCCAGGTGAAGACCACCGACATCACCCACTCGCAGGTGGTCGAGCTGATCACCGCCGGTCGCTCCGGCGACCTCGGCCTCGCCGGCGAACCGGGCAGCAACGGCACCGGCGCCGCGCCCGCCGACACCACCCCAGGAGCCGTCCGATGACCGCCACCGTCGTGAAGAAGGAAGGCCCGGCCGGCGTCACGCCGGCGCCGACCGTGGGCAGCCACGTGAACAACTACTGGCGCCGGGTACGCGGCGGCGACATCGGCGCGCTGCCCGCGGTGGTCATGCTGCTCGTGCTCGCCGTCGGCTTCTCGATCGCCCGCCCGTCGTTCTTCACCGCCGGCAACCTGGCGAACCTGTTCACCCAGGGCGCGGCCGTCACGCTGATCGCGATGGGCCTGGTCTTCGTCCTGCTGCTCGGCGAGATCGACCTCTCCGCCGGCTTCGCCAGCGGCGTGTGCGCGGCGATCCTGGCCAACGTGGTCACCGTGATGGGCTACCCCTGGTACGTCGCGGTGCTCGCCGCCGTCGTCACCGGCGTGGTGATCGGCACCGTGCTCGGCCTGCTGGTCGCGAAGGTCGGCATCCCCTCCTTCGTGGTCACCCTCGCCGGCTTCCTCGCCTTCCAGGGCGTGGTGCTGACGCTGATGGACGAGGGCGCCAACATCGCCGTCCGGGACGACACCCTGGTCGCGATCGCCAACCGCAACCTCTCCCCGGTGCTGGGCTGGGTGCTGGCCGCGCTGGCCGTCGGCGGGTACGCGGCCGTGCAACTGCTGCGCCACCGCAACCGGTCCGCCCGCGGCCTGCTCACCGACCCGATCGCGGTGGTCGCCGCCCGCATCGGCGGCCTCGCCGTCATCCTCGGCGTCGCCGTCTACGTGCTCAACCTGGAGCGCAGCCGCAACGTCCTGGTGGTGTCGCTCAAGGGCGTGCCGATCGTGGTGCCGATCATCGCGCTGCTGCTGGTGATCTGGACGTTCGTGCTCCAGCGCACCAGCTACGGCCGGCACATCTACGCGGTCGGCGGCAACGCCGAGGCGTCCCGCCGGGCCGGCATCAACGTGGACCGGATCCGCATCTCCGTCTTCGTCATCTGCTCCGGGATGGCCGCCGTCGGCGGCATCGTGGCGGCCAGCCGGGCCAACTCGGTCGACCCCAACACCGGCGGCAGCAACGTGCTGCTCTACGCCGTCGGCGCGGCGGTGATCGGTGGCACCAGCCTCTTCGGCGGCAAGGGCCGCGTCCTCGACGCCGTGCTCGGCGGCGCGGTGGTCGCGGTGATCGACAACGGCATGGGACTGATGGGGTACAGCTCGGGCGTCAAGTTCGTGGTCACCGGCGTGGTCCTGCTCGCCGCGGCGACCATCGACGCGCTGTCGAGGCGGCGGGCAGCCGCCACCGGCGTGCGCTGACCCCGGGTACGGACACACCATGGCAGTGGCAATGCGCGCGGGTCCCAGCCAGGACGAGATCCGCCGGCAGAACCTGGGCGCATTGCTCCGCTACGTGCACGTGCACGGCGCCACCACCCGCGCGGAGCTGACCACCGCGCTCGGGCTCAACCGCAGCACCATCGGCGCGCTGACCGCGGACCTGGCCGGCGCCGGTCTGGTCAGCGAGGGGACGCCGAAGGAGACCGGCCGGGCCGGACGACCGTCACTCGTCGTCCGGCCCGAGTCGGGCCGGGTCTACGCGTACGCGTACAGCGTCGAGGTGGACCGGCTGCGGGCCGCACGGGTCGGTCTCGGCGGCGAGGTGCTCGATCGCCGCGAACTGGACCGGCCGCGCAACCTGGTCGCCGGGGAGGCCGCCCCGCTGCTGGCCGGCGCGGTCAAGGAGATGCACCACGGGGTGCCGCCGGACTCGCTGTGCGTGGGCGCCGGGGTCGCGGTGTGCGGCATGGTCCGCCGCGACGACGGGCTGGTGCGACTCAGCCCCACCACCGGCTGGGTGGACGAGCCGATCGGCGCGGCGCTCGCCGCCGAGCTGGGCATCGACGTGCCGATAACGGTGGGCAACGTGGCCGACGTGGCCGCCTTCGCCGAGCACGCCCGGGGCGCGGCCACCGGCTGCGACAACGTCATCTACCTGTACGGGGACGTCGGCGTCGGCGCCGGCATCATCGCCGGCGGACGGCGGCTGACCGGGCACGGCGGCTACGGCGGCGAGGTCGGCCACATGGTGGTGGTCCGCGACGGCGCGCGCTGCGAGTGCGGCCGGCGCGGCTGCTGGGAGACCGAGATCGGCGAGTACGGGCTGTTGCGCGCGGCCGGGCACGCCGAGGCGCGCGGGCGGGACGCGCTGCTGGGCGTCTTCGACGCGGCCGACCGGGGCGACGCGCGGGCGCAGAGCGCGGTCCGGCAGGCCGGCGACTGGCTCGGCTTCGGCGTGGCCAACCTGGTCAACATCTTCAACCCGGAGATGGTCATCTTCGGCGGCACCATGCGCGACCTCTACCTGGCCGCCGCCGCCCAGGTGCGCAGCCGGCTCAACCGCAACGGCCTGCCCGCCTGCCTGGAGCACGTGCGGTTGCGTACCCCGGAACTCGGCGACGACGCGGCGCTGGTCGGCGCCGCCGAGCTGGCCTTCGAACGCCTCCTGGCCGACCCGCTGAACTGATCGGCGCGGTGATCCGTACCAGTGTGCGGACGGCCGGTCGGCTCGGTCGTCCGCGACCCGCGTAGCGGTCCGGACCGAGGAGGCAACCCAACCATGGCATCGCTGGAATCCGCACGTCGCCGGCTGGCGCGCCGGGTGACCCTGCTGCTCGTCGTGATCGGCGCGGGGATCGGCGTTCTTCCGGGCGCGGCACTTGCCGCGCCCAATCCCGGCGTGCAGATGAACGCCGCCGACATGACGCTGCTCAACGGCGTCCGGCTGGCCGGGCTCTGGGAGATGCCGGCCGGGACGATGGCCGCCGAGAAGGGCAAGTCCCCCCGGGTCCGGGAGGTCGGCGCGGAGATCGCCCGCCAGCACGGCGTGCTGGACCAACTGGTGGTCGAGGCGGCCAACAAGCTGGGCGCGGTGCTGCCGGCGGAGCCGACGACCCAGCAGAAGGGGTGGCTGACGGAGATGCAGAACGCCAACGGCGCCCAGTTCGACCAGATCTTCGTCACCCGGCTCCGGGTCGCCCACGGCAACATCTTCCCGGTGATCGGGGCGGTCCGGGCCAGCACCAAGGACCCGGTCGTGCGCAAGCTCGCCGAGGACGCCAACAAGTTCGTCAACGACCACATGACCATGCTGGAGAGCACCGGACTGGTCCGCTGGCAGCAGCTCCCGCCGCCCGCGATTCCGGCGGCGCAGAGCGACTCGCTCGTCGCCGCCGCCCAGGCCAACGCCTCCAGCGGCGGCGGCCTCCAGGTGAGCACCGGGATCGTGTGGGCGGTCTTCCTGATCGCGCTGGGCACCGGCGGGTACACGACCTGGCGGCTGATGCGTCGCTCGTGAGCAAGCGGTGTCAAGCGGGGCCCCTTCCTCTACGCCAGGCGTTAGGAAGGGGCCCCTCCTTACCCCTCAGCCGTGCCAGGAGCGCCAGAGGGCGGCGTAGGAGCCGTCGGCGGCGACCAGTTCGTCGTGCGACCCCAGCTCCACGATCCGGCCGTCGGACACCACCGCTACCCGGTCCGCGTCGTGCGCGGAGAAGAGCCGGTGCGCGATGGCGATGACGGTCCGCCCGTGCAGCACCCCGGCCAGCGACCGCTCCAGGGCCCGGGCGGCCCGCGGGTCGATCAGCGAGGTGGCCTCGTCCAGCACCAGCGTGTGCGGGTCGGCCAGCACCAGCCGGGCCAGCGCGAGCTGCTGCGCCTGCGCCGGCGTGAGCGGGTGCCCGCCCGCGCCCACGACCGTGTCCAGCCCCGCCGGCAGCGCCCGCGCCCAGTCCAGCGCGTCGACGGCCGCCAACGCGGCACGCACCTCGGTCGGGTCGGCCGCCGGGCGGACCATCGCCACGTTGTCGGCGAGCGTGCCGATGAACACGTGGTGCTCCTGGCTGACCAGCGCGACATGGGTCCGCAGCCCGTCCAGGGGCAGGTCGGCGAGGGGTCGACCGTCGACGGTCACCGTGCCGGCGCTCGGGGTGTGCACGCCGGCCAGCAGCCGGCCCAGCGTCGACTTGCCCGCGCCGGACGGACCCACCATGGCCAGCCGCTCCCCCGGCCGGGGCACCAGCGTCACGCCGTGCAGCACGTCGTGGCCGGGCCGGTACGCGTACCGGACGTCGTGCGCGGCCAGCCGACCGTCGACGTCCCGCCGGCCCGGGCGGGTGAGCGCCGCGGGCCGGTCGTCCGGCTCGACGGCCACACCGAGCAGCCGGGCCAGCGAGGCGCCACCCACCTGGAACTCGTCCAGCCAGCCGAGCAACCGCTCGATCGGGTCGGTGAGCTGCTGGGCGTAGAGCGTGGCGGCGGTGACCTGACCCAGGCTGGCCCAGCCCTTGAGGTGGAACCAGCCGCCGATGAGCAGGGTGGCCACCATCGGCACCAGATAGCCGAACTCCGCCACCGGCCAGAAGACGGTGCGCAGGAACAACGTGTAGCGCTCGGCCGCGTACGACCGCTCGATGTCCGCGTCGCCCCGGGCCCGGCGGCGGACGGCCTGGCGCAGCGCCTCGGTGGTCCGCGCCCCCTCGACCGTCTCGCTGATCCCGTCGGTGATGTCCGAGTAGGCGGCGTTCTCCCGCAGGTAGCCCTGCGGTGCGCGGCGCAGGTACCACCGGGTGCCGGCGACGAGCACCGGCACCGCGAGCAGGCTGGGCAGCACCAGCAGCGGCCCGGTCAGCACCAGCGCGCCGAGGATCAACAGGACGGTCAGCGCCGCGATGAGCGTCTCCGGCCCGGCGAAGCGGACCGTCCGGGACAGCGCGGAGACGTCCCGCGAGGTGCGGGTGAGCAGGTCACCGGTGCCGGCCCGTTCGACGGTGGACAGCGGCAGCGCGAGCACCCGGTCGACGAACTCCTCGCGCAGCTCGGCGAGGACCCGCTCGCCGAGCCGGGCGGAGGCCAGGTGCGCGAAGCGGACCAGCACCGACTGCACCACCACGAACACGGCGATGGCGGCCACCACCCGGTCGACCGTGGTCGCCGCGACACCCCGGGAGATGCCCTCGACCAGGTCGCCGAGCAGGCGCGGGGTGACCAGCCCGGCCGCCGCGGCCAGCGCGTGCAGGCCGAGCACGGTGGCCAGGCCGCGCGGGTGCCGGCGGACCAGCTCCCGTACGTACCGGCGGACCCGCGCGCCGTCGGCGACGGGCAGCGCGTTGCTCATCGGTCCTCCTCCCGGCTCACCGTGGCCGCGTACCGGGGCTCGGTGGCGAGCAGATCCTCGTGCCGGCCCTCGGCGACGACCTTGCCGTCCTCCACGAAGACCACGTGCTCGGCCCGGCCGAGCACCAGCGGGCTGGTGGTGCAGACGAGCGTGGTGCGACCGGGCCGGGCCGCGCCCAACCGGTCGGCGACCTGCGCCTCGGTGTGCGCGTCCACCGCGCTCGTCGGCTCGACGAGGATCAGCGTCTCCGGGTCGGCGACAAGCGCACGGGCCAGCCGCAACCGCTGCCGCTGCCCGCCGGAGAACTCCCGGCCGCGCTCGGCGACCGCGCCGTCCAGGCCGCCGGGCAACGCCTCGACGACGTCTGTCGCGCTCGCCGCGACCAGGGCCGCCTCGACCGTGGCCCGATCGGCCCGGTCGTGCGGGTCCAGCTCCGCGCGGAGCACGCCGCTGAACAGTTGCGCGTCGTTGTCGGCCACCAGGATCCGCTCGCGCACCGTCGCCAGCGCCACGTCCCGCAGCGGTACGCCGTGCAGCGTCACGTCGCCGTCGACGTACCGGCCGAGCCGGTCGGCGATCTCGGCGGCGTCCTGCGGCGCGGTGGCGGCGAGCGCGGTGAGCCGGCCCGGCCGCAGCACCAGCCCGGAGCGCACGTCCACCAGCTCACCGGGGCCGGCCGGCACCGGCACCGGGCGCGCCGGGTCGGTGAACTCCGGCGCGAGCCGCAGCAGCCGGACCACCCGGCGGGCCGCGACGTGCCCCCGGGTCAGCTTGTCGGCCGCCTCGGTGAGGTTACGCAGCGGGCTGACCAGGAACGCGGTGTAGCCGTAGAACGACACGAGCTGGCCGGCGGTGATCTCGCCGCGCAGCGCGAACCGGGCGCCGAGCCAGGTCACCAGCACCACGAAGACGCCGGGCAGCAGGATCTGCGCGGCCTGGAGCAGCGACTCCACCCGGGCCACCCGCAGGCCGTCCGCGCGCAACGCCTGGGACCGTTCCCGGTAGCGAGCGGCCAGCACCGGCTCCCCGCCCACCCCGCGCAGCACCCGCAGGCCGGAGACGATGTCCGCGGCCCGGGCGGTGAGCCGGCCGGTCGACTCCCGGTAGGCCGCCTGCTTGTGGTGCAGCGGCCGGATCAGCAACCCGACCAGCGCCATCAGCAACGGCACGCCGAGCACCACCACGAGACCGAGCGGCAGGGACGCGTCGAGCAGGATCACCGCGACGGTGACGATGCCGACCACGGACCCGGCACCCCGGGCGGTGATGTCGATCGCGCCGCCGATGTGCTCGATGTCGGAGGTGCCGATGCTCACCACCTCGCCGGCGGCGACCCGGCGGGGCAGCGCCGCGCCGAGCCGGTTGGTGGCGTCCACGGTGACCTGGACCGTGCGGTAGGCGGCGCCGAGCCAGTTGTGCACCGCGCAGCGGTGCCGCAGGATGCCGGCGCCGGCCTGGACCAGGCCCAGCCCGAGCAGGGCGAGGGCCCAGCGCAGCAGCGCGTCCGGGTCGCGTTGGGCCAGCCCGGCCTCCACCGCCCGCCCGATCGCGGCCGGCACCAGGGCCTGGGCCAGCATCCAGATCACGCCCAGCGTGATGCCGCCGCCGAAGTAGACGGGATGTCGCCCGGCGAGCCACACCAGGTAGCGGGTGGCGGACCGCGCGTCGGGGGTGCCGGGATCGCCGGCCGGTGAGAAGCGCATGACCCACCGACGCTAGGTGGCGGTCCGTCCAGGACGCCAACCAATTCCGGGCCGCCGCGCCGGCCCGCCCCGCGGGACAGCTCTAGCGGTCGACCTCGGTGAAGTCCCAGCTGTGCGGCGGGCGGGCGACCAGCCGCATGGGCGGCTCGGGGAGGTCGCGCGGGTTGTTCCGCCACTTGGAGATCACCACCAGCCGGTGGTCGGTGGAGGAGAACACCTCGCTGGCCACGTGCATCGGGTCGTGCTCGAACTCGGGCAGCGCGGTCTCGCAGACCCAGGTGATCAGGTCGGCGAAGCCGTACGGCTCGGCCTTCGCCTCCCACATCCGGACGATCATGTCGGTTTCCTCCCCGGTCAGACGCTGACCACGGTCAGCGGCATCGCCGAGTCGGCCGGCAGGTCCAGCCGGCTCGGGGCGACCCCCGCGGCGACCAGGTGCGAACCGAGCGCCGCCACCATCGCGCCGTTGTCCGTGCAGAGCTTCGGCCGGGGCGTACGCACCCGGACGCCGTGCTTGGCGGCCCGCTGCTCGGCCATCGCCCGGAGTCGCGAGTTGGCCGCCACCCCGCCGCCGATCACCAGCGTGTCGATCCCGCTGCTGCGGCAGGCGTCCAGCGCCTTGCCGACCAGCACGTCGCAGACCGCCTCCTGGAACGAGGCCGCCACGTCGGCCACCGGCACCGGCTCGCCGGCCCGCTGCCGCGCCTCCACCCAGCGGGCCACCGCCGTCTTCAGGCCGGAGAAGGAGAAGTCGTACCGGTGGGCGGCCAGGTCCTTCGCGGCGGTCAGGCCGCGCGGGAACACGATCGACGCCGGGTCGCCGGCCCGCGCCTCCCGGTCGATGTACGGCCCGCCGGGGAACGGCAGCCCGAGCAGCCGGGCCACCTTGTCGAACGCCTCCCCGGCCGCGTCGTCGATGGTGGCGCCGAGCGGGACGACCTCGCGGGCCAGGTCGTCGACGCGCAGCAGCGAGGAGTGCCCACCGGAGACCAGCAGCGCGATCGCCGGCTCGGGCAGCGGCCCGTGCTCCAGCGTGTCCACGGCCACGTGCGCGGCGAGGTGGTTCACGCCGTAGACCGGTTTCTCGGCGGCCACCGCGTACCCCTTGGCGGCGGCGACGCCGACGAGCAGCGCCCCGGCCAGGCCCGGTCCGGAGGTCACCGCGATGGCGTCGATGTCGGCGATGGTGACGCCTGCTTCGCGCAGCGCCCGGTCCATGGTCGGCACGATCGCCTCCAGGTGGGCCCGGCTGGCCACCTCGGGCACCACGCCGCCGAACCGGGCGTGTTCCTCGACGCTGGAGGCCAGCGCGTCGGCGAGCAGCGTGTGCCCGCGCACGATGCCCACGCCGGTCTCGTCGCAGGAGGTCTCGATGCCGAGGACCAGTGGTTCGTCAGCCATGCCCGTCAGTCCTCGGTGCGCTGCATGACCAGCGCGTCGGTGTTGCTCGGTTGGTAGTAGCCGCGCCGTACCCCGATCGGCTCGAAGCCGTGGGTGGCGTAGAGCCGCTGCGCCGGGGCGTTGTCCGCCGCGACCTCCAGCAGTGTGCTGCGGACGCCCCGCCGGGCCGCCTCGGCGAGCAGCGCCTCCAGCAGCAGCCGGCCGATCCCCAGGCGCTGGGCGTCCCGGCGGACCGCGATGTTCTGCACCCACGCCTCGTCCGGCGGGGCGACGGCCAGCCCGGCGTAGCCGGCCACACTGCCGTCGTCGTCGGTGGCGACCAGGTAGAAGTGCCCGTTGGCGAGCTCGTTCCAGAACATGCCAGGGGTCCACTGCTCGGCGCCGAACAGGTCCGCCTCGATGGGCAGCACCTCCTCGACGTGCCACCAGCGGAACCGGCCCAGCCTCATCGCAGGACCGGCTTGTGGCCGGTGGCCGCCACCGCGTCCGGGCGGCGCAGGTAGAGCGGGGTGAGCGCCTCGCCGGGCCCGCCCGCGCGGATCCGCGACGCGGCGAGCCCGGCCAGCGCCAGCGGGTCGGGGTAGCGCGGCTCGTCCCGCACCAGCAGCCCGAGCACGTCGGCGTACCGGTGCGCGCCGTCGCCCACCGCGACGGTGACCGCCATCTCGCGGGCCCGCTCGGCGACGACCGCCGGGGCCGCCACGTCCGGCCCGGCGACACGCCGGCCGGCGCCGTCGTAGACGGCCCAGTAGACCTCGCGCCGCCGCGCGTCGCTCGCCACCAGCACCGTCTCGTCGCCGTCCTCCGCCGGCCGGCCGAGGCCGTCCAGGGAGCAGACGCCGTACGTCGGGACGCCGAGCACCTGGCCCATGGTGGCGGCGGTGACCAGGCCGACCCGCAGCCCGGTGAACGGGCCGGGGCCGAGCCCGGCGACGATCGCGGCCAGGTCGGCCGGGCGCGCGCCGACGTCGGCGAGCACGGCGTCGACCTGCGGCGCGAGCAACTCGCCGTGGGCCCGGGCGTCGACGGTGCACCGGGACGCGCGGAGCGCGACGCCCACCGCCGAGACCTCGACCAGCGCCGCGGTCACCGCGGGCGTCGAGGAGTCAACCACCAGTACGAGCACGGTGAACCAGCCTAGCCGCCGCTCCGACCGGCCTCTCCTGCCCCATGCCGTCACGCTCGGTAGCGCCGCTGGGGAAGACATCGCCTTTCAGCGGTATACCTCTGGGTCATAATTATGACCCAGAGGTATACCGCTCGAAAGTGAACTGCCATTCTGCGGGGATGACGGAGAGTCGCCTGGTTCGGCAGTTCGCCCACGCCCTACGGCACGAGCGCGAACGGGCCGGACTCACCCAGCAGGCGCTGGCCGCCCGCGCCGGGCTCAGCCAGGCCGCCATCGCCCGGATCGAGCGAGGCGACCGGCTGCCCAGCCTGACCACCGCGGAGCGCCTGCTCACCGCGCTCGACCGTCAGCTCCGCGTCGAGGTCGAGCCACTGGACAGCCACCTCGACGCGGCGCTCGACGAGACGGCCGGGGTCGACCTGGCCGAGCGGCTCGACCATCTCGGGCTCGACCGCCTGCTGACCGCGCTCGGCGACCTGCCGTACGTGCTGACCGGGAGCACGGCGGCGGTGTTGCAGGGCGCGCCGATTCCGGTGGAGGCGGTCGAGATCGCGGCGCGTTGGCGGGACTCCCCGGCGTTCGCCGCGTTCCTGGAACGAACCCACGCGCAACGGTGGAACGCCCGCTGGGAGGAGTGGGGCGGCGTGCGCCACGAGCCCGAGGAGCCGGGCGCGCACCGCTGGCGGACCCGCCACGGTGAGCTGCGGGCCCGGATGGTCGAGGAACTGCCCGCGCCGATCGAGGTGCGACTGGGCGGGCGGACCTATCCGGTCGAGCCGCTGGTCCAGGTCGAGGTGACCGACCGACGTGCGGCCGATCTGCTGCGCCGGCACCGGCAACGTCTGGCGGCGGACGCCGCCGGCGGGTCAGCCGGCTGAGCGGGACCAGTCCACCGGGGGCAGGCCCGCGTCGGCGAGCGCCTTGTCGGCCGCGCTGAACGGTCGGCTGCCGAGGAAGCCCTTCGGGTTCATCGGGCTGGGGTGCCCGGCCTCCAGCACCACGTGCCGCGGGTTGGTGACCAGCGCCGCCTTCTTGCGCGCGTAGCCACCCCAGAGCAGGAAGACCACCCGCTGGTCGAGTGCGTCGAGCGCCTTGATGGTGGCGTCGGTGAACTCCTCCCAGCCCCGGTTGGCGTGCGAGCCGGGCGTGGCCTGGCGGACCGTCAGCACCGAGTTGAGCAGCAGGACGCCTTGGGCCGCCCAGCCGTCCAGGTTGCCGCTGCGCGGCTTCGGCACGCCCAGGTCCGCCTCCAGCTCCTTGAAGACGTTGCGCAGCGACGGCGGCACCGACACGCCCTCACGCACGCTGAAGCTCAGCCCGTGCGCCTGCCCGGCCTTGTGATAGGGGTCCTGCCCGAGGATGAGCACCCGGGTCTCCGCCGGCCCACACAGCCGGTAGGCGGAGAACAGGTCCGCCAGCGGCGGGAAGACCGTGGCGGTCGCGTATTCCCCGGCGACGAACTCGGCGAGCGCCGCGGTGCGGGCCGGGTCGAGGTGCGGGGCGAGGACCTCCCGCCACGGCTCGGGCAGGAGCGCCAACAGGTCGAGGGCGGGGGCGTCGTCGGGCATCGGCAACCTTTCGCAGTCGTCCCCGGGACTCTAGGCAGCGGGTACGACAGCGCTCAGTCGAGGGTCGCCAGCCGGGCGGACCAGTCGCCGCCGACCGGCTCCAGCGTCACCACCCGGGTGTCGTCGTCGTGCCTGTCGATACGCACCCGCAGGTGGGTGTCGACGAGTTGCTCGACCATCCCCTCGCCCCACTCCACCACGGTGACCGCGTCGTCCACCGAGGCGTCCAGGTCGAGGTCGTCGATCTCGGCCCGCGGGTCGGCGGACTCCCCCAGGCGGTACGCGTCGGCGTGCACGAGCGTCACCCGGCCGCCCCGCGCCGGGTCCGGCCGGTGCACCCGGGCGATGACGAACGTCGGCGAGGTGATGTCACCGCGTACGCCGAGACCCGCGCCGACGCCCTGGGTCAACGCGGTCTTGCCGGCGCCCAGCGGGCCACTGAGCAGCAGCAGGTCCCCGGCGCGCAGCACGCCGGCCAGCCGCCTGCCGAACGCGTGGGTGTCCTCGACGGTCCTCAGCTCCACCTTCACAGGGACTCCAGGAACCGTGCCAACGCCGCGTTGACCTCGTCGGCGTGCTCCAGCATCACCACGTGCCCGCTGTCGTGGATCTTCACGAACTCGGCCTCCGGCAGCCGCCGGACGATCTCCTCCGAGTGGGTCACCGGCGTGATCATGTCCTTGTCCCCCACGATCACCAGCACCGGCGTGCCGGCCAACGCGGCCAGCGCCGGGAACCGCGAGTGGGTGGCGAGCGTCCGCAGGTAGCGGGTGACCGTGTCGGCCGACGTGCGGGAGTTCATCATCTCCACGTACGACACCAGGGCCGGGCTGGGTTTCGGGGTGCCGAAGCCGTACTTGCGGGTGAGCAGCCAGGCCACGTTCGAGGTCGACTTGCGAGCCTTGTCGATCACCGTGCCGCCGTAGCGGGTGGCGTTGCTCATCATGTAGAGCACCGGCGCGCCGACCCGGCCGAGCAGCGCCGGCGCCACCAGCTTGGTCTCCGCCGCCAGGCCGCCCGAGGTGGCCATCAGCACGGTGCCGACCACCCGGTCACCGAACAGCTCCGGGTACAGCTCGGCCAACGCCATGATCGTCATGCCGCCCATCGAGTGCCCGATGAGCACCAGCGGCCCCTCCGGGACCACCTCGTCGAGCACCCGGCGCAACGTGCGGCCCAGCGCGGTCAGGTCGTACTCGCCGGTCTCCAGCCGCCCGGACCGGCCGTGCCCCGGCTGGTCGTACGCGACCACCCGGTAGTCGCCCCGCTCGGCGAGCATCTCGCGCTGGAAGTGGAACGTCCCCATGTCCAGGCAGAAGCCGTGCACCAGCACCACTGTCGGGTGCCCGGCCACCGGCCGGGTCGGCTCGACCACCTCCACGTGGATGTCGGTGCCGTCCGGCATCTCCAGCCGGTACGCCTCGTCGTGGCGCTGCTGGCCGAAGACCTCGTGGGCGTACCGGTCGGCGGGGTCGTTCTTGAGCCGGCGGACCAGCACCCGCTCGCTGACCACGCCCGCCGCGAGCCCGGCGGCGGCCACCCCGACGGCGGCGCCGACCAGCCCGGCGACCTTGCCGGCGGCACCCCGTGGACGTGGCACCCGGGGACTCATGCCCGCTCGCCGTCGTAGACGCGCGGCACCCGCACGCCGCCGAACCGGGTGACGATCTCGTAGTTGATGGTGCCGACCGCCTCCGCCCAGTCGTCGGCGGTGGGTTCGCCGTCCGCGCCGCTGCCGAACAGCGTCGCCACGTCGCCGGCGGCCACCTCGTCGTCGCCGCAGTCGACCACGAACTGGTCCATGCAGACCCGGCCGGAGATGGTCCGCCGCTCGCCGCCGAGCAGCACCGGGCCGGTGTTCGAGGCGTGTCGGGGAACCCCGTCGGCGTAGCCGAGCGGCACCACCGCCAGGTTGCTCTCGGCGTCGGTCAGGTAGGTGTGGCCGTAGGAGACGCCGGTGCCGGCCGGGACCCGCTTGGTCAGCATCACCCGGGCCCGGGCGGTCATCGCCGGGCGCAGCCCGAACCGCTCACCCTCGATCGGCGACAGCCCGTAGACCGCGATCCCGGGACGGACCAGGTCGAAGTGGGTGTCCGGCCGGGTCAGCGTGGCCGCCGAGTTGGCCAGGTGCCGGTAGCGGGGCCGCAGGCCGGCCCGCGTCACCATCTCCAGCCCCTCGTGGAAGATCGCGAGCTGACGGTCCGTCGTGGGGTGGCCGGGCGAGTCCGCGTACACGAAGTGGCTCCACACGCCGACCACCTCGACCAGGCCGTCGGCCTGGGCCTTCGCGGCGGCGTCCAGCAACGCCGGCCAGTCGGCGACCGTGGCGCCGCCCCGGGACAGCCCGGTGTCGATCTTGAGGTGCAGCCGGGCCGGCCGACCGGCCCGGCGGCTCGCCTCGATCATCTCGTCGAGCTGGGTCAGGCTGGCGCAGCCGAGGTCGACCCCGACCGCGATCCCGTCGTGCAGCGGCAGGCCCGGATCGAGCAGCCATGCCAGCACCGGGGCGGTGATCCCCTCCTGACGCAGCCGGAGCGCCTCGTCGAGGGTGCAGACACCGAGCTGGTCCGCGCCGGCGTCGAGCGCCGCGCGGGCCGCCGGCACCATGCCGTGCCCGTAACCGTCGGCCTTCACCACCGCCATCAGCTCGGCGCTGGTGCCGGCCTTGAGCCGGGCCACGTTCTCCCGGATCGCGTCGAGATCGACACGCACCTCCGACTGCCACATGCCCCCAGCCTACTTCCGCCGGTGATCATCGTGGCCGTGAGCCGCCCGGCCGGGCCCGCGGGCCGGACCCCGATCAGCCCAGACCGGCCAGCACCGGACGCAGCGCGGCGGCCACGTCGGGCGCGGTCACCGGACCGCCGCGCGCCGCCTCCCGCCCGGCCAGCCCGTGCAGGTACGCCGCCGCGGCGGCCGCCCGCTCGGGGGCCAGCCCGGCGGCGAGCAGCGAGCCGAGCAGCCCGGCCAGCACGTCGCCGGTGCCACCGGTGGCCAGGGCCGGAGTGCCGGTCGGGTTGACGAAGGCCCGGCCGTCGGGCGTGCCGACGATCGTCCGGTCGCCCTTCAGCAGCACCACCGCGTTCATCCAGGCGGCCAGTCGCAGGGCCGCCGCGACCCGGTCCTCGCCCGGCGTCTCGCCGCAGAGCCGGGCGAACTCCCGGTCGTGCGGGGTCACCACGATCGGGGCGTCGCGCCCGCGCAGCCGGTCGGCGAGCTTGCCGTCGACGAGCAGCGTCAGCGCGTCGGCGTCGAGCACCACCGGCACCGGCGCGGCCAGCACCGCGCGCAGCTCGGCGGCGGACTCGTCACCGGTGCCCAGCCCCGAGCCGCACACCCAGGCCTGCACCCGGCCGGCGTCCGCGACCCCGCCGGTGGCGATCACCGACGGGTGCTGGTGAACCACCTCGGCCCGCGCGCCGCCGGCGTAGCGGACCAGGCCGGTGGGGCCGGCCAGCGCGCCACCGACGGAGAGCACCGCGGCCCCGGGGTAGGTCGCCGAGCCGGTGGCCACCCCGACGACGCCCCGGGAGTATTTCTCCGACGAGGCGCCGAGCGCCGGCCACCAGTCGACCAGATCGGACCACTCGGTCACGCGCACGGCCGGCGAGCCGCGCAGCCACGGCGTCAGCCCGATGTCGACCAGGTCGACCTGCCCGGCCAGCTCGGCGGCCGGACCGACCACCAGGGCCGGCTTGAGCGCGCCGAAGGCGACAGTCACGTCGGCCCGGACCGCGCGGGGCCGCCCGGAGTCGGTCAGCGGGACGTGGCCGGTGTCCACCTCGACGCCGCTCGGTACGTCGACCGCGACCACCGTCGCCCGGGCGCCGTCCCGGCCGAGGCGACCGGTCAGGCTCGCGGCGAGCTGGTCGGCGGTCTCCCGCAGCCCGCCGGCGCCGCCGATGCCCACGATGCCGTCGAGCACCAGGTCGACCACGCCGGCCGGCCGGTCGACCACCCGCCCGCCGGCGGCGCGCAGCGCGGCCAGACCCTCGGCGTGCGCCCGCTCCGGGGTGAGGAGCAGGGCGTCGACAGCCGCGCCGCGGCCGGCCAGGCGGGCCCCCGCGTAGAGCGCGTCGCCGCCGTTGTCACCGGAGCCGACAAGCACCAGCACGCGGGCGCCGTAGACGCCGCCGCGGTCCGCCAGCAGCAACGCGCAGCGGCGGGCCAGCCCGGCCGCGGCCCGTTGCATCAACGCACCGGGCGGCAGGGTGGCCATCAGCCCCGCCTCCGCCGCGCGCACGTCCGCGACCCGCCACACCGGTCTCATGCCATCCCGCCCCGTTCGCTCCCGCCGGCCGAATCGGCCCCGATCACGAGCCTCACCCTACCGGCGAGCCGGCTCCCGGGCCGGCCACCGACGAGCCTGTGGACAACCGGCGACGTTGTCCACAGGGCCCGCGCGGACGGTTCCGCCGGCCCTAGCGTCCCCGCTGTCCGGGACCGGCCGGTGGGGCCGGCGGGGTGGGGAGGTCGTCGTGGTCGAGGAGCCGTTCGCCGTCGATCCGGAGGTGCTGCGCGCGGTGGCCCGAGGGCTGGCCGACGACGCGTTCCGGCTGGCCCACGGGCCGGGTGGAGCGCCCGGCCCGGTGGGGCCGCCACCGGACGGGTGGCGGGCCGGCGCGGCGCTGGACGAGCTGGAGGCCGCGGTGCGGCGCTGGTCCGGCGCGCTCGCGGCCCGGGTGGCGGCCACCGCCGAGGCGCTGCGCGGTGGCGCGGAGGGCTACGAGGCGGCGGACGAGCGGGCCGCCCGCCGTCTCGTCGAGGCCACGCGATGACCGGCGGCGGGCGGTCCCGGCCGACCGCCGCCGGCCCGGTCGGCTACGCGCGGCTCTGGCGGGCCGATCCGGGGGCCTGGCTCGCCACGGGCGCGGCCTGGCGCGGGCTCGCCGACCCGGTGCGCCGGCGGGCCGACGGGCTGGGCGCCCACGCCGACGTCCTGCGGCCCGGGTGGTCCGGCGCCGCCTCGACGGCCGCGCGGCGGCGGATCGGCGAGCTGCGCGGCACGCTCACCGACGTGCTGCCCGCGCTGTTCGAGGTGGACCAGGCGCTCGCCGAGTTCGCCGCCCGGGTGGGTGTGGCGAAGGCCCGGCTCGGCACCGAGGTGGCCCGGGCCGAGAGCGGCGGCCTGGCGGTGGACCGCACCGGCGCGGTCCGGGCCGACCCGGCTCGCCCGGTCGACCGGGCCGGCCCGGCGGTGGTCCGGGCACAGGCCGGGATCCGTGGCGCGCTGGCGCTGGCGGATGCGGCGGACCGCGAGGCGGCCGGCCGGCTCGGCGAGCTGGCCACGGTGGCGGTCACCGGCTGGGTCACTGTTCCGCCCGCCCGGCGGCCGGGGCCCGGCGCCGGACCGGCCGAGGTGAGCCGATGGTGGGCGGGGCTGAGTCCGGCCGAGCGGCGCTGGCTGGTCAGGCACGAGCCGGGCCGCGTCGGTCGGCTCGACGGGGTGCCGGCCGGCGCCCGTGACCTGGCCAACCGGCTGCTGCTCACCGACCGGCGGGAGGAGTTGCTGGCCCGCCGGTCGGCGCTGCGGCACCCGCTGCCGGCCGGCCCGGCGGAGGTGGCCCGGCGCGCCCGGCTGGCCCGGGTGGAGGCGGCGCTGCGCGGCCTCGACGGGTTGGGCGAGCGGCTCGCCGCGACCGGCGCACCGCGGGCGTACCTGCTGGGGTTCGATCCGGCCGGGGACGGGCGGGCGGTGGTGGCGCTGGGCAACCCGGACCGGGCCGGCGCGGTGCTGACCTACGTACCCGGCATGACCGCCGACCTCGCCGACGCGCCCGCCGAGCTGGGCCGCGCCGCCCGGGTACTCCAGCGGTGCGCCACGATCGGGCCGGGCGAGGAGACGGCCGCGGTGCTCTGGCTCGACTACGACGCGCCGGACTTCCTCCCCGAGGCGGCCGGCGCCCGGCAGGCCGAGGACGCCGGGCCGGCCCTGCACCGGTTCCAGGAGGGCCTGCGGGCCACCCACGAGGGGCCGCCGGCCCGGCAGACGGTGCTCGGGCACAGCTACGGCTCGCTGGTGGTGGGCGCCACCGCCCGCGACCACGGGCTGGGCGCCGACGCGCTGGTCTTCGTCGGGTCACCCGGGGTGGGCGTCGAGCACGCCCGCGACCTGCGGATGCCGGCCGGGCAGGTGTGGGCGTCGACCGCGCCGGACGACGTGATCCGGCTGGCCCGCGAGCCGGACGAGCTGGCCCGCCGCGCCGTGCTGGCCGGTACGCCGCTCGGCCCGGCGCTGGCGGTGCTGGATCCGCACGCCGATCGGCTCTGGTTCGGCGCGGACCCGAGCGCGCCCGGCTTCGGCGGCCGGCACTTCCCGAGCGCCCGGCGCGGCCACACCGGCTACTGGGACGCCGACAACCCGGCCCTGGACGGGATGGCCCGGATCGTGCTGGGCCGGTGAGCCGCCGGGAACGGCCACGGCCCCCTCCGTGGCGCGGTGGAGGGGGCCGTGGCGCCGGTCGGAGCTACTCGACGGTGACCGACTTGGCGAGGTTCCGGGGCTGGTCGACGTCGTGTCCCCGGGCCGCGGCGATCTCGGCGGCGAGCACCTGGAGCGGCACGGTGGTCACCAGCGGCGCCAGCAGGGTCGGCGTACGCGGCACGTAGATCAGGTGGTCGGCGTAGCGGACCACCGCCTGGTCGCCCTCCTCCGCGATCACGATGGTGCGGGCGCCCCGGGCGCGCACCTCCTGGATGTTGGAGACGACCTTGTCGTGCAGCATCCCCCGGCCCACCGGCGACGGCACGATGCAGATCACCGGCGTGCCCTTGTCGATGAGCGAGATCGGGCCGTGCTTCAGCTCGCCGGCGGCGAAGCCCTCGGCGTGCATGTACGCCAACTCCTTGAGCTTCAGCGCGCCCTCCAGCGCCACCGGGTAGCCCACGTGGCGGCCGATGAACAGCACTGTCGGCTCGGACTTCAGCTCTCGGCCGAGCGCGCGGACCGGCTCGATCCGGTCCAGCAGCTCGCGCAGCTTGGCCGGCATCTCCTGGAGCTGGGACACCACCGCGCCCACCTCGTCGGCGAACTTGATGCCACGCACCTGGGCCAGGTGCAGGCCGATCAGATAGCAGGCGACGACCTGGGTGAGGAACGCCTTGGTGGAGGCGACCGCGATCTCCGGGCCGCCGTGGGTGTAGAGCACCGCGTCGGACTCGCGCGGGATGGTCGAGCCGTTGGTGTTGCAGATGGCCAGCACGCGGGCCTTCTGTTCCTTGGCGTGCCGCAGCGCCATCAGCGTGTCCATGGTCTCGCCGGACTGCGAGATCACCACGATCAGGGTGGACCGGTCGAGCACCGGGTCGCGGTAGCGGAACTCGCTGGCCAGCTCCACCTCGCAGGGGATCCGGGTCCAGTGCTCGATGGCGTACTTGGCGACCAGCCCGGCGTGGTAGGAGGTGCCGCAGGCGACGATGAAGATCTTGTCGACGTCGCGCAGGTCCTGCTCGCTGAGGCGCACCTCGTCGAGCGCGATCTCACCGCTCTCGGTGAGCCGGCCGAGCAGCGTGTCGGCGATGGCCTGCGGCTGCTCCTCGATCTCCTTGAGCATGAACCAGTCGTAGCCACCCTTCTCGGCGGCCGACGAGTCCCAGTCGATGTGGAAGTCCTTGCCGCTGGCCGGCTGGCCGGCGAAGTCGGTGATCTCGATGCTGTCCGGCGTGATCAGGACGATCTGGTCCTGGCCCAGCTCGACGGCGTCCCGGGTGTGCTCGATGAACGCGGCCACGTCGCTGGCGAGGTAGTTCTCGCCGTCGCCCCGGCCCACCACCAGCGGGGAGTTGCGCCGGGCGCCGACCACCGCGCCGGGGATGGCGGCGTCCACCGCGAGCAGCGTGAACGCGCCTTCGAGCCGCTCGCAGACGACCCGCATGGCGGAGGCGAGCAACTGCGGGCTGTCGGCCTCACCGGCAGAGCGCAGGTCGGCCAGCGCACGGGCGATCAGGTGCGCGGCGCACTCGGTGTCGGTGTCGGAGGCGAACTCGACGCCCTCGTTCTCCAGCTCGGTGCGCAGCTTCGCGAAGTTCTCGATGATGCCGTTGTGGATGACCGCGACCCGGCCGTCCGGGGAGAGGTGCGGGTGGGCGTTGCGGTCGGTCGGGCCGCCGTGCGTGGCCCACCGGGTGTGGCCGATTCCGGTGGTGCCGTCGCCGATGCCGATCGGGCTGGCGGCGCAGTCCTCGGGGTTGTCGGCGGCCCGCTCGGAGAGCACCTTCTCGAGGTTGGCCAGCTTGCCGGCCTTCTTCTCGGTCAGCAGCTCGTCGTCGCAGACGACGGCGACACCTGCCGAGTCGTAGCCGCGGTATTCCAGCCGCCGAAGTCCGTCGAGCACGATGCCGAGCGCCGGGCGCGCACCGGCGTAACCCACGATTCCACACATGGTCCGCAGCCTAACCCAGTTTCGCTCATCGCGCGTGCGCGGAAGGCCGGTTTACGATCACCGGCCGTGAGCGAACCGGTCGCCCCAGCTCACCCACCGGACAAACCACGCACCCCACGCGCACGCCCCGCCCGAACGCCCCACCGCCCGGGATCACCCATCCACATCGCGAGAACCTCGGGGATCGTGGTACGAAAGTGCCCTTCCGGGGGCCGTTCCGTACCAAGATCTCGGCCGAGCCGCTCGTGGCGGAACGACGGGGGCGTGCGGATGGCGGTGAGCGCCTACATTGAGGGGCCGCCTCGCCCCCTCCGCGTCGTCCGCGCCGTACCCCTGTGAGCTGAGCCGATGTCCGAGACGACCCCCTCCCCCGAGCCGACCCCCGGCCCGACGGAACCGGCCGCGGCGCCGGCCGCCGGGGAGCCCGCCGCCTGGACGCCCCCGGATCCGCTGGCCGCGCCGCAGCCGTGGACCCCGCCCGCGCCCTGGTCGCCCTCGGAGCCGAGTCCCTGGGCACCTCCCGGCAGCGACCCCACCGGTCCACCCGCCGCACCCGGCCCGCACACCCCGCCGGGCACGAGCACCACCCCGCCGGGCGGGACCGGTCACCCGGTCGTCCGGCCGGTCGCACCGGACGAACCCGACGCCGCCGGCCGACCCGGCACGACCGACGATCCCGGCGCGACGGGATGGCCGCCGGCGCTGCACCCGAGCGGGCCGTACCCGCCCGGGCCGTACCCGCCCGGTCCGCACCCGGCCGGGCCCTACCCCGCCGCCCCGTATCCGCCGCCGCCGTACCCCGCCGGGCCGTACCCGCCGGGGCCCTACCCGCCGCCGTACGCGTATCCCGGCGGGGCGCCGCGCCGGTCGAGCAGGGGTTGGGTGCTCGGGCTGGTGATCACCGTCGTCGTCGCGGTGGTGCTGGCCTTCTGCGGCTGCGTCGGCCTGGGCGTGCTCGGCGGCTTCGTCGACGGGGTGACCTCGTCCGGTGAGCCCTACGACGAGCCCTACATCTACGGCCCCGACGAGCCGACTCCGACGCCTGCCGCTCCGGCACCGGCCACCCCGGCGCGGGCCGCGCCGGCCACCACCCCCTCAGGCGGGCCCGGCCGGTTCAGCGTGGTGTACGAGGTCACCGGCACGGGAGCGGCAAACGTCGACTTCTACGACGCCAATGGCGACTTCGTCCACGTCGACGGGATGAAGCCACCGTGGCGGCTGACGTTCACCGCCAACGACCGGAAACAGGTGCAGCTCGTCGCCGTGGCCGACAACCAACAACGCGACGGGGTGACCTGCCGGATCACCATCGACGGAAAGGTCGTCTCCCAGGAGTCGACCGCGACGGACTGGATAGCGACCTGCTTCGGATGGTGACGCCGCGAACGGGTGGGTGGTGGGCTTGCGACGTCGGCGCCGGGCCGTAGGCTGGCCGCCGTGACGACGACCGATCCGCTGGTGGCCCGGATGCGGCCGTTCGGCACCACCATCTTCGCCGAGATGTCGGCGCTGGCCGTGCGCACCGGCGCGGTCAACCTGGGGCAGGGCTTCCCGGACACGGACGGCCCGCCGGAGATGCTGGCCGCCGCCGCCGAGGCGCTGCGCACCGGCCACAACCAGTACCCGCCGGGCCCGGGGATCCCGGCGCTGCGCGCGGCCGTGGCGGCCCACCAGCGGCGGTTCTGGGGCCTGGAGTACGACCCGGACGGCGAGATCGTGGTGACCGCCGGCGCGACCGAGGCGATCGCGGCGAGCGTCCTCGCGCTCTGCGAGCCGGGTGACGAGGTGGTCTGCTTCGAGCCGTACTACGACTCGTACGCGGCCTCGATCGCGTTGGCCGGCGCGGTGCGCCGCCCGGTGACGCTGCGCCCCGGCGCGGACGGCCGGTACGCCTTCGACCCGGCCGAGCTGCGGGCGGCGTTCGGGCCGCGGACCCGGCTGGTGCTGCTGAACTCGCCGCACAACCCGACCGGGAAGGTCTTCACCGCCGACGAGTTGGCCCTGGTCGCCGAGCTGTGCCAGGAGCACGGCACGTACGCGGTGACCGACGAGGTCTACGAGCACCTGGCGTTCACCGACGCCGCCGCGCCGCACGTGCCGCTGGCCACGCTGCCCGGCATGCGGGAGCGGACCCTGCGGGTCTCCTCGGCCGGCAAGACGTTCTCCTGCACCGGCTGGAAGGTCGGCTGGGTGAGCGGCCCTCCGTCGCTGGTCGCCGCCGTGCTGCGGGTGAAGCAGTTCCTGACGTTCGTCAACGCGGGTCCGCTGCAACCCGCGGTGGCGGTGGCGCTCGGGCTGCCGGACGAATACTTCACCGGCTTCCGTGCCGACCTGCAACGCCGCCGGGACCATCTGGTCGCCGGGCTGGCCGACGCCGGGTTCGGCGTGCTGGCGCCGGAGGGCACCTACTTCGTCACCGCCGACGTGTCACCGCTCGGCGGCCGGGACGGGGTGGAGTTCTGCCGGGCCCTGCCGGAGCGGTGCGGGGTGGTGGCGGTGCCCACGCAGGTCTTCTACGACGACGTGGCGGCGGGCCGGCGGCTGGTCCGGTTCGCGTTCTGCAAGCGGCCGGAGGTGCTCGCCGAGGCGGTGACCCGGCTGGGCCGGCTCCGGGAGGACCGATGAGCGACGGGTACGCCGAGCGGCTGCGCCGGCTGGCTGCCCAGCGCGGCTGCGAGACGATGCTCTCCGGCGTACGCCCGGCGACGGTGCGGGAGCAGGTGGCCGCGCTGGCCGCGGTGGCCGGCGACGAACTGCCCGACTTCTACGGTGAGGGCGGCGCGGTGGCCGAGCTGGAGGCGCGGGTCGCCGAGCTGCTCGGCGCGGAGGCGTCCGCGCTGTTCCCGTCCGGCACGATGGCCCAGCAGGTCGCGATGCGGTACGGCGCGGAGCTGACCGGCCGTCCCGGCGTCGGCCTGCACCCGCTGAGCCACCCGCTGCTGCACGAGCGGGACGCGTACGCGCTGCTCACCGGCGTGCGGGCGGTGCGCACAACGACCGCGCCGCGCAACCCGACGGCCGCCGAGGTGGCCGCGCTCGACGAGCCGATCGGCACGCTCTGCCTGGAGTTGCCGCTGCGCGACGCCGGCTTCGTGCTGCCGACCTGGGACGAGCTGGTCGCCGTGGTCGCGGCGGCGCGGGCGCGGGGCGCCCGGGTGCACCTCGACGGCGCCCGGCTCTGGGAGTCGACGGTCCATCTCGGCTACTCGACGGCCGAGGTCGCGGCGCTCGCCGACAGCACGTACGTCTCGCTCTACAAGTCGCTCGGCGGCCACTCCGGCGCGGTGCTGGCCGGCGACGCGGACCTGGTCGGGTACGCCCGCGCCTGGCGGCACCGCCACGGCGGCACGCTGTTCCAGCAGTGGCCGGTGGCGCTGGCCGCGCTGGCCGGGCTGGAACGGGAGCTGCCCCGGCTCGCCGGCTACGTGGGGCACGCGAAGGTGGTGGCGGAGGCGCTGGCGGCGCTGCCCGGCGCCCGGGTCCATCCGGCGCCGCCGCACACCCACCAGTTCCGGTTCTGGCTGCCCTATCCGGCGGCGGTGCTCGACGCGGCGAACGTCGCGCTCGCCGAGGAGGAGCGGGCCTGGTTCGTCGGCGGCTGGCGGGACAGCGAGGTGCCGGGGCTGGCGCTGGCGGAGGTGACGGTCGCCGGGCCGGCGCTGGAGTTGGACGCCGACGGCGTACGCGAGCTGGCCGGCCGCTTCCTGCGCCGCCTGCCCTGATCGCGGCGCCCGCACGTCGGCGGGTCGGGGCGGCTCAGCCGGCGGCGCGCGCCGGGCCGCCTCCGGCGGCGGGGGGCTCGGCGGTGGTGGCGTCGGCGGCGAGGCCGGCGAGCGTGGCGCCGCCGTCGGCGAGCAGCGCCGCCTCGGCGTCGTCGACGAAGGCCAGGTCGGCCTCGACGTGCCGGCCGGCGGCCGAGAGCAGCAGCCGGACCACCGGGTCGTCGGCGCCGCGCCGCAGCCCGTCGAGGTTGCGCAGCTCCCGCATGAGGTGGGCGCGCTGGTTGGCGAGCACGGTGCGGACGACGTCGGGCTGACCGGACCGAACGGCGGCGGTGACCTTGAGGAAGAAGTCGTCCCGGAAGCCGCCGCTGCGCGGGCTGGGGGCGGTCAGCCAGCGGTCGAGTTCGACGCGGCCGTCGCCGGTGATCTCGTAGACCACCCGGTCGGGCTTGACCGGCTGGGGGTGCCGTTCGGCAACCACCAGTCCGTCGCGGGAGAGCCGGTCGAGGATCTGGTAGAGATGACCGATGTTGAGCGGGCCCCACTGCGGCCCGACCGCCGTCTCGAACGCGCTCTTCAACTCGTAGCCGTAGCTGGGCCCGCGGGCGAGCAGGGCCAGGACGGCGTGCTGGATCGCCACCGTCTCCTCCGATCCGGTTCGGGGCAGGCACCCGGAAGGGGGCCTTGCATTGTCACAATGTATCGCGCACAGTGTGCTCAGCACACGGGGAGGCGCGATGGTCGGGTTCATCTGGGGTCAGCTTCGCGGCCGTGCCGGTCGGTCGGTGGCGCTGCTGGTCGGCGTGCTGGTGGCCACCACCGGCTTCGTCGTCCTCACCGGCGCCACCACCACCTCCCGGCTCGCCGTCACCGGCGCCGTCGAACGGAACACCCGCGCCGCCTACGACATCCTGGTCCGGCCGAAGGGCGCCCGCACCCCGCTGGAGGCGGAGCGCGGGCTGGTCCGGCCCAACTACCTCTCCGGCACCTACGGCGGCATCACCACCGCCCAGTACGACCAGGTCCGGGCGGTGGCGGGGGTGGACGTCGCCGCCCCGATCGCCATGCTCGGCTACTCCACCACGTCGATCGAGATGCCGCTCGACGTCACCGAGGCGGTCGACCCGGCCCTGGACCGGCAGCTCGTCCGGATCGACCGCGAGTTCCTCGCCGAGCGCGGCCTCAGCCACGCCCCGGCGCAACCCACCTACGTGTACGTGACGACGCACCCGCTGACCTATCCGGTCATCGGCGACGAGTACTACCCGGACGCGGTGCGCTACACCGACGGGCGGACCTACGACACCGACGACTGCGGGCTGCTGCCCCGCGAGACGCTGCCCGGCGGGCGTACCGCGCCGATCTGCGACCTCCAGGTCGAGCAGGGCAACGCCATGCAGGACCTCAGCGAGCGACAGCTCTGGAAGGTGGAGGCGTTCCGGATGCTGCCCGGGGGCCGCTTCCTGCCCTCGACGGTGCGATCCACCGCCGAGCCGGACAAGCCCGTCCCGCCGGCCTCCCGCCTGACGGTCACGGTGCGTCTCACCGTGCCGCTCCTGCTCGCCGCCGTGGACCCGGCGGCCGAGCAGCGACTGGTCGGCCTCGGTGACGCGGTGGTCGCCGGTCGGCCGCTCGCGACCACCGACACCACAGTGGTGACCAAGGTGGGCGGCGGGCTGTCCAGCCGGACCCTGCCGGTGCTCGCCACCAGCCGTCCGTTCCTCGACGGCGCGATCCGGGCCACCTACACCCGCTCCCCGCTGGACCGCAGCATCGCCGGCGTGCCGCCCCGAGAGCTGGCCGCACGGCTGCGCGGCGCGCCGGCGACCCCGGCCGGCGGCACGGAACGGGACGCGTTGAGCGCCTACCGGTCGCAGCTCGACGCCGGACTCGGCCCCCGCACCTGCTGTCACGGTCAACTCCAGATCGTGGTGCAACCGGGGCAGGCCGCCTACGACCAGTCGCCCGACCGCACGCTGCGGGTCCGTCCGACCCCCGCGGACCCGGCCGTGTACGGCGACTCGCAGGACCTGGTCACGTTGCCCCGGCCGTGGCTCAGCGAGGACACCGGCTACCGGCCGCTGACCCAGTTGCGGCTGGGGCGCGGCGCCCAGGACGCCCGGCAGTGGAAGGCCGTCGGGCTCTTCGACCCGGAGAAGCTGACCGGGTTCAGCGACCTCGGCAGGGTGCCGCTGGAGACGTACGAGCCGCCGCGTGCGGCGGGGGCCGACGACCGCAGCCGCGCGGCGTTGAGCGGACGGCCGCTGGAGCCGAGCGGCAACCCTGCCGGCTACCTGTCCGCGCCGCCGCTGCTGCTCACCAACCTCGCCAGCCTGCCCGGCCTGCTCTCCGCCGGCAGCAGTCCACAACGCACCGCGCCGATCAGCGCGATCCGGGTCCGGGTCGCCGGCGTGGACGGCTACCGCGAGCGCGCCGCCGAACGGGTCCGGCTGATCGCCGAGCGGATCGCCACCACCACCGGCCTCGACGTGGACATCACGCTCGGCTCCTCCCCCGCCCCGCAGACCGTCGACCTGCCCGCCGGCGCCTTCGGCCGCCCCGACCTGCGGTTGACCGAGAAGTGGTCCGCGCTCGGCGTCGCCTCGGTCATCACCCGGGCCGTGGACCGCAAGAGCGCCGTGCTGTTCGCGCTGGTGCTCGTGGTCTGCGCGCTCTTCCTCGGCAACGCGGTCACCGCCGCCGTCCGGGACCGCCGGGCCGAGCTGGCCGTGCTGGCCTGTCTCGGCTGGCCGGCCCGCCGGATCGGCGCGCTCGTCCTCGGCGAGGTCGCCGCGCTCGGACTGGTCGCCGGGCTGCTCGCCGTCGGCCTCGCCGTGCCGCTCGGCCACGCCCTCGGCATCGGCGTCGACTGGGGGCGGGCCCTGCTCGCCGTACCGGTAGCCCTGCTGCTGGCGCTGGTCGCGGGCTTGGCGCCGGCGCTGCGGGCGGCGCGCGCCCACCCGGCCGCCGCCCTGCGCCCGCCGGTGGCCGGCGCCCTGCGCGCCCGCCGGACGCGGACCGTCGCCGGGATGGCAGTGGTCAACCTGGCCCGTGTGCCGGGGCGCACCGCACTCGGCGCCGCCGCGCTCGCCATCGGCGTGGCCGCGCTCACAGTGGTCGGCGCCGTCTCCTTCGCCTTCCGCGGGGCCGTCGTCGGCAGCCTGCTCGGCGACACCGTGTCGCTGAGCGTGCGCGGCGCGGACACCCTGGCCGCCGTGGCGACCGTGCTGCTCGGCGCCGCCGCCGTCGCCGACGTCGTCTACCTCGACGTCCGCGACCGGGCCACCGAACTGGCCACCCTGCTGGCCACCGGCTGGAGCGACGGCGCGCTCGCCCGCCTCATCGGCTACCAGGCCCTGTTCCTCGGTGGGCTCGGCGCGCTCACCGGCGCCGGCCTCGGCCTCGGCGGCGCGGCCTGGCTCGTCGGCGACGTGCCGGCCGCGCTGGTGGCCGTGGCCGCGGTGGTCGCCGCGGCGGGGGTGCTGGTCACCTGCCTCGCGGCGCTCGTACCCACCGGCCTGCTCCGCCGGCTGCCCACCGCCCGACTGCTCGCCGAGGAGTGACAATGGACCCGACCACCGGAAGCACCGTGCGCGCGGACGGGCTGGTCCGCGAGTTCCGGTCCGGCACCGAACGGCTCACCGCCGTCGACGGGGTGTCGCTGGAGATCGCGAGCGGCTCGGTGACGGCGCTCACCGGCCCGAGCGGCTCCGGCAAGTCGACGCTGCTGCACCTGGTCGGCGCGATCGAACGGGCCGACCGGGGCAGCCTCACCGTGGACGACGTGGAGATCACCGCGCTGCGCCGGGCCGCGCTGGCCCGCTACCGGCAACGGGTCGGCTTCGTCTTCCAGCGCTACCACCTGCTGCCGGCGCTGACCGTGCTGGACAACGTGATCGCGCCGGTGCTGCCCCGCCCCGGCCGGGCCGACCATCAGGCCCGGGCCCGCGAGCTGCTGGCCGCCGTCGGCCTGGCCGAGCGGGAACGGGCCCTGCCGGCCCAGCTCTCCGGCGGGCAGCAGCAGCGGGTGGCCATCGCGCGGGCGCTGATGGGCCGGCCCCGCCTGCTGCTGGCCGACGAGCCCACCGGCAACCTGGACTCCACCACCGGCGCGCAGATCCTCGACCTGCTGCTGGAGCTGCGCGAGCGGCACGGCATGACGATCCTGCTGGCCACGCACGAGCGGGCCATCGCCGCCCGCTGCGACCGGCTGATCCGGTTGGGCGACGGCCGGATCGTCGAGGACGTCGACCTCACCGACGGCGAGGACCCGGCCGACACGTTCGACCGGGCCTCCCGACTGCGGCTCTGACCGCCGGCGGACCCGCTCAGCCGACCGGGCTGGCGGTCCGGACGTGCGCGGCGATGCGCTCGGCGACCTCGCGCGCGGTGGCCTCGGTGGCCGCCTCGACCATGACCCGCACCAGCGGCTCGGTGCCGGACGGGCGGAGCAGCACCCGGCCGGTCTCGCCCAGCTCGGCCTCGGCCCGCTCGACCTCGGCGCGCACGGCCGGCGCGGCGGCGCCGACGGTACGGTCGCCGACCGGCACGTTGATCAGCACCTGGGGCAGCTTGGTGACCACGGCGGCCAGCTCGGCCAGGGAGGTGCCGGTGGCCGCCATCCGGGCCATCAGGTGCAGGCCGGTGAGCACGCCGTCGCCGGTGGTGGCGTACGCGGGCAGCACGATGTGGCCGCTCTGCTCGCCGCCCAGCGCCAGGCCGGAGGCGCGCAGCTCCTCCAGCACGTACCGGTCGCCGACCTTGGTCTCGACCAGCCGGATGCCGTGCGCGGACATGGCCAGCCGCAGGCCGAGGTTGCTCATCACGGTGGCGACCAGGGTGTCCTGGGTCAGCTCGCCGGCCTCGCGCATGGCCAGGGCGAGGATCGCCATGACCTGGTCGCCGTCGACCTCCTCGCCGTCGGCGGTGACCGCGACGCACCGGTCGGCGTCGCCGTCGTGGGCGAGACCGAGGTGCGCGCCGTGCTCGACCACCGCGGCGCGCAGCGCGTCGATGTGGTTGGAGCCGCACTCGTCGTTGATGTTGAGCCCGTCCGGCTCGGCGTGGATGGCGATCACCTCGGCGCCGGCCTCCCGGTAGGCGACCGGGGCCACGTCGGCGGCCGCGCCGTTGGCGCAGTCGACCACGACCTTGATCCCGTCGAGGCGGTGCGGCACGGTGCCGACCAGGTGTTGCACGTAGTGGTCGGCACCGTCGAGCAGGTCGTTGACCCGACCCACGCCGGCGCCGATCGGGCGCTCCCAGGCGGTGGTGGCGTTCGCCTCGACGGCCGCCTCGATCCGCATCTCGATCTCGTCGGGGAGCTTGTGCCCGCCGGCCGCGAAGAGCTTGATGCCGTTGTCCGGCATCGGGTTGTGCGAGGCGGAGAGCATGACGCCGAGGTCGGCCTTGATCTCGGCGGTGAGGAAGGCCACCGCCGGAGTGGGCAGCACGCCGACCCGGACCACGTTGGCGCCCGCGCTGGTCAGGCCCGCGACCACGGCCGCCTCCAGCATCTCGCCGCTGGCCCGGGTGTCCCGGCCGACCACCGCCAGCGGCGGATGGCTCCGGTCCGTCTCGGCCAGTGTGTGGGCCGCGGCCACCGCGACCGCGAGCGCCAACTCCGGGGTGAGATCCGCGTTCGCCCGCCCGCGTACGCCGTCCGTGCCGAACAACCGGCCCATACCCGCCAACCTCCGTGCCGTCGAGGAGAGAAACGCGGAACGGCCGGGCCGCCCCCGCAGAAGGGAGGCGGACCCGGCCGTCCGTCAGAAGTACAAGACGCTGAGGGTGATCAGCGCTTCGAGTACTGAGGAGCCTTGCGGGCCTTCTTGAGGCCGTACTTCTTGCTCTCCTTGACCCGGGCGTCACGGGTCAGGAAGCCGGCCTTCTTCAGGGCCGGGCGGTCGTCGGGCTCGTTGACGATCAGCGCCCGGGCGATGGCGAGCCGCAGCGCGCCGGCCTGGCCGGTGGTGCCGCCGCCACGCAGGTTGGCGATCACGTCGAACGCCTCGGGCTTCTCGGCGGTGACCAGCGGGTCCTTGATGAGCTGCTGGTGCACCTTGCTCGGGAAGTAGGCCTCGAGGTCGCGGCCATTGCAGGTGATCTTGCCGCTGCCCGGGATGATCCGGACCCGGACGATGGCTTCCTTGCGACGGCCCACGGTCTGGATCGGGCGGTCACCGCGGGGCGCGCGCGCGACGGGCGCCGGCGCCTCGGTGGCCTCGGGGGCGACCTCGGTCTCGGTGATGTCGGTCATGCTGCTTCCTTCGCCCGCGCTCACTGCGCGATCTGCTTGATCTCGAACGGCGCCGGCTGCTGCGCGCCGTGCGGGTGCTCGGCACCGGCGTAGACCTTCAGCTTCTTGAGAATCTGACGGCCCAGCTTGTTGTGCGGGAGCATGCCCTTCACGGCCAGCTCGACGGCCCGCTCGGGCCGCTTGGTGAGCAGCTCGTCGTAGCCGACCCGCTTCAGGCCACCCGGGTAGCCGGAGTGGCGGTAAGCAACCTTGGTCTGACGCTTGTTGCCGGTCAGCGCGACCTTGCCCGCGTTCACGATGACGACGAAGTCGCCCGTGTCGACGTGCGGCGCGAAAGTCGGCTTGTGCTTGCCACGCAGCAGCGTGGCGGCGTGGGTCGCCAGGCGGCCCAGCACGACGTCAGAGGCGTCGATGACGTGCCACTGACGCTCGATCTCACCCGGCTTCGGGCTGTACGTACGCACAGGTCTACCTTGTCTCGTCGTCGGTCTGGGGTCGCGCGCCGAGGTAACCGGGGCTTCCCAGTCGAACCAGCGCGCACGAACGACCAAGCGTACCTGATGCGGCACGCCTAAGAATGTCGTACAACAGCAGGCAACGATACCGGGCCGCCGGGCGGCAGGTCAAAACGGGGTCACGCCGCGCGCGGCCATGACTCCGCTCACACTCCGTGCAGCGTACGCGGCCCCGGCGATGGCCAGCACCGCCGGCCCGACGAGCGCGCTCACGGCGGGCCGGCGGTGAGACGGTCACAGCTCCTGGAGGATCCGCAGCGCCCGGCCGACCCCCTGCATGGTCTCGGTGTCGGCCACGTCCACGCACTCGGTGAACCACTTCTTCATCGGCGAGGAGATCCGGTCGGGCATCACCACGAAGCCGCCCATCCGCACCGCGAGCGGGGAGTCGCGCAACAGCGACTCCTCGACCACCTCGGCGACGATCACGATCGGCACGTCGGTGGAGTTGTAGACGTCGGAGCTGACGACCAGGCCGAACCGTTCCCGGGCGCCGGAGATGCGCCAGACCTCTCCCCTACGCAGCACGCGGACGCCCACCGCCGAACAGGGCGTCGTGGACCATGCCGGCCTCCTGGGCGTCGGCCAGGGCGGCGGATTCGAGGTCCAGGCCGGCGCGGCCGACCGCGTCGGCGTGCGCGGTGAACACCTCGCGCAGCGCCTTCTCCCGGGCGGCCCGGTCCATCCAGGCGGAGAGGGAGAGCCCTTCCCGCTTGGCGAACCGGCGCGCTTCCTCGATCGTCTCGTCGGAGAACGACAGTGTCACCTTGGCGGTCATGCCGAGCAGATTACCCACCGGTATGACCGCCAGTCATCCCCACGCGCGCCGATCGCTGAACCGGACACCGCCGGTCACCGCGGACGGTGGCCGCCGAAGACGGCGAAGCGCCACTCCTTGTAGAAGCAGTCGACGTCGACAAGCCCGGCCTCGCCGAGCCAGCGGCACTGGTCGGCGACCGTGGCCGGGCGGTCGTAGCGCATCCGCTCCCGGGAGGCGGCGATCTCCTCGGCGTCCGAGCCCAGCTCGGTGATCCGGGCCGTCCACACCTCGTCGTAGCGCCGGTCCAGCGCCGGGGTCGGGCCGGCGACCTGCTCGGCGTTGACGAACACGCCGCCGGGGGCAAGCGCGTCGGCCGCCCGCCGGTAGAGCGCCCGCTTGCCGTCGTCGTCCAGGTGGTGCACGGCCAGCGCGGAGACCACCGCGTCGTAGCGGCCGGCGGGCAGCGGGTCGGCCAGGTCGGCGTGGACCGTGCGGTGCGGCACCCCGCGGGCGGTCAGGTGGCCGGCGGCCACCGCCAGCATGCCGGGCGCGCCGTCGACGAGCGTCAGCCGGACGCCCGGTACGGCCGCGGACAACAGCAGGGAGAGCAGGCCGGTGCCCGCGCCGAGGTCCAGCACCTCGGGGGTACGCCCGGCGGCGAGCGCCGCCCGCAGCGGCGGTGCGGCCACCTCGACGGCGGCGCCGTAGAAGGCGTCGAAGCAGGGCACCAGTCGACGCCGAGCCTCGTCGTAGCTGCCGGCCACCGCGTCGAACGCGTCCGTCACGCTCATGCGTGCCTCCTGAATGATGAGACAGTTTTCTCACATTCTAGACCCCGCGGTCCGCTTCGTCACGACCGTGCGGTGTGAGGCGCTCTTGACAGGACTGAAACAGAGGGGACCCGGACCGGAAACCGCCCGGCGGCACGCTTTTCCGACATGACAGACGGTGCACGCGTGGCGACGCAACCGGCCCCCGGCCGACGCCGCCGGCCCGTCGTACCGGACCCGCCGGAGGTGCGGCGATGAGTCGCGCGACGACGCCGGACCGGACGCCGGTCGGCGACGCGTACGTGATGCCGCAGGGCCTGGTGGGCAGCCGGTGCGGGGTGCCGTCGCTCGCCTCCCTCCCGCACGAGCAGGTCCACGACCTCACCACCGGGCGCTGCCCGGACCTTCCCGCGGCGACGCTGCGACGGCACCGGGTGCGCTGCCGGGCCGGCCTGGTCGAGGTGCGGCTGCGGCAGGAGGAGTGAATGCGGGACGAACTGGCGGGCTTCACCATCGGGGTCACCGCGGACCGGCGGCACGACGAACTGGCCGCGCTGTTCCAGCGCCGCGGCGCCCGGGTGGTGCTCGCCCCGGCGCTGCGGATCGTGCCGCTGGCCGACGACGGCGACCTGCGCGAGGCGACCCGGGCCTGCCTGGAGCACCCGCCGGACGTGTTGATGGCGAACACCGGCATCGGGATGCGGGGCTGGCTGGAGGCGGCCGAGGGCTGGGGCCTGGCCGAGCCGCTGCACCGCACGCTGTCCCGCGCGTACGTGGTGTCGCGGGGGCCGAAGGCGACCGGGGCGATCCGCGCCGCCGGCCTGCGCGAGCACTGGTCGCCCGCCTCGGAGAGCTGCGACGAGGTGGTCGAGCACCTGGTCCGGCGCGGCCTGGCCGGTCAGGTGGTGGCGGTGCAACTGCACGGCGACCGGCAGCCGGAGTGCACCGAGGCGCTCGTCGCGGCCGGGGCCTCGGTGATCGAGGTGCCGGTCTACCGGTGGGCGCCGCCGGCCGACCCGGCGCCGCTGCACCGGCTCATCGACCTGGTCGCCGGACGGCTTGTCGACGCCGTCACGTTCACCTCCGCCCCGGCGGCCGAGGCGCTGCTGCGGGCGGCCGGCGACCGGACGGAGACGGTGCTGGCCGCGTTGCGCGGCGACGTGCTGGCCGGGTGCGTGGGCACGGTCACGGCCGAGCCGCTGGTGCGGCGGGGGGTGCCGGTGAGCGCGCCGAGCCGGGCCCGGCTGGGCGCGCTGGTCCGGACGATCGTCGAGGAGTTGCCCCGCCGTACGGTCTCGGTGAAGGCCGCCGGACACGTGCTCACGTTGCGCGGGCACGCCGCCGTGGTGGACGGCGAGTTGCGCCAGTTGGCGCCGGCCCCGATGGCCGTGCTGCGGGCGTTGGCGGCGTCACCGGGGAAGGTGCTCTCCCGCACCGCGCTGCTGCGGACGCTGCCGCGCGGTGCGGACGAGCACGCCGTCGAGATGGCGGTGGCCCGGCTGCGGGTGGGGCTGAAGGCGCCCCGGGTGGTGCAGACCGTGGTGAAGCGCGGCTACCGCCTGCGGGTGGACTGACGCCGGCTCAGGGCCGTCGGCGGTCGCCCCCGCCGCCGACTTGGAGGTCGACCAGGGCGATCAGGAACGCCGACGCATGGCCGGCCTCGTCGTGCGCGATCTCGGCGAACAGGTCCGCCGCCGCGTCCTCACCGACCGAGGCGGCCTGCCGGGAGAAGGCCGGGTACATGGTGCCCGCCTCGTAGACCTCGCCGTCGATCGCGTCGCGGAGGTTGTCGGCGTCGGTGCGGACCAGGCCGGCCAGCGTGGCCGCCTCGCTGAAGTGCTCGCCGAGTTCCTGGCCGGCGGTGTTCTCCCAGAGCCGGGCCAGCCGCAGCCGGCCGCCGTCGCGGGCGTGCCGGGCGTAGAGCGTGTACTTCGCGTTCGCGAACGCCTCGCCGCGCACGGTGGCCTCCAGGTTGTCCCGGGTCGCGCCGGAGCAGACCGGCCGGCCCGGGGTGATCGCCACCGGGGGGACCGCGTCGCCGACCGGGACGCCCACGCCGGAGCCCGGGTGGGTGATCGCGTACCGGGCGAGACGGAAGCGGGCGGCGTGCCGGGCCTCGTCGGCGGCCAACTCCTGGAACAGCCGCGCGGCCCGGGGACAGCGGTCCCGGCGGGCCTGCCGGGCGTAGCCCGGGTAGACCACTGTGGCCTCGTGCCACTCGCCGTTGATCGAGTCGTTGAGGTTCGCCTCGTCGGAGCCGACGAAGCCGATCAGCGCGGCTTCCTCGGCGAAGTGCTCGGTCAGCTCGGTGCCGCCGGTGGCCCGGAACAGCTCGGCGATGTCGTCGTGGCCGGTGCGCGCCGCCTCCGCCCCGTACGCCAGGTATTTGGCGTGGGCGAACGCCTCCCCCCGCATGGCCGTCAGCGTGTGGGCGCGGGTCCTGGCGTCCGCCACCGCCGCCCGCGCGGGCGCCGCCGCCAGGCCCGCACCGAGCAGGGCGCCGGTGACCAGCGCGGTGATGCCTCTGACTGTCCGCATCGGATTCCCCTCTCACGTGGTCACGCTGTGAAAGACCATTCACACAGCGTGACGATGCTCGGGAAATCCTAAGTTTGCGCAGGTCAGAGACGGAACAACCGGATCCGGCAGGTCGCGCTCAGCCCACCGAGGCCGGGTAGCCGTGCTCGGCCTGGAGCCGGAGCATGGCGTGCTCCACCACGGTCACCAGCACCTGCTTGACCGAGTCCCGCCGCCGGGCGTCGCACATGACAAGCGGCACGTCCGGCGAGATGGCGAGCGCCTCGCGGATCTCCTCCAGCTCGTAGTGCGGCGCGTCGTCGAACCGGTTCAGCGCCACCACGTACGGCAGCTTGCGGTTCTCGAAGTAGTCGAGCGGCGCGAACGCGTCGGTGATCCGCCGGGTGTCCACCAGCACCGCCGCGCCCACCGCGCCCCGGATGATCTCGTCCCACATGAACCAGAAGCGGGTCTGGCCCGGCGTGCCGAAGAGGTAGAGGATGAGGTCCTCGGCCATGGTGATCCGGCCGAAGTCCATGGCGACCGTGGTGGTCTCCTTGCCCGGCACCTTCGACGGGTCGTCGATGCCGACGCCGGCCGCGGTCATCAACGCCTCGGTGGTCAGCGGCTGGATCTCGGAGATCGCCCCGACCAGGGTGGTCTTGCCCACCCCGAAGCCACCCGCGATCACGATCTTCGCGGAGATGATCTCCCGGCCGCGGCTCGCCCCGTCGGGGTCATAGTTCGCGAAGTCCACTTAGCACCCTTCCAAGCAGGTTCATCCGCGCCGCGAACCCCGTCGCGGGAGCGGCACTGTGTAGCGTCAGCAGGCCCTCGGCCACCATGTCGGCGACCAGCACCCGGGTGACGCCCAGCGGCATCCGGGTGTAAGCGGCGATTTCCGCCAGCGACTGTGCCCGGCCTTCACAGACCGAGGAGATGCGGTACTTGTCGTGTCCGGCGAATCGCGCCTCGGCCGACTGGGTGGCCGTGCTCGACAGCACCGCCTCGAGCGCGATGTTCTGCAACGGCTCGGTGCGGCCGCGGGTGACCGCGTACGGTCGCACCAGCGCGCCACGCGGATCACGTCGCGGTTCCATCTCGCGATCACCTCCCCTCGTACGGAGCCGGACCGGCCCCGGATCACCAGGTCAATCAGCCGGTCAGGACCGGACGGCATCCCTGGGCAGCGGCACCAGCGCCTGGCCGACCCGTTCCACCAGCAGCGCCATCTCGTAACCCACCTGGCCGACGTCGCAGCTACGCGCCGCGAGCACGGCCATCGACGATCCGTCGCTGATGGACATCAGGAAGAGGTATCCGCTGTCCATCTCGATCACGGTCTGCAACACCCCGCCGGCGCTGAACATCCGCGCCGCGCCCTCGGTGAGGCTGACCACGCCGGAGGTGATCGCGGCGAGCTGGTCGGCCCGGTCACCGGGCAGGTCCCGGGAGGAGGCGAGGAGCAACCCGTCCGCGGACACCGCCACCACGTGGGCGATGCCCGCCACGCTGTCGGCGAAGTTGGTGAGCAACCAACCCATGTCCTGCATGGCCGCAGGCCTGTTCATCGGTTCGTCTCCTTGGTCGAGGTGCTGTTCGGGTCGGTGCCGGCCGTACGGCCCCGCTGGACGCCACGGTGGTAGGCGGAGAGCAGACCACGTACTTCGTCAGGGGTGCGCCGGCTGCGGTCCCGACCGCTCTTGGGTTCGATCCCGCCCGGGACGAGTTGCGCCTGCGGCACCCGCTTGGGCAGGCCGGAGCGGGTGGTGCCGCCGGTGGTGGGCTCCGCGGCCTGGGTGGCCCGGCTCCATCCGTCGTCGGCCGCCGTCCGCCAGGCCTCCGGGTCGATGGCCGGCGGGGCCGCGGCCGGCTCCGGCGTCGGCGCGGGCGCGGGCGTCACCGGGCTGGCCGGCGGCGCGGGCGCGGCGGCCGGCGTGGCCGGGACCGGCGGCGGGCTGTACGCCGGCGGGGTGGTCAGCCCGGACGCCTGGGCGCCGGGCGTGCGGGTGGGCAGCGGTGGCCGCGCGGCAGCGGCGGGTTGCGCCGGGGCGGGCGGTGGCTCGTCGAACCGGGGCCGGGTGAAGATTGTGGTCTCGTCCTCTCCGTGCGAGCGGAACCAGACCGCCTCCATCTCCCGGAATATCGGCGCCTCGGCCGGCCGGTCCGGTCGGGCCACCACCGGCGTGGCCGGGCTGGCCTCCACCGCCGGCGCGGCGGCGAGCGGCTGGTAGGCCGGCGGGGCCGGCGCGGCGACCGGCGCGGACTCGCCGGACGGCGTCCGCTTGGGCAACGGGTCGAGAGCGGGGTACGCGACAGTGGGCCCGCCCGCCGACCAGCCCGCCCCCGAGGCCGGGGCGACCGCCGGCGCCGGCACGGCGGAGACCGGGCCGGCGGAGACCGGCGCGGCGGACATGCCACCGAGCTGCACCGCCGGGGTGGTGTCGCGCACCTCGGCGGGCGCCTGCCAGCGGGCCGGTGGCGGCGTGGTCGTGGTGCGCCACTGGTCGGCCAGGGTGGCGGTGCCGCCCCGGCCGGCGCCGGCCAGCGCGTCGGCGGCGCCGACCTGGCTGAGCGGCGACTGCTCCACGGCCAGCGGCTGGCGCTGCCGGGTCAGCGGGGCCTGGCCCCGGTTGGCCGGCAGTACCACGGTGGAGTTCGGCAGCGTGACCTGGGCGACCGTGCCGCCCTCGACGTTGCGGCGCAGCTCGACCCGGATCCCGTAGCGGGAGGCGAGCCGGCTGACCACGGCCAGACCCATCAGCCGGAACGCGGCCACGTCCACGGTCGGCGGCGCGGCCAGGCGCCGGTTGAGCGAGTCGAGCTGGTCGTCGGTGAGGCCGAGACCCCGGTCCTCCACCTGGATCAGCACGTAGTCCCGGATCCGCCGGCCGTCGGCCACCACCACGGTGTTCGGCGGCGAGAACCGGGTGGCGTTGTCGAGCAGCTCGGCGACCAGCCGGACCACGTCGTTGACGGCGTGCGCGGCGACCGAGATGTCGGTGTCCACGGTGCCGAACTCGATCCGGTTGTAGAGCTCCACCTCGGACTGGGCGGCGCGCAGCACGTCGACCAGGAGCGCGTCGTCGCGGCGTGGCACGGCCGAGTCCGCGCCGGCCAGCACCAGCAGGTTCTCGTCGTTGCGGCGCATCCGGGTGGCCAGGTGGTCCAGCTCGAAGAGCTGGGCGAGCCGCTTGGGGTCCTCCTCGCCACGCTCGATCGCGTCCAGCTCGCCGATCATCCGGTCGACCAGGTTCTGCGAGCGGCGGGCCAGGTTGAGGAACATCGCCGAGACGCTGGTCCGCAGCGCGGCCTGCTCGGCCGCGACCCGGACCGCCTCCCGGTGGACCACGTTGAAGGCCACCGCCACCTGGCCGACCTCGTCGCGGTTGGTCAGCTTGATCGGGTCCCGCACCTGCTGGACGATCTCGTCCACGCCGCCGTCGCCGATGGCGTTGACGTTCTGCAGCCGGCTCACCGCGTCCGGCAGGTCGTGGTTGGCCACCGAGAGCGCGCCCTCACGCAGCCGGCGCAGCGAGTCGTTGAGCGAGCGGGCCAGCACCACGGCGAGCGTCACGGCGACGGCCAGGGTGAGCAGCACCAGCAGGCTCTCCACGAAGGCCTGCCGGATCACGTCGGTGCGCACCGCGTCGGCGTCGGCGAGCAGCTCGTCGAGGAGCTGGATCTCGGCCCACCGCATCAGGTCGTCGACCGCGCCGACGGCGTCGGACACCTGCTTCGCGGTCACCAGCGCGGGCTTGCCCACCGACCGGGACAGGTCGCCGGCGACCCGGTCGGCGAGCTGGACGGCGTCGCCGGAGACGGTGCGGTCCACCAGGGCCCGCTGCTCCGGGGTGGCGGCCCGGGAGAAGGAGAGCAGGGCTTCCTGCTGGCCGGTCAGGGTGGCCACGAACGAGGAGAACTGCTCCTCGTCGATCCGGCCGCCGGCGGGACCGTCGGCGGAGAGCGCGGTGAAGGCGACCGCCTCCTCCTCCTGCACCTCGGCCTTGGCGTGGGCGAACGCGGCCACCGCGCGGCGGGCGTCGGCGAGGCTCTCCGCGCCGGGCTGCTGGGCCAGCGTGTCGCCGTAGGAGACCAGGTCGTCGAGGACGATGCCGTAGCGCAGGCTCGCCTCGGCCACCGGCATCTGCGTGCGGTCGAGCACCTCCTGGCGGGTGCCGTTCAGCGTCTCCAGGTGATCGTCGATCACCTTGAGCCGGTCCCGGACCGAGGCCGGCACGTCGCCGAGCGAGCCGCGCTCCTCCTTGTACGCCGCGATCCGCTCGTCGGTCTGGCGCACCCGCAGGTTGTAGGCGTCCGGCTTCTCGGCCGGGTCGGCCAGGAAGACGGCCGCCGCCATCCGCTCCTTGTGCAGGTCCTGGGTGAGCGCCGAGACGTCGACCGAGACCGCGGTCAGCGCGCGGACCTGGTCCGCCTCGTACGCGCCCTGGCCCACCGAAATGAGTCGGATAGTTGCCAGTGCAATGACAGCGGCGACCGGAACGACCAGGATGAGGGCGAGCTTGGAGCGGATCCGCGCGTCACGCAGCCGGGGCAGGCGCCGTCGCCGGTTCCGCTGATCGGCGTTGGGGCTCCCGGGCAGGGTCGTAGGTCCGGTGCTCACGACATCGCCTCCGTCGTTTCTTCCACGCGTGGCCCACTGACCCGTGCCTGGTGCAGCGGCCAGCGCCACGCGCGGCACGGCCGCGATTTCATCAGACGAGATCCTTTTTGGGAAGCCGCGGTGAGGTAGGAAACGGTCGGTGTCGACTCAAGCCGCGATCCGGTCACCTAATACCTTCTTTTCTCCAGCGCCCTGAACTGGGGATGTCACTCCAGAGTGGTCGCGCGCATCTGTGCAGTAATTGTCAGTTAACGTTTCGTGTCCCCACCATGTGGGATGAGTGTCCCGAAACGGCATCCGGCCGCCGCGCTTGACCGCAGGGCCCGGCATTGGCAAGGTTTTGCAAGCTTCGCGCACACCGTACGGCACACCAATCCCGTCTCTCCACTGAGGACGGTCAAGCGGCGGTGGTCGGGCGCCGGCCCGCGCCGCACCATGGAGGACTGAGTTGAGCCCCATCCGCTCCGCGCGCATCGCGGCGCTCGCATCGGCCGTGCTGGCCACCACGCTCACCGGCTGCGGGATCGGCGGGGAACCGCAGGACACCAGCCCGATCGTGATCGCCGCCGACCTCGAACTCTCCGGCGCTTCCGCACCGATCGGCAAGGTCTACCAACGGGCCCTGGAACTGAAGGTCGACCAGATGAACGCCTCCGGCTCGCTCGGCGGCCGGAAGATCGAACTGAAGGTCAAGGACAACCGCTCCGACGCCGCCGAGTCCTTGCGCAACATCAATGATTTCAGCGGCGACTCGAGTGTGAGCGCCGTCATCATGGGCGGCTGCAACGAATGCGCCGTCGGCGCGGCCCGCACGATCAACGACAAGCGCATTCCGACGATCGCGCTCGCGTCCGCCGGAGCGGTCACCGAACCGGTCGACCAGCGCCGCTACGTCTTCAAGCTGGCGCCGAATGCGGTCGACAGCGCGTCGGCCCTCACCACCGAACTCACCCGGCGCGGCATCCGCAAGGTGGCGGTGCTGCACAGCGCCGACGGGTACGGCCAGGAAGGGCTCGCCGCGCTGCGCCGCGAGTTCGGCAAGACCTCGCTGAAGCTGGTCGCCGCCGAGTCCGTACGGACCACAGACACCGAGGTGAGCGGGCAGATCGGTGACCTGGTCGAGAAGGAGCCGCAGGCCCTGATCCTGTGGACGCCCCCGGAGCAGGCGACGCTTGCCGCCACCACCGCGCGGCAGGCCAAGTTCGGCGGGTCGCTCTTCTTCGACGCCTCGGCCGCCGGGGACCTCTTCCTCGGCCCGTCGGCCCGCTCCACCGAGCAGGCCACGCTGATCTTCACCCAGACCATGGTGATCGACGACGTGATCGCCACCACCCCGGCCAAGGCCGCCCGGCGGCAGTGGTTCCAGGACTACACGGCCCGGTGGGGCGGGTACAACGGCTTCTCCTCGTTCGCGGCGGACGCCGTCCAGCTCATCGCCGACGCCGAGCAGCGCGCCGGCGGCAAGGCCGACGAGGTCGACCGGGACGCCCTGCGCGAGGTCCTGGAGACCTCGCAGCTCGACGGGCTCTCCGGGCCGATCCGGATGACGCCGGACAACCACTCGGGGTTGATGCCGCAGGCGTTGACGACGCTTGTCGCGCGGGGCGGGCGTTGGCGGTTGGCTGGCTGAGTATTTCGTTGCGCTGGGGGGTGTGGCCCCACCGCAACCGGCTCCGGGCGGTCAGGCTTGATCCCTACGCCGGTTGCGGTGGGGCCACACCTGTCGTGGTCGGGCACCGTCCGGCCGTCACTGGGGTGGGCTTGCGTGTCCCCTGTCGACGCCGGTTGTTCGGTCGACGGGGGTGGGGCGGGTCGTCGTGGTCGGCCGCCGGTCGACGGGGTGGGTCGGGCTGCCTCGACCGACGCGGGTTCCCGTTCGGTCAGCGGGCGGAGGTGGTGGCGCGGACCCAGGGCAGGGCGAACCGCTCGATCGCGCTCAGGGCCGCGTAGAGCACGATGCTCATCAGCGCCACCAGCACGATTGCCGCCCAGGCGGTGGCGGTGTCGCCGACGCCGTTGTACTGCAGGATCTGGTAACCCAGACCGGGCCGGTCGGAATAGAACTCACCGATCACCGCGCCGATCGCGGCCAGCGGCATGGCCACCTTGAGCCCGACGAAGATCTGCGGCAGCGCGGCCGGCAGGCGGACCTTGCGGAACGACTGCCACCAGGAGGCGTTGAGCGACCGGCCCAGCTCCGCCAGGTCGGCCGGGGTGGTGGTCAGCCCGGTGGCGGTGGAGAGCACGATCGGGAAGAAGCAGAGCAGGAACACCATGGTCAGGATGGGTTTCTGACCGAAGCCCACGGCCACCACGAGCAGCGGGCCGAAGGCGATCTTCGGGACCGCGTTCACGGCCACCAGCAGCGGCGCGAACATCCGCTCCACCCGGCCGGACGCGGCGAGCGCCACCCCGATCAGCACGCCGACGGCGGCCGAGAGCAGGAAGCCGGCAAGCGTCATCCAGGTGGTGATCCCCAGCGCGGGCAGCAGCACGTCCGTGGTGCCGGCGAGCGAGCGGGCCACCGCCTGCGGCGGCGGCAGCGCGACCGGGTGCACCAGGTGCAGCCCGGACGTGACCAGCCACCAGGCGGCCACCGCGATGACCAGGCCGAGCAGCGGCAACCCGACCGCGGCCGGGGATACGGCCCGGCGCCGTCGGGCGGGCGCCGCCG
The DNA here is from genome assembly GCF_044455315.1 of Micromonospora sp. NPDC051300. Lineage (NCBI taxonomy): Bacteria > Bacillati > Actinomycetota > Actinomycetes > Micromonosporales > Micromonosporaceae > Micromonospora > Micromonospora sp. NPDC051300. Next base: position 307,222 of record NZ_JBITEP010000001.1, on the reverse strand, counting down.
GAGGCGGTTCCGCCGGTGCTCCCGGCCGGGCCTCGGTCAACTGCGTCAACGTGTCCTCCTTCTCCGGCCGGTCGGGGCGACCGGCACGCGAAGGGGGTGCGACCCACCGGGTGTCCGGCGGGTCGCACCCCCGTGGCCCGAGCCGACCGGTCAGGCCTTCGGCGCGAGGTCGAAGTTGATGATCTGGTCGGGGGTGAGGTTCTGCTTGAGCGCGCCCGCACCCTGGAGCAGCGCGATGCTCTTGGCCACCCGACCGCTGTCCAGCGTGCCGATGGCGGTGCCGGAGTTGCTCGACCGGACGTACGCGGCCATCAGCTTGAGCTCGGCGGCGGACGCGGCCGGGTTGGCGGCCGGCACGTTCTTCTTCAGGATCTCGCCGGCCTCGTCCGGGTGCTCCAACGAGTACTCCAGGCCCTTGAGCAGCGCGGCGGTGAACTTCTTCACCATCTCCGGCTTCTCCTTGGCGATCTTGCTGGAGGTGATCAGCGCGTTGCCGTAGAGGTCCTGCATCACGTTGCTGTAGGGCAGCACGACCGGCTTCTTCTTGGTCACCACCTCGACGGTGGGCTGGCCGACCACGAACTGACCGATGCCGTCCACCGAGCCCGAGCCGAGCATGCCGATCAGGCCCTGGGCCTCACCGTTGACCCAGGTCACCTTCTTCTCGTCGATGCCGGCCAGCCGCGCGTACGTGGGGAAGAGGTTGCGCACGACGGAGGTCGGGGTGTCGGCGAGCTTCTTGCCCTCGAGGTCCTTCGGGGTGGCGATGTTCTTGCCCTCGACCGTGACGATGGCGGCCATGGTGCGCTGCTGGATCGCGGCCACCGCGACGAAGTCCTTGGCCTGGCCGTTGCCGAGCTGCAGGATGCCACCGGTGAGGTCGATCGGGCCGAAGTCGGCCTGGCCGCCGGTGATCGTCTGGATCACCGAACCGGTGCCCTGGCCCGGCTTGATGTCGACGTCGAAGCCGGCCTCCTTGAAGAAGCCCTTGTCCTTCGCCACCCAGGCGTAGGAGTCACGGCCGAAGTTACCGAACGACGTGAGGTAGGTCACCTTCTCCAGCGCCCCACCGTTGCCGCCGCTGCCGGCCTCGGACTTGTCCGAGTCACTGCTGCAGCCGCCCACGAGGGCGAGGGCGGTCGCCAGCGCTGCGGCGGCGACCGTGCGGGTCAACCTTCTCATCAGTGCACCATGTCCTTTCCGACCAGGAGATCTTCGCCGGTCGGGTCGTGGGTCCGACGGGGTCGGCAGGAGGGTCGGCCGACTGGACCGTCGCGAGGGGACTCTTCGCGCGCAACAGCGTACGAGAAGGGGGATGACGCGCCGCAACCGTCCGGGTTGCGGAAAGGAAACGAAGTGGGGTGACGGAAAGCGGACTGACGTCCACCCCGGACGGTGCTATAAGCACGAGCCCGCTACGCTAGCCCGGCTCGCGTTCGCGACGATGGGGAAGGGAGCCGGCGGAAGATGATCCGACTGTCCGGGGTGTCCCGCACCTTCGACGGCCGCTCGGGGCGGGTGGAGGCGCTGCGCGGCATCGACCTCGACGTCGCCGAGGGTGAGTTCGTCGCCGTCCTCGGCCGGTCCGGCTGCGGCAAGTCCACGCTGCTGCGCATGATCGCCGGCCTGCTGCCGGTCACCGCCGGCGAGATCACCGTCGCCGGCACGCCGATCACGAAGCCGCGCCAGGACGTCGCCATGCTGTTCCAGCGCCCGGCGCTGCTCCCCTGGCGCACGGTGCTCGACAACGTCCTGCTGCCGGTGGAGATCTTCGGCTGGAGCCGGGCCAAGCACCGCGACCGGGCCCGCGAGCTGCTGGAGATGGCCGGGCTGGGCGGCTTCGAGAAGCGCCTCCCGCACGAGCTGTCCGGCGGCATGCAGCAGCGGGTCTCGCTGTGCCGCTCGCTGGTCGGCTCGCCCCGGGTGATGCTCATGGACGAGCCGTTCTCGGCGCTCGACGCGCTCACCCGCGAGGAACTCTCCGGCGAACTCCAGCGGGTGCACATGGACACGAAGGCGACGATCGTCTTCGTCACCCACTCGATCGACGAGGCGGTGCTGCTCGCCGACCGGGTGGTCGTGCTCAGCCCGCGCCCGGGCCGCATCCGCGAGGTGGTCGAGGTGGCCGTCCCCCGGCCCCGCACCCTGGGCCGGCACGCGCACCTGGCCGACGTCGCCCGGATCAGCGCCGAGCTGCACGAACTGCTGATGGAGCGGGACGCCCCCGGGGTGCCCGCGCCGGCCGGTCCGGCGCAACCGCCGGCCGCGTCGGCCGAGACGCCGCCGCGGGCCGCGGCGGCGGGAGGACGGTGAGCATGCGGGTCTCGGTCTTCACCGAACCCCACCGCGGCGCGGACTACGACGACCAGCTCCGGTTCGCCCGGCTGGTCGAGGACGCCGGCTTCGAGGGCTTCTTCCGCGCCGACCACTACCGGTCGATGGGGGACAAGCCGGCGCTGCCCGGGCCCACCGACGCCTGGCTGACGCTCGCCGCGCTGGCCCGGGAGACGTCGCGCATCCGGCTCGGCACGCTCGTCACCTCCGCCACCTTCCGGCTCCCCGGGCCGCTCGCCGTCATGGTCGCCCAGGTCGACCGGATGAGCGGCGGCCGGGTCGAGCTGGGCATCGGCGCCGGCTGGTTCGAGCGGGAGCACACCGCGTACGGCATCCCGTTCCCGCCGGTGAGCGAGCGCTTCGACCGGCTGGCCGAGCAACTGGAGATCGTCACCGGGCTGTGGCGGACCCCGGACGGGGAGACGTACAGCTACAGCGGCGAGCACTACCGGCTGGTCGACGCGCCCGCGTTGCCCAAGCCGGTGCAGCGGCCCGGCCCGCCGGTGATCGTCGGCGGCAAGGGCCCGAAGCGCACCCCCGAGCTGGCCGCCCGGTACGCCGACGAGTTCAACATGCCGTTCAAGAACGTCGCCGAGACGGCCGCCGCGTACGAGCGGGTCCGCGAGGCGTGCGACCGCACCGGGCGGGACGCGTCCGGGCGGGCGCCGCTGACCCTCTCCGCAGGGATCGTGGTGGCCGTCGGGCGCACCGACGCCGAGGCGCAGCGGCGGGCCGCGCCGCTGCACGTCACCAGCGCGCTCCCGCCGGAGGACCCGGTGGTCGGCTCCCCGGCCCAGCTCGTCGACCGGCTCGGGGAGTTCGCCGCGGTCGGGACCACCCGGGTGCACCTGCGACTGATCGACTTCGACGACCTCGACCACGTGGAGCTCATCGCCGCCGAGGTGCTCCCCCAACTGGACGGAACCCGATGAGCGAACTCTCCACCGACCTCGAACTCGGCCCGGTGGGCCAGGAGATCGTCTACGAGAACGACCGGGTCCGGGTCTGGCACATCCGGCTGGAGCCGGGCGAGCGGCAGCCGCTGCACCGGCACGACCACCCGTACCTGGTGATCGCGGTGCAGGGCGCGAAGAACGTGGTGCAGACGATCGACGGCACCACGATCGACGCCGACGAGCCCACCGGCGGGGTGGTCTACCGCGACCCGGGCGCGGTGCACATGCTGACCAACGTCGGCGACACCACCTACCTCGCCCGTCTGGTCGAGTTGAAGTAGCCACCCCGGCGCGGTTCGCCGCGCCGCGCGGTGGCAAGGTGGCGAACCACCCCACCGGGCCGTAACGTGCCCGACATGGCCTTTCGGACGTGGGGCAGGCTGCTGCTCACGGCGCTCGGGGTGAGCGTGCTGGCCGGTGCCGGCCAGCTCGGCATCGCGTACGGCTTCGGAGTCGTCCGCCTCGACGGCGCGTTCGTCGACGGCGCGGTCAACAGGTGGCCCGCCCAGCTCGTCTGGGTCGCCTGGTTCGCCGCGGTCGCCGCCGTCGCCGGGGCCGTCCTCACCGAACGCCTCGCCCGCCGCGACGACCGTCCCGGCGGCACCACCGAACTGCTCTCCATCGCCGGCGTCAGCGCGCTGGGCGCGATCGTGGTCGCCCCGCTCTGCATGCAGCCGGCCCGCGCCGCCGAGCTGGGCGGATCCGTCGACCCGGTGTGGGCGGCCGGCATCTGCGCCGTCCTGGGCGCGGTGGTGGGCGCGGGCGCGGCGATCGCCGTGCTGCTCAAGCCACCGTTCGGCTGGGGCGTCGTGCTCACCGCCGGCATCGTCTGGCTGCTGGCCCTGCTCTCCGTCGCGCCCGCGATCGTCACCAACCGGCCGCTGGCCACCGTGCGGCTCGGCGTCCTCGAACCGTCCTGGCTCGACCCCGGGGCGGCGCAGCGGCTCGCCATGCTGCTGCTGCCCACGCTGGCCCTGCTCGCGGGCGGCGCGATCGGCGTGCTGGCCCGCCGGGCCGGGCACCCGCCGCTCGTCGGCGGGGCGGCCGGCGCGGCCGGGCCGGTGCTGGTGGCCTTCGCCTACCTGACCGCGGGCCCGGGCACGGCGAGCGACCGCTACCAGGTGGCGCCCTACTACGGCGCGTTGATCGCGATCGTCGCCGGAGCGCTCGGCTCGACCGCCACCACCGTGCTTCCTCGGCCGGCCACCGGGGCCGACACCGTCGAGCCCACCGACATCCTCGCGCCGCTGCCGGCCGGCGCCCCGCTGCCGGCCGGCGCCTCCGCCGCGGCGGTGGCTACGACGACGCCGTCGACGGGCGGCGCTCCGGCCCCCGCGCACTGGGACTGGCCGGAGGCCGGGGGGTCCGCCACCGCCCAGCACGCCGCCCCGGCGTCGCCCACCGCACCCGACCTCCCCGCATACCCGGCCGCGGGCACGCCGGTGCGGGACGGCGACGGTCAGGCGCACGGCTCGCCGATGCCCAACCTGCTGCCACCGGGCCGGCGGACGTCGGCCATCGACGTGCTCGCCGCCGGCCGCCCCGATCCGCGGCCGGCTGTCGGCACGCCCTCGGCCGACGACGACACGCCCGACCCGGGGGTCGCCGCCCCCGCACCGTCGGCGGCCGACACCCCGGCACCGGCCGAGGCCCCGGCCCGGCCCGCGGGCGACACCGCCGTTGGACCGGATGACGCCACCGGGCCTGCCGACGCCACCCGACCGGCAGGCGACGCCGCCGGGTCGGTGGGACGGACCGCCGGGCGACAGGCCCCCGAGCCGTGGACGTCGCCGGAGGGGCCGGGGACCCCCACCGAGCCGTCCGCCGCCCCGAGCACCGAGGAGGCCGCTCCGCGCCCGGCCCGGCCACGGCGGAGTCGCGGCGCCGCCCGCACCACGTCGCCGCCCGACGACCGGACCCCCGCCGGCGGCGCCGCGTCGGCGACCGACGGGCCGACGCCGGGCGCGGCGGCTCCCGGTGGCGCCCCCGCTTCCGACGAGCCGACCACCGACGCCGACGACACGGCGGGACCCGTCCGGCCCGCCCGGGCCCGGCGTACCCGGGCTCCGCGTGTGACCAGGAACGACGCCGCGCCGGCGACCACGCCCCGGCCCGACGACGCCTCGACGCCCGGCGAGGCCACCACCTCCGCCCCGACCACCGCCGGCACGTCCGCACCGGCGGGCGCCACCTCCGGTGGGGCGGGTGACGGCTCCGCCCCGACGAGCGCCACCTCCGCCCGGGCGGGTGTCGGATCCGCCCCGGCGGACGACACGGACGCCACGGCGAGCGGCCCGGCCACCCCGACCGCCGGCACGCCCGCTCCGCCGACGACCGGCAGGTCCGCCCGGCCGACCGGCGCGCCCACCCGGCCGCAGGGCGACCCGTCCGTCCCGCCGGCGGGCGACGCCGACGCCTCGGGCGAGCCGCGGGCCGCGAAGCCGGCCGCCGGGCGGCGGAGCTTCTTCTTCGATCCCGAGCCGGTCGACCGGCCCGCCTCGTCGCCCCGGCCGCGGTTCCCCATCTTCGAGGACGAGCGACCGGGCGACGTGCGACCGGCCTGGCCGATCACGCCGGCGGCAGGCCGGCCGTCCCGGCCGCCCGCCGCGCCGGCGCCGGGCGAGCCGGCCGCCGGACGGGACCGCGACGACACGACCGCGCGGGCCGAGCCGGCCCCCCGTCCCCGGCACCAGGGCCTGCCCGAGCCGGGCCGCAGCACCGGATGGGACGCGCTGGCCACCGGCGCCCGCCCCGCCGGACGACCGGCGCCCGAGGTGACCGGACCGGCCCCGGCCGCCGACGCGACAGTACCCACCCAGGCCGGTCCCGCCGCGACGACCACCGGCCCGGAAACCACCCGGGGCCGGCACGCCGGCGCGGACGACACCGAGGCCGCCGGCGGGAAGTCCAAGGCCCGGCGCGGCCTGTTCCGGCGCAACCGGGGCAAGGGCGAACCGGAGCCGGCCGAGGAGACGGCGGAGCCGCGAGCGACAGGCGACGACGAGTACGTCGACTGGGTCGCCGGTCTCGCCTCGGACGACAACGCCGACGACGCCCGGTCCCTGCGTACCGGCCGGCACCACCGCGACTGACCGTCCGGGGCCGGGCCGGCGATCGGTCCGGCCCCCGGGCGGCTCAGGCCAGCGGCAGGTAGACCCGGGAACCGCCGGCGACGAACTCCTCGGACTTGCCGCGCATGCCCCGCGCCGCGTAGTCCTTCAGCTCCTGGGTGATCTTCATGGAGCAGAACTTCGGCCCGCACATCGAGCAGAAGTGCGCGGTCTTCGCCGGCTCGGCCGGGAGCGTCGCGTCGTGGTAGGCCCGCGCCGTCTCCGGGTCGAGCGCCAGGTTGAACTGGTCCTCCCAGCGGAACTCGAACCGGGCCTTGGACAGCGCGTCGTCCCACGCCTGCGCGCCGGGGTGCCCCTTGGCCAGGTCGGCCGCGTGCGCCGCGATCTTGTACGCGATCACACCCGCCTTCACGTCGTCCCGGTCCGGCAGCCCGAGGTGCTCCTTCGGCGTGACGTAGCAGAGCATCGCGGTGCCGAACATGCCGATCATCGCGGCGCCGATCGCCGACGTGATGTGGTCGTACGCGGGCGCGACGTCGGTGGTCAGCGGGCCGAGCGTGTAGAACGGCGCCTCGTGGCACCACTCCTGCTGGAGGTCCACGTTCTCCTTGATCTTGTGCATCGGCACGTGCCCCGGACCCTCGATCATCACCTGGACGTCGTGCTCCCACGCCACGGTGGTCAGCTCGCCCAACGTGCGCAGCTCGGCGAACTGGGCCTCGTCGTTGGCGTCCGCGATCGAGCCGGGCCGCAACCCGTCGCCCAGGGAGAAGGTGACGTCATATCGCGCGAGCAGCGCACACAGCTCCCGGAAGTGGGTGTAGAGGAAGTTCTCCTCGTGGTGCGCCAGGCACCAGGCCGCCATGATCGAGCCACCCCGGGACACGATGCCGGTGACCCGGTCCACGGCGAGCGGCACGTACGGCAGCAGCACACCGGCGTGCACCGTCATGTAGTCGACGCCCTGCTCGGCCTGCTCGATCACCGTCTCCCGGAACACCTCCCAGCTCAACCTCACCGGGTCGCCGCCGACCTTCTCCAACGCCTGGTAGATCGGCACGGTGCCGATCGGCACCGGTGAGTTCCGCACGATTGCCTCGCGGGTCTCGTGGATCCGCTTCCCGGTGGACAGGTCCATCACGGTGTCCGCGCCCCACCGGGTGGCCCAGGTCAGCTTCTCCACCTCGTCGGCCACCGACGACGTCACCGCCGAGGTGCCGATGTTGGCGTTGACCTTGACCAGGAACGCCCTGCCGATGATCGCCGGCTCGCACTCCGGGTGGTTGACGTTGAGCGGCAGCACCGCGCGGCCGGCCGCGATCTCGTCCCGGACGAACTCCGGCGTCACCCCCTCCCGGATCGCCACGAACTCCATCTCCGGCGTGACCGTCCCGGCCCGCGCGTAGGCGAGCTGGGTGGGCCGGGTCCCGGCCAGCGGCGTGCCCGGACCCCGCACCGGCGCGACGTCGCCCCGCTCGGCGATCCACCGCCCGCGCAGCGCGGGCAGCCCCACCTCCGGGTCGGAGCCGGGACCCGAGGTGTCGTAGAGCCGCACCGGTGGGTTGTCCCCGGTCAGCGCCACCTCCGCGAACGGCACCCGGACGTCCGGCCGGGTCCCCTCCACGTACACCTTGCGACGTGCCTGCATGACAGCCTCCCTGTCGCTCAAGCGGACCAGCCGAAGTGGTCCAGCGGGCCGTGTCCCGCGCCCAGCTCCCAACGCCGCGCGCCGGTCAGCGCGCGGGTCACGTACTCCTTGGCGGCGGCCACCGCGACGGGCGCCGCGTCGCCGGCCGCCAGCCGCACCGCGACGGCGGCCGCGAACGAGCAGCCGGTGCCGTGGCTGTGCCGGGTGTCCACCCGGGGCGCGCGCAGCAGCCGCGTCGTCCCGCCGCCGGCCAGCACGTCCACCGACTCCCCGGCCGCGTCGACGTCGCCGCCGGTGACCACCACGAACGCCGGCCCGCGCGCGGCGAGCGCCTCGGCCGCCGCGACCATCTCCTCGACCGTGCCCACCGGACCTCCGGTGAGGGCCGCGGCCTCCGCGCAGTTCGGCGTCGCCACCTCGGCGTACGGGAGCAGCCGCTCGACCGCCTCCACCACGCCCAGCCGGTGCCCGCTGGTGGCGACCAGCACCGGGTCGACGACCAGGTGCGGCAGCCGCCCGTCCCGGGCCGCCTCGGCCACCGCGCCGGCGACCGCCGGGGTGCCGAGCATGCCGGTCTTCACCGCCCGCACGGCGAAGTCGCCGAGCACACTGTCGAGCTGGTCACGTACGGTCTGCGGGGGCAGCGGCAGGACCGCGTCCACGCCCCGGGTGTTCTGCGCGGTGACGGCGGTGAGCACGCTCGTCCCGTACGCGCCGAGCGCGGCGAACGTCTTGAGGTCGGCCTGGATGCCGGCGCCGCCGCCGGAGTCGGAGCCGGCGATGGTGAGAACTGTCTGCGGCGTCACTGCGTTCCTCTGGTGGTTGCGGTGGGGGGCTGTGGCCGACCCTGCCCACTCCGGGCGGTCAGGCTTGATCTCTGCCTGGGCACGTCGTGGAAGGCGCTGGTCAGGGTGGTGGCGGTGGCGGTGGGGTCGGGGGCACGCATCAAGGCGCCGAGCACGGCGACGCCTGTCGCGCCCGCGTCGACGCAGGCCCGCACCTGGTCGGGGGTCTCGACGCCGCCGAGGGCGAGCACCGGCACCGGGCTCGCCTCGGCCAGCGCGCGCAACCCGTCCCGTCGCAGCGCCGGGCCGTAGCCGGGTTTGGTGCGCGTCGGGAACACCGGTGAGACGGTCGCGTAGTCCTCGGTGGTCAGTCGGGCCAGTTCGGCGGCGTCGTGGCAGGAGCGGCCGACCAGCCCGAGGCACGGTGGCGGGTACGGGCCGGCGGCCGGCAGGTGCACGGCGTCCCCGCCGAGCGGGTCGGGACCGGCGACGACAAGCGTGCCGCCCGCCTCGCCGAGGATCGCGCGCAGCTCCACGGCGAGCGCGAGGCGCGCGACGCGCGGCAGGTCCTTCTCCCGCAGCACCACCCACCGCACTCCCCCGGCGACCGCCGCCGCCACCACCTCGACGAGCGGCAGTCGGGCCACCCGCCGATCCGTCAGCAGCACGACACCGTCCGGGCAGCGCCCGATCGTGGCACCGGCCGGCCCCGGCAGGGGCGCGCGCGTGCCCACGGCGGGGCCGGTCACAGGTTCGGTCGACCGGCGTCGGGAGTGGACGGCAGCGCGTGGTCGCGGCGGGGGATGCGACCCGCGCCGTACGCCAGGTGGCCGGCCTCGACCGCGTACCGCATCGCGGTGGCCATCGCCACCGGGTCGGCGGCCCGGGTGACGGCGCTGGCCAGCAGCACCGCGTCGCAGCCCAGCTCCATGGCGAGCGCGGCGTCGGAGGCGGTGCCGACGCCGGCGTCGAGGATCACCGGCACGTCCACGGCCTGCCGGACCAGCCGGATGTGGTGCGGGTTGCCGATGCCCAGGCCGGACCCGATCGGCGAACCCGCAGGCATCACCGCCGCGCACCCCACGTCGGCCAGCCGGCGGGCGAGCACCGGATCGTCCGAGGTGTACGGCAGCACGGTGAACCCGTCGGCCACCAGGTCCTCGGCGGCGCGCAGCAGCTCCACCCCGTCGGGCAGGAGCGTGCGCTCGTCGCCGATCACCTCCAGCTTCACCCATTCGGTGTCGAACGCCTCCCGGGCCAGGTGCGCCGTCTTCACCGCCTCCACCGCGGTCCGGCAGCCGGCCGTGTTCGGCAGCAGCCGTACGCCGCAGCGGTCCAGCAGGTCGAGCAGCCCGCCCGCGCCGACCGGCGTGGTGTCCACCCGGCGCAGCGCCAGCGTCACCAGTTCGGTGCCGGAGGCCCGGATCGCCGCCTCCAGCACGTGCTGGTTGGCCGCGCCGCCGGTGCCGAGCACCAGCCGGGAACCGAACGCGACGCCGCCGATCTCCAGGGACACCGCGCTCACCCGCCCTGCGCGGCGCTGAGCACCTCGACCCGGTCGCCGTCGCGCAGCACGCTCGCCGGCCAGCCGCCGCGCGGCACCACCTCGCCGTTGACCGCGACCGCCAGGCCGCGCTGCTGCCCGGTGACCGCGCGGACCACCTCGGCAAGCGTGACGCCGTCGGGCAGCGTCCGTCCCGTGCCGTTGACGATCAGTTCCACCGGGACTCCTTGGGAAACCGGTCGGGGGTGAAGGGGGCGAGCGCCGGATCCGGCTCGCCTGTGACGATCAGCTCGGTGACCAGGTCGGCGGTGACCGGGGTGAGCACGATGCCGTGCCGGTGGTGCCCGGTGGCGGCGAGCACGCCGGGCCGCCCGGGCAGCGCCCCGATCACCGGCGCGTTGTCGGGGGTGCCCGGCCGCAGCCCGGCGACCGCCTCCACCAGCGCGTACTCGGTCAGCTCCGGCACCAGCTCGGCGGCGGCACGCAGCAGCCGCAGCACGCCACCGGCGGTGACCTCGGTGTCCGCGCGTTCCTCCACCGTCGCGCCGACCACCACCTCGCCGTCCTCCCGGGGCACCAGGTAGACCGGCTCGCCGTCGGCGTACCCCCGGATCACGTGCCGGATGCCCGGCGGGCCGCCGGCCGGCGCGCGGAGCCGGAGCACCTGGCCCTTGACCGGCCGCACCGGCAGCCCGGTCAGCGCGGCCGCGCCGCAGCCGGCCGCGACCACGGTGACCGGCGCGTCCACCTCGGACAGCGCGCCGACCCGCGCCGGCCGGAACACCACGCCGGCCCGCTCGGCCGCCACCCGCAACGCGACGACCAGCCGGCGCGGATCGACCTGGTGGTCACCCGGCGCGACCGCGCCGCCGCGCACCCGGGTCGCCAGCGCCGGCTCGCGGTCGCGCAGCGCCGACGGGCGCAGCGGCGTGATCGGCAGTCCCAGACCCTGCTGGTACGACCACAGCCGCCCCGCCTCGGCCAGGTCGTCGGCGGTGAGACCGACCACGAGCGTGCCCTCGGTGCGATACCCGATGTCGACGCCGCTCGCCTCGGCCAGCTCGGCGGCGAAGCCGGGCCAGCGGGCCGCCGACTCGACGAGCAGCGCGGTCAACTCGTGCTCACCGAAGTACGCCTCGACGACCGGCGAGAGCATGCCGGCGGCGACCTGCGACGCGCCCGACCCGGGACGGTCGTCGTACACGCTCACCCGCAGCCCGCGCAGCGCGCACCGCCACGCGATCGCCAGCCCCACCGGCCCCGCCCCCACCACCCCCACCTGAGTAAGGAAGGGCCCCCTGTTAACGCCTTCGGTAGAGGAGGGGGCCCCGCTTAACACGTCAGCGCCCCGAGCAGCTCGGCGGTGGCACGCGCCGGGTCAGCCGCCGAGGACAGCGCGCCGACCACCGCCGCCCCGTACGCCCCGGCGGCCCGCAACGCCGGCACCGACGCGGCGGTCACCCCGCCGATGGCGATCACCGGCACGGTCACCGCGGCCGCCACCGCGCGTACCCCGTCCGGGCCGATCGGCGCGGGCAGGCCCGGCTTCGTGGTGGTGGCGTGGCACGGGCCCACGCCCAGGTAGCCGGCCCCGGCGGCCACCGCGGCCCGGGCGGTGGCCGGTTCCCGGGCGGTCGCGCCGAGCACCGCGTCGGCGCCGAGCACGTGCCGGGCGGCCGCCACCGGCAGGTCGTCCGCCCCCACGTGGCCGCCGGCCGCGCCCACCGCCAGCGCCACGTGCAGCCGGTCGTTGACCAGGCACCGCGCGCCGTACGGGCGGCACGCCTCGACCACCCGTCGGGCCAGCTCGTACGCCTCCCGGTCGGTGGCGTCGTCCGCCACCCGCACCTGCACGACGAGTTCGGCGCCCGCCACCGGCAGGGCGGCACGCAGCACGGCGAGCGGGTCCCGCCCCGGCCGGGTGTCGGTGATGAGATGCAGTCGTCCCAGGGACGGCACGGCAACGCTCCTCCCTGCGCCGGCATTACCCGGATCAGGTTCGACGGTCGGGGGCTGTCAGCCCCCCTCTCAGCCCGGTCCGCACCGGGCTCCCGTGGGTCACTTGCGGCCTACCGTACGACGGTGCCCGGCCCGGACGGAAGACCGGGTGAGGTTTTTCCCAGGACGGCACCACTCGACGGACCGGGACGGCGGGTGACCGTCGCCTCACGACACGCTGTCCGGATGCCCGCACCCGCACGTGTCCCGCACTGCCTGACGAGTCTGCCGCTCCGGGGCAGCAGCGCCGTCTCCGGAGGGTTGCTCACCTGGACGATGCTGCGCGGGCCGACGTGGGTCCGGCTGCTCCCGGACGTGTACCTGCACCGTGACGCACACCGTGACGACGACCACCGGATGTGGTGCGACGCGGTCGCGTTGCGCCTGCCGCCGGGCGCCGCGCTGGCCGGCCGCAGCGCGGCCTGGCTGCTCGGCGTCGACCTGCTCGCCCGGGGCGACCCGGTGACCGTGCTCCTGCCGAACGCCGCCCGGCTGCGCCCGCACCCTCGGCTGTCGATCGTGCGATCACCGCTGCCCGGTGCGGATCGGGGCGAGTTCGCCGGGCTGCCGGTCACCACCCCGCTGCGCACCGCCTTCGACCTCGGCCGGCAGGGTGCTCGTGCGGAGGCCCTGGTCGCCGTGGACGCACTGCTGCGTCGGCGGGTGGTGGAGCTCCCCGCCCTGCGGGCCTACGCCGCCGACCGACCGGGCTGGCCGGGCACGTCGCTGCTACGCGAGGTGCTGGCGCTGGCCGAGCCGTCGAGCGAGTCACCGATGGAGACACGGCTCCGGTTGCTCCTCCTCGACGCCGGCCTCGGCCCGCTCACCGCGCAGCACAAGATGCGCCACGGCGGGCGCTTCCTCGCCCGGGTCGACCTGGCCTGGCCGGCGCTCCGCATCGCGGTCGAGTACGACGGCGACCACCACCGGGAACGGACGCAGTTCCGGCGGGACGTGGCACGCCTGAACGCGCTCCGTTTCGCCGGCTGGATCGTGCTCCGCTTCACCGCCGACGACGTGCTCCGGCATCCGGACGCCACGGTCGCCCTGGTCTGTCAGGCCGTCGCGGAACGCCGCACCCCCGCCCCACCCCGCTGACCCATGCCCCCGACCCTCCCGCCAGTGCCTCCCACACACCCATGGCGTTCCACCCACCGTGAGCACCGAGCGCGGGTGGAACGTCATGGGTGTCTCACCGCCCCTTTGGCACCCATGGCGTTCCACTGATGACGAGCACTGACCGTGGATGGAACGCTATGGGTGCCTCGGGGGCATTCCGCCGGGTGGCGAAGCCATCCGGGTGACGCCGCGCGGACCACGCCGCACACACCCGCCACGCCGCACACACGGGCCAAGCCGCACGGGGGCGACGCCGCACGCGGGCCACGCCGCGCGGGATGGGTCAGAGGAGGGCGTCGAGGGCGTCCTGGTCCTCGTCGGTGGGCTGCCAGGTGCCGGCGTCGGCGTTGGCGCGTACCTGCTCGGGCGTGGTCGCGCCGGCGATCACCGAGGTCACCGCGGGCCGGGCGGCCAGCCCGCCGATGGCCACGTGGAGCATGCTCACCCCGCGCTCGGCCGCAAACGCCTCGATCGCCTCGATGGTGTCCCAGCGCGCCGCGGCCAGCCGCTCGGCGTACCGGCCGCCGCCGGCGAGCCGGCTGCCCTCCGGTGGCTGCTGACCCCGCTTGTACTTGCCGGTGAGCAGCCCGTTGGCGAGCGGGAAGAACGGCAGCATGCCGAGGCCGAACCGCTCGCAGGCGGGGATCACCTCGTCCTCCACGCCCCGCTCCAGCAGCGAGTAGTGGTTCTGCGCGGAGATGAACCGGGTGCGGCCCTGCGACGACGCGGTCCAGTCGGCGTCGGCGATCTGCCAGCCGGCGAAGTTGGAGTTGCCGAGGTAACGCACCTTGCCGGCGGTCACCAGGTCGTCCAGCGCGGCTAGCGTCTCGTCGATCGGGGTGCCCGGGTCGGGCTCGTGCATCTGGTAAAGGTCGATGTGGTCGGTGCCGAGCCGGCGCAGCGACGCCTCGACCGCGCGGGCGATGTAGCGGCGGGCGCCCCGGGCGCCGTGGTCGGGCCCGTTCGCCCCGTTCATGTCCATGCCGAACTTCGTGGCGAGCACCACGTCGTCGCGGCGGCCCTTGAGCGCCTGGCCGAGCAGTTCCTCGGAGCCGCCCTGGGGTTCGCCGTAGATGTCGGCGGTGTCGAAGAAGGTGATCCCGGCGTCGAACGCGGCGTCGACCACCGCCCGGGTGCCGTCGCTGTCGAGTTTGCGGCCGAAGTTGTTGCAGCCGATACCGACCACGGAGACCACGAGCCCGGAGTCGCCCAGCCGGCGGTAGGTCATCTCACTCACGAGATCCACCCTATGCCCGTCGAGCGCGGGCGGCTCCTCAGCCGAGCACGTCGACGGCCAGCGCGCGGGCGTCGGCCACCGTCGCCGACAGCTCCGCCGGGGTACGCCCCACCGCGCCGAGCAGCGCCTGGGCCCGGTCGGTGAAGTCCGGCGGCGCGCCGGGCAGCCGGCCGGCCGAGGCGAGCATGCCCTTCTCGTTGACCAACCACCGCCCGGCCCGCCCGTGCAGCGCCTGCGCCAGCACCCCGACCACCCGGAACAGGCAGCCGGCCACATAGCCGGCGTCGCCACCGGACGCGCCCTTGGCCGCGCCGTCGAGCAGCAGGCCGGTCTCCCAGCCGCCGGCCACCAGCGCGGCGCCGAGCGCGGGCGGGTAGTCGACGGTCTCGGCGCGCAGCGCGGTCAGCTCACCTGTCGGGTCGGCGAGGATCCGGCCGAGCGCCACCTCCCCGGCGTACGCGTGCGAGTAGAACCCGAGCGGGTGCCCGGCCTGCGTCGCCACCGTGTAGTGGCCGGTTCGGCAGTCCGCCCACACCCGGTGCACCCGGTCGAGGTCGCGGTAGATCCAGTCCACCGCCACCCCGTCGACGCGCAGCCAGCCGCCGCCGTCGACCCAGGGTCCCCAGCCGCCGGGGGCGGTCAGCTCGACCGGACCGTCGGCGGTCGAGGCGGCGATCCCGCGCAGTCCGGCCAGGTCCGGCGTACCCCGGTAGTAGAGGCCGAGGTCCCAGTCGGAGTCGGGCCGGTGCTCGCCGCGGGCCCGGCTGCCGCCGAGCGCCACCGCCACCACGCCGTCGACGGCGCAGAGCCGGGCGGCCAGCCCCTCGTCGATCATCCGACGTCCCAGACCGGTTCCGGCGTCTCCACCACGTCGCCGTCGCCCCGGAACAGCACGAACCGGTCGAAGGTGCGGGTGAACCAGCGATCATGGGTGACCGCGACGACGGTGCCGTCGAACGCGCCCAGCCCGGTCTCCAGCGCCTCGGCGGAGGCCAGGTCGAGGTTGTCGGTCGGCTCGTCGAGCAGCAGCAGCGTGGCGCCGGACAGCTCCAGCAGCAGCACCAGGAAACGGGCCTGCTGGCCGCCGGAGAGCGTGCCGAAGCGCTGGTCGCCCTGCCCGGCCAGCTCGTAGCGGGACAGCACGCCCATGGCCGCGTGCCGGTCCATGCCGGCCCGGTGCTCGTCGCCCCGCCAGAGGATCTCGACGAGCGTCCTCGCCATCAGCTCCGGCCGGTCGTGGGTCTGCGAGAAGTGCCCGGGCCGCACCCGGGCACCGAGGCGGACCACGCCGTCGTGCGCGACCGGGGTGAGCGCGGCGGCGCCGTCGACAGGGGTGTTGCCCGGGTCGGGGTCGGTGCCGCCGCGGGCGAGCAGGCGCAGGAAGTGCGACTTGCCGGTGCCGTTCGCGCCGAGCACCGCGACCCGGTCGCCGTACCAGATCTCCAGGTCGAACGGGTAGGTCAGGCCGTCCAGCTCCAACTGCTCGGCGATCACCGCGCGCTTGCCGGTCCGCCCGCCGGTCAGCCGCATCCGGATGTCCTGGTCCTTCGGGGGTACGGGCGGCGGCCCGGCCTCCTCGAACTTGCGCAGCCGGGTCTGCGCCGCCTGGTAGCGGGAGGCCAACCCGTCGTTGTACGCGGCCTTCTGCTTGTACATCAGCATCAGCTCGCGCAGCTTCTGGTGTTCCTCGTCCCAGCGCCGGCGCAGCTCGTCGAGGCGGGCGTGCCGGGCCACCCGCGCGTCGTGCCAGCTCGCGAAGCCGCCGGGGTGCACCCACGCGCTGCCGCCCTCGACGGCGACCACCCGGTCGGCGGTCTGGGCCAGCAGCTCACGGTCGTGCGAGACGTAGAGCACCGACTTGGCTGACTCGCGCAGTCGCGCCTCCAGCCAGCGTTTGCCGGGGACGTCGAGGAAGTTGTCCGGCTCGTCGAGCAGCAGCACCTCGTCGGGGCCGCGCAGCAGCAACTCCAGCGCGAACCGTTTCTGCTGGCCGCCGGAGAGGGTGCGGACCGGCCGGTCCCGGGCGGTGTCCCACGGCAGGTCGAGCACGATCGTGGTGACGGTGTCGAAGAGCACCTCGGCGTCGTATCCGCCGCTCTCGCCCCAGGCGGCCAGCGCATCGGCGTACGCGAGCTGGGCCTTGCCGGCGGCGGTGCTGTACTTGCCGCGGACCTCGGCCGTCCGCATGGCCGCCTCGGTCTCGACGAGCCGGTGCCCGGCGTCGCGCAATGCCGGCGGGGCGAGCGACAGGGCCAGGTCGGCGAGCGTCGACTCGTCACCGATCATGCCGATGAACTGCCGCATCACGCCGAGGCCGCCGGCGCGGGCGATCGCGCCGGTGCGCACCGGCAGGTCACCGGCGACCATCCGCAGCAGGGTCGTCTTGCCGGCGCCGTTGGGGCCGACGAGCGCCACCTTGGCGCCCTCACCGACCCGGAACGACACGTCGCCGAACAGCTCCCGCCCGTCCGGGAGGATGTGCCCGACCGCTGCCACGTCCACGTATCCCACGCCGGCATCCTGCCCGAGCCGGCGGTGCGGGCGACACCGGATTACCGGGTGACGCGGAGCACCCGGAAGCCCTTCTGGCTGGCCTGCCGGTCGACCTGCCAGCCCTGGTCGACCAGCCAGCGGTGCAGCGAGTCACCGCCGAGGTGACGGGCCACGACGAGCCAGGCCACGCCGTCCGGGGCGAGCCGGGGCAGCCAGCGCAGCAGCAGGCCGTGCAGTTCCGCCTTGCCGACGTGGATCGGCGGGTTCGACCAGATCTGCGCGAACGTGACGTCCGCCGGCACGTCGTCCGGCGCGACGGCCCGGACCCGGTCCGCGGCGCCGATCCGGGCGGCGTTGGCGGCGGTCAGGTCCCGGGCGCGGGCGTTGACGTCGACCGCCCAGACGGTGGCGGCGGGCGCGACGGTGGCCAGCACACAGGTGATCGGGCCGAAGCCGCAGCCGATGTCGAGCAGCGGGCCGGTGACGTCGGCGGTCGGCAGGTCGGCCTTGCGCAGCAGCACCGCGGTGCCGGGGTCGAGCCGGTCGGCGGAGAACACCCCGCCGGCCGAGGTGAGGGTGTAGTCGCGCCCGGCGACGGAGAACTCGACCTCGCGCGGGCGGGCCGGGGCCGTGGGTTCAGCGGTGAAGTAGTGGTCGCCGGTCACGCCGGCATTCTCGCACCGCCCGGAGGCGGGCCGGGCGACGGTACGGCAGGCAGGGATCGACGCCACCCCGCCGGAATTTCCCGATATTCCCCCTGAAAGGGACAATCGGTCTTACTCTATCCCACATGGTGTACCGGTACGAGTCCGATGAGGACGCCTTCCTGGAGTACCCGGAGCCCGCGTCGGCACCGACCGGGCCCGTGGCCGCGACGCCGCCGCCGGCCGGCCCGTCGCCCTCCCGCTTCCCCACGCCGTCACTGCCGCCCGCCCGGGCCGGCCGGCCGGCCCTCGACGACGGTCGGGCGCCCGCGCCCGCGCCGCCCGCCCCCGTGCCGACGCCGGGCCGGCCCGGCCCATCGCCCGGGGAGCCCTCCCCGGTGCCACAGCCCCTGCCGCCCACGCCACAGCCGGTGCCCGCCGCGACGACCCGGACCACCGTGCCGATCCCGGCCAGCCCGAGCCTCCGCGCCACCGACGTCTCCGAGCTGTCCCGCAACCGGCGCGGCGGCCGACGCGGCGGCGGCCGGGTCTGGCAGACGCTCATCGGCGGCGCCGCCGTGCTGCTCCTGCTCTCCCTCACCGGCCTGGCCGTCGCGGCGCTGCTCGACGAGCGGGCCGCCGCACCCCCGGCCGGCCAGCCGACCGCGCAGCCGACGGTGGCGGAGACGAACCCGCCCAGCGGATCCGACCTGGACTCCCGGGACACCGACCAGGCGCCGCTCACCGTCAAGGAACTCTTCCCCGGCAAGCAGCTCGTCGTCACCGACGGCAAGCCCGCCTACCGGGTGCTGAAGACCCAGACGAGCGCGAACTGCGCGCTCGCGGCCACCGGCGAGATCGCCGACCTGCTGGTCCGGCTCGGATGCAACCAGGTCGTCCGGGGCACGCTCCGCTCCCCCGACGGCGACCACCTGCTCACCGCCGGGCTGTTCAACCTGACCGACGTGGCAAGCACCCAGCGGGTACGCGACCGGATCCGACCGCTGCTCGACGAGCGGCAGGGCCGGTTCCGGGGCCTGGCCGCCGGCGACGACACCGAGGCGGTGGAGAAGGCCGCCGCCCGGGTCGGCTGGCAGGTACGCGGCCACTACCTGGCCTTCTGCCTGGTCACCCGCGCCGACGGGGAGCGGATCCCGACCGACGACACGGTCGCCCGCGAGATCATGTACGACCTGATCGAGCTGCACCTGAACCGGGGCGTGCTGGACCGGCGGGCGGCCGGCGGAACCGCCGCCCAGCCCACCGGCGGCCCGACCGACGACAGCGCCGGCCAGCAGGGCACCGGCGACTGAGCCAGCCGACGACGACGGCCCGCCACCGACACCGGTGGCGGGCCGTCCTGCGGTACGGCGAGGTCAGCCCTCGGTGCCCGGCACCCGGAGCCGGCGGGTGAGGTCGGCGCGGCGGGCGTACTCGGCGGGGTCGGCCGGGTAGCCGACCTCGACCAGGGCGAGGCCGTGCGCGGGGGCCACGGTCACCTCACTGGAGCGTTCCCGGCGGGTCAGCAGGCCGGCCGGCCAGGCCACCGGACGCCTGCCGTCCCCGGCGACGAGCATGGCGCCGACCAGGCTGCGCACCATGTTCTGGCAGAACGCGTCGGCCTGCACGGTGGCGACCAGGATCCCGTCCGGGTCGCGCCGCCAGTCGAGCCGGGTCACCTCGCGCAGCGTGGTGGCGTTCTCCTTGCGCCGGCAGTACGCGGCGAAGTCGTGCTCGCCGACCAAACCTGCCGCGGCCTCGTTCAGCGCCGCCAGGTCCAGCGGCTTCGGCCAGGCCAGCGTGTCCCGCCGGCGCAGCGGCTCGGCGCCCCACGGCGCGTCGGTGACCCGGTACTCGTAGCGCCGGAAGGTGGCCGAGAACCGGGCGTCGAAGTCGGCCGGCGCCTCGGTCATCGCGCGTACCCGGGCGTCGGTGGGGAGCAGCCGAGCCAGCCGGCGCAACAACCGGCCCTCGTGCGCGCGCCACACCTCGGTCGGCAGGTCGAGGTGGCAGACCTGCCCGGTGGCGTGCACCCCGGCGTCGGTGCGCCCGGCCACGGTCAGGCCGGTGACCGTACCGGCGCCGAGGACGAGGTCCAGCGCCTCCGTGAGCACCCCGGCCACCGTGCGCCGGGTGGGCTGGGGCGCCCATCCGGAGAAGTCCGTGCCGTCGTACGAGACGTCCAGCCGCAGCCGGGTCCGCTCGTCCACCTCGTACCTCCCGTTGACGGCGTCGGGCCCGGCACCCCGCGAGGGGATGCCGGGCCCGACGATGCTGCCTGTGCGATCAGGCCTTGTCGTTCTCGGTGGCCTCGTCGCTGTCCTCACGGGCGGCGGCGGTGTCGCCCGACGCGTTGACGGGCGCCTCGGCGTCCTGGTCACCGGCGGTCGACTTCGGGGCCTCCTCGGCCGGGGCCAGGGCCTCGACCTTGTCCTGCTGGGCGGCCTTGCGGGCGGCGGTCTTCTTGTTCGCCTTCGGCTCGGCGACCTGAAGCTCCTCCACCAGCTCGATGATCGCCATCGGAGCGGCGTCACCCTTGCGCGGACCGGTCTTCACGATCCGGGTGTAGCCACCGTTGCGGTTGGCGTACCGGGGCGCGATCTGGTCGAACAGGGAGTAGACCACGTCCTTGTCCTTGACGACGCCCGCCACCCGCCGGCGCGAGGCGAGGTCGCCGCGCTTGGCCTTGGTGATGAGCTGCTCGGCCAGCGGGCGGAGCCGCCGGGCCTTCGTCTCGGTGGTCTGGATCTTGCCGTGCTGGAACAGCGCGGTGGCCAGGTTGGCCAGCATCAGCCGCTCGTGCGCGGGGCTGCCGCCGAGGCGGGGGCCCTTGGTGGGCGTGGGCATGCTTGGTGCTCCTCAGGTGTGGCGGCAGCGCGGACTAGAGCTGCTCGGTCTCGCGGTAGTCGTCGGTGTCGTAGTCGGCCTCGCCGAAGGCGTCCACGACGTGTGCCGGGTCGAAGTTCGGAGCCGAGTCCTTCAGCCCCAGGCCCATCCCGGCGAGCTTCATCTTGACCTCGTCGATCGACTTCTGACCGAAGTTGCGGATGTCGAGAAGGTCGGCCTCGGTACGCCCGATCAGCTCACCAACGGAGTTGATGCCCTCGCGCTTGAGGCAGTTGTAGGAGCGGACGGTGAGGTCCAGCTCCTCGATCGGCAGCGCCAGGTCGGCCGCCAGCTGGGCGTCCTGCGGGGACGGCCCGATGTCGATGCCCTCGGCGGTCTCGTCCAGCTCACGGGCGAGCCCGAACAGCTCCACGAGCGTCGAGCCGGCGGAGGCCAGCGCGGTGCGCGGGCCCATCGACGGCTTGGTCTCGACGTCGATGATCAGCCGGTCGAAGTCGGTCCGCTGCTCGACGCGGGTCGCCTCGACGCGGTACGTCACCTTGAGCACCGGCGAGTAGATCGAGTCGACCGGGATCCGGCCGATCTCGGCGCCCGCCTGCTTGTTCTGCGCCGCCGTGACGTAGCCCCGGCCCCGCTCGACGGTCAGCTCCATGTCGAGCCGGCCCTTGCCGTTGAGGGTGGCGAGCTTCAGGTCCGGGTTGTGCACCGAGACACCGGCCGGGGGCTGGATGTCACCGGCGGTCACGTCGCCCGGGCCCTGCTTGCGCAGGTACATGCTGACCGGCTCGTCGTGCTCGGAGCTGACGCACAGCTCCTTGATGTTCATGACGAGCTCGACCACGTCCTCCTTCACCCCGGGGATCGTGGTGAACTCGTGCAGCACACCGTCGATCTTGATCGAGGTGACCGCCGCACCGGGGATCGAGGAGAGCAGGGTACGCCGCAGCGAGTTGCCGAGCGTGTAGCCGAAGCCGGGCTCCAGCGGCTCGATGGTGAACCGGGACCGGGTCTCGTTGATCGACTCTTCGGAGAGAGACGGTCGCTGGCTGATGAGCATCTTTTCTCTTCTCTTCCGGGGCGCCCGCTATTTGACGCCCACGACACAACTGTTCCGGTGGCCCGCCCCGGAGGACGGGCCACCGCAACGAGCCCTTACTTGGAGTAGAGCTCGACGATCAGCTGCTCCTGGACCTGGGTGTCGATCACCTGGCGGGCCGGGAGCGAGTGCACGAGGACCTTCATCTGGCTGGGGATGGCCTCGAGCCACGCCGGAACGGTCTTGGAGCCGGCCTCGGCCTGCGCGACGATGAACGGGGTGAGCTCCTTGCTCTTGCCCCGGACCTCGACGATGTCGTGCTCCTTGACGCGGTACGACGGGATGTCGACCTTCTTGCCGTTCACCGTGAAGTGACCGTGCTTGACCAGCTGGCGGGCCATGTCCCGGGACTTGGCGTAGCCGGCCCGGTAGACCACGTTGTCCAGCCGCGACTCGAGGATCTGCAGCAGAACCTCGCCCGTCTTGGCCTTCTTGCCCACGGCCTCTTCGTAGTAGCCGCGGAACTGCTTCTCGAGCACGCCGTAGACGCGGCGGGCCTTCTGCTTCTCACGGAGCTGGAGCAGGTACTCCGTCTCCTTGGTGCGGCCGCGGCCGTGCTGCCCGGGCGGGAACGGCCGGGACTCGAACGGGCACTTCGGGCCATCGCACTTGCTGCCCTTGAGGAACAGCTTCATCTTCTCCCGCCGGCAACGGCGGCAGTCAGCACCGGTGTAACGAGCCATCTCTCTCTAACCTCTCAGACCCGACGACGCTTCGGCGGACGGCATCCGTTGTGCGGCTGCGGCGTGACGTCGGAGATCTGCCCGACCTCGAGGCCGGCGGCCTGCAGCGAACGGATGGCGGTCTCCCGGCCGGAGCCGGGGCCCTTGACGAACACGTCGACCTTGCGCATGCCGTGCTCCATGGCCCGACGCGCGGCGGCCTCGGCGGCGAGCTGCGCGGCGAACGGGGTCGACTTGCGGGAGCCCTTGAAGCCCACCTGGCCGGAGGAGGCCCAGGAGATGACCGCACCGGTCGGGTCCGTGATGGACACGATGGTGTTGTTGAAGGTGCTCTTGATGTGCGCCTGCCCGTGGGCGACGTTCTTGCGTTCCTTGCGCCGGACCTTCTTGACGGCGGCTCCGGCACGAGCCTTCGGTGGCATAAGTCTTCTGCGCTCCTATTACTTCTTGCCGGGCTTCTTCTTGCCGGCCACGGTCCGCTTCGGGCCCTTCCGGGTCCGCGCGTTGGTCTTGGTGCGCTGACCACGCACCGGCAGACCGCGGCGGTGCCGGATACCGGCGTAGCAGCCGATCTCGACCTTGCGGCGGATGTCGGCGGCGACCTCGCGGCGCAGGTCGCCTTCAACCTTGTAGTTGCCCTCGATGTGGTTCCGGAGCTCGACGAGCTCCTCGTCCGTGAGGTCCCGAACGCGCTTGTCCGGCGAGATGCCGGTCGCGGCGAGCGTCTCCAGGGCGCGGGTGCGACCGACCCCGAAGATGTAGGTGAGCGCGATCTCCATCCGCTTCTCGCGGGGGAGATCCACGCCGACTAGACGTGCCATGTGCGGGCGTACTCCTCAATGATTGTGGCGGAGGTCTGGACCCGTCCCACCCCGCTGCCCGAGCGGGCCCCGGCCTCCGACCGGGGGTCAACCACGAAGGGGTACGCGGTGCGCGCACCGTCCGCGGCTGGGACGAGCTTGGTGATGTGGGGCGTCAGCCCTGGCGCTGCTTGTGGCGCGGGTCGCTGCAGATGACCATGACCCGGCCGTGCCGGCGGATAACCCGGCACTTGTTGCAGATCCTCTTGACGCTCGGCTTGACCTTCACGGTTGCCTTACTTCCCATCCGGCCCGGGTACGCGCGAGCGCGACCCGGACGTCGAAGACGGACACGGGGACGTCCCGGCCGTCGTCAGGCTTACTTGTAGCGGTAGACGATGCGCCCGCGGGTCAGGTCGTACGGCGAGAGTTCGACGACGACCCGGTCCTCCGGCAGGATGCGGATGTAGTGCTGCCGCATCTTGCCGCTGATGTGAGCCAGCACCTTGTGGCCGTTCGCGAGCTCCACCCGGAACATGGCGTTCGGCAGGGGCTCGATGACCCGACCCTCGATCTCGATGGCTCCGTCTTTTTTCGGCATGTACTCCGCTGTCCTGACGTCGGTTACTCCGGACGGCCCACAACGTCTTACACGGGCCACCAGACCAAGATCAGGAAACCCGCGCCAGCCGCGGCTCCGACTCCCACCGAAGCGCAGGGTGGGCATGGCGGAGTGGACGCTGTGCGCCGATCTGAAAGTGTACGCCCGCCCGCGCACCGTCGCCAAACCGGCCGGCCCGGACGACCGATTTTCGTCCCCGCTGTGACCAGCGGCACAGCTCAGTGGCGGCGGTCGGGCCGCTTCCGACCGTGATCCACCCCGATCAGCCCGACCGACTGCATCAGCACCAGGCCGCCCCACGGCCCCAGCACCCAGAGCGGCCAGACGCCGGCGACGTGGCCGGTGGTGATCACGCTGATCAACCAGATCGGCAGCAGCACCACGGCCACCCGCAGCCAGGGCATCCAGAGCCCGAGCAGCCGCGAGCGGGTGTCCGGCTCGACCACCGTCCCCGCCTCGGCGGGCGCCTCCGCCCCACCGGACGGGCCGGAGGCGGCCGGCACGGGCGGGGCGGGCGGCGCGACCGGGGCGGCGGGCACCACGGCCGACCGCTCGGCGGTCGCCGGACCCGGCAGGTCCGCCACCACCTCGTCCAACTCGGCGTAGGTACGGGCGCCGTACGCGCGGCCCAGCCGCTCGTCGTACTCGTGCAGGCCGAGCCGGCCCTCCTCCAGCGCCACCCGGAGTCGTTCCGCCGTGGCCTCCCGGTCACGGTCGGCCGCCCGCATGTCCCGCTGCCCGTCCATGACGGCAAGGATGCCACCGACCCGCCACCCGAGGGGAACCCGCCCCGGCCGGCCTCGGCCCACGGTCGTCACCCACGGTGTCGTCAGTGGCGGACGACCCGCTTTTGGGTCTCATACCTCTCAGTCATAACTATGACCCCTGGGTATAACGCCAAAAAGTAGTGACTCCTGGAGCCGCCCCCACCCGAGCGCCGCACCACGCCAAGCATCGCCGTCGCCGTCGCCGAGGAGCGGGATCACCCGGCCGGGGAGGTCATGACGCCACGGCGATGAGACACCCCCGAGGGAACACCGTCGCGGCCGGCGCGCGGCGGTCTGACGGTGCGGCACGGCCAGCGCCACCGCCTGGCATGCCCCGGGCCGCCGAGCCTGCCGGGCAGGCGAGGGCCGCGGGCGATCCGCCCGGTGACGGACGGGTCAGCGGGCCGGGGAGTCCACGGGCTGGCGGGCGGTCACCAGGTCGCCGAGGCGGGCCCGGCCGCCGTCGACCGCGGTCAGCACCCACACGCCGTCGTCCAGCAGCGCCATCGAGTGCTCGACGTGCACGGCCATCGAGCGGTCCCGCGTCACCACCGTCCAGCCGTCGGACAATTCGACGGTACGCGGGGAGCCGGCCGTGATCATCGGCTCGATGGCGAGCGCCAGGCCGGGCACCAGGCGCGGACCCTTGCCGGGGCGGCCGTGGTTGAGCACGTGCGGGTCCTGGTGCATCTCGGTGCCGATGCCGTGGCCGCCGTAGCCGTCCACGATCCCGTACCGGCCGCCCTTGCGGACCGCGGTCTCCACCGCGTGCGAGATGTCGGTGAGCCGGCCCCGACCGGAGGCGGCCCCCCGGGCGGCGGCGGCGATGCCGGCCCACATCGCGTCCTCGGCGACCTCGGCCATCCGCAGCAGCGCCGGGGCGACCTCCCCCACCGCCACCGTGACGGCCGCGTCGCCGTGCCAGCCGTTCAGCACCGCGCCGCAGTCGATCGAGATGATGTCGCCCGCTCGCAGCACCTGCTTCGACGACGGGATGGCGTGCACCACCTGCTCGTTGACCGAGGAGCAGATCGACGCCGGGAAACCGTGGTAGCCCTTGAACGACGGGACGGCGCCGGCCTCCCGGATGGTGGCCTCGGCGATCGCGTCCAGGTCGGCCGTCGTCACACCGGGTGCGACCGCCTCCCGCATCCGGGAGAGGGCACGGGCCACCACCAGACCGGCGGCCCTCATCAGCTCGATCTGCTCGGGGGTCTTCAGCTGGATGTCCAGCTGGGGACGGCGCATGACGGCGTCACCTTTCGTTACACGGAACAGCGGGGCACGTCGCGCGTACCCCGCTGTCCTCACTCTATCCGCCGGCCGGCGGCGGCGCGTCAGCCGCCGTAGGAGCGCAACGCGTCGATGGCACGGACGGTGACGTCCTCCACCGGCCCGGTCGCGTCGATGCCCACCAGCTTGCCCTGAGCGCCGTAGTAGTCGACGAGCGGCGCGGTCTTCTCCGAGTATTCCCGGAGCCGGGCGGCGATGGTCTCCGGCTTGTCGTCGTCCCGCTGGAACAGCTCCGCGCCGCAGCGGTCGCAGATGCCCTCCCGCGTGGTCGCGTCGAACTCGACGTGCCAGATTTTGCCGCAGCCGCGGCAGGTGCGTCGCCCGGAGAGCCGTCGGATCACCTCGTCGTCGTCGACGACCAGCTCCAGCACCAGGTCCAGCGCGCTGCCCAGGTCGGCGAGGAGCTTGTCCAGCTCGGCGGCCTGCGGCGTGGTCCGCGGGAAACCGTCGAGCAGGAAGCCCTCGCCGGCGTCCGGCTCGGCGAGCCGGTCCCGGACCATGTTGATCGTGACGTCGTCCGGGACCAGCTTGCCGGCGTCCATGTATCGCTTGGCCTCGACCCCCAGGGGCGTGCCCTGGGTGACGTTCGCCCGGAAGATGTCACCGGTGGAGATCTTCGGCACCGAGAGGTGAGCGGCGATGAACTCCGCCTGTGTGCCCTTGCCCGCGCCCGGCGGGCCAACCAGAACGAGTCGCATCTACCGCAGGAACCCTTCGTAGTTCCGCTGCATGAGTTGGCTCTCGATCTGCTTCACGGTCTCCAGACCGACGCCGACCATGATGAGCACAGCGGTGCCGCCGAACGGGAAGTTCTGGAACTGCTGGTTGTCCAGCCAGATGAAGAAGAAGTTCGGCAGGATCGCGACGATGCCCAGGTAGAGCGCGCCCGGCAGGGTGATCCGGCTGAGGATGAAGTCGAGGTACTCGGCGGTCGGCTTGCCGGGGCGGATGCCCGGCACGAAGCCGCCGTACTTCTTCATGTTGTCCGCGACCTCGGTCGGGTTGAACGTGATCGACACGTAGAAGTACGTGAAGAAGATGATCAGCAGGAAGTAGATCGCGATGTGCTCCGGCGCGCTCGCCTTGACGATGTGGTTCTGGATCCAGGCCTGGGTCTTCCCCGGGTCGTTCTGGTCGAAGAACTGCAGCGCGAGCGTCGGCAGGTAGAGCAGCGACGAGGCGAAGATGACCGGGATGACGCCGGCCTGGTTCACCTTCAGCGGGATGTAGGTGGACGTGCCGCCGTACATCCGCCGGCCGATCATGCGCTTCGCGTACTGGACCGGGATCCGGCGCTGCGCCTGCTCGATGAAGGTGACCGCGGTGATGACCAGCAGCACCAGGGCGATGACGAGGAGGAACATCCCCCAGCCCTTGGTGGTCTTGATCTTCCAGCCCTCGCTGGGCAGCCGGGCGGCGATCGAGGTGAAGATCAGCACGGACATGCCGTTGCCGACGCCCCGGTCGGTGATCAGCTCGCCGAGCCACATCACCACGCCGGTGCCGGCGGTCATGGTCAGCACCAGGATGGTGAGCGTCAGCCAGTCCGGGATGCCGGTGCCCTTGGGCACGATCGGGAACTGGTCGCACTGGTTGTTGAAGAGCTGCCCGGAGCGGGCCAGCGCCACGAACGCCGAGGACTGGAGGACACCCAGGCCCAGCGTCAGGTAGCGGGTGTACTGGGTGATCTTCGCCTGACCGGCCTGGCCCTCCTTGCGGAGCTGCTCCAGGCGCGGGATCACCACCGTGAGCAGCTGCAGGATGATCGACGCGGTGATGTAGGGCATGATGCCCAGCGCGAAGACCGAGAGCTGGAGCAGCGCGCCGCCGGAGAAGAGATCCAGCAGGTTGAGCACGCCGGTGCTGCCCTGGATGGTGTCGAGGCACTTCTGCACGTTGCCGTACGAGACGCCCGGGCTGGGCAGCGTGGCGCCCAGCCGGTAGACCGCGATGATGCCTACTGTGAACAGCAGCTTCTTGCGCAGGTCAGGCGTACGGAACGCACTGAGAAAGGCGGACAGCAACTTCTTCCTCCTGCGCGACGCGGGCCGCCGGTGACGATCCCTGGCGGGGCGGGGTGGATGCCGGGCCCAGTGCCCGGTATCCATGGCTGGCAACGGACTCTAACAGCCCGATCCCGGTCCGGGCAGATGTGCCCGGCTACATAAAACGAATCCGATGTTACCCGGCGCACACGTGGCCGGTAGACCATGACGCCCGCCCAGTTGCGAACAACTGAGCGGGCGCCACGAACATGCCTTACAGCTCGGTGACCGAGCCGCCGGCCGCGGTGATCTTCTCCTTGGCCGACGCGCTGAACGCGTGCGCCGACACCTGGAGGGAGACACCGCCGAGGTCGCCGGTGCCGAGCACCTTGACCGGGTGGCCCTTGCGGACCGCGCCGGACTCGACCAGCTCGACCGGGCCCACCTGGCCGCCGTTCGGGAAGAGCTCCGCCAGCCGGTCCAGGTTGACGACCTGGAACACGACCTTGAACTTGTTCTTGAAGCCCTTCATCTTCGGCAGGCGCATGTGGATGGGCATCTGCCCACCCTCGAACGCCGCCGAGATGTTCTTCCGGGCCTTCGAACCCTTGGTACCGCGACCGGCAGTCTTGCCCTTCGAGCCCTCACCGCGACCCACACGGGTCTTGTCGGTCTTGGCTCCGGGCGCCGGGCGCAGGTGGTGCACCTTGATCGTCATTACTCGACCTCCTCGACCTTCACGAGGTGGCTGACCGTGAAGATCATGCCGCGGATCTCCGGCCGGTCTTCCTTGACCACCACGTCGTTGATCCGCTTGAGCCCGAGCGAACGCAGCGAGTCACGCTGGTTCTGCTTGCGCCCGATCTCGGACCGGACCTGGGTGACCTTCAGACGTGCCATCAGGACGCCACCCCCGCACGCGACGCCAGCATGGCGGCCGGCGCGACGTCCTCCACCGGCAGGCCACGACGCGCCGCGACCTGCTCGGGGGACTCGAGCCCCTTCAGGGCCGCCACGGTGGCGTGCACGATGTTGATCGGGTTGGACGAGCCGAGGCTCTTGGAGAGCACGTCGTGGATGCCCGCGCACTCCAGCACGGCGCGCACCGGACCACCGGCGATGACACCCGTACCGGCCGAGGCCGGCTTGAGCAGCACGACGCCGGCGGCGTCCTCGCCCGTGACCGGGTGCGGGATCGACTGACCGATCCGCGGCACCTTGAAGAAGTGCTTCTTGGCCTCCTCGACACCCTTGGCGATCGCCGCGGGCACCTCCTTGGCCTTTCCGTAGCCCACGCCGACGGTGCCGTCGCCGTCGCCCACGATCACGAGGGCGGTGAAGCTGAAGCGACGACCACCCTTCACGACCTTGGCGACGCGGTTGATCGCGACGACCCGCTCGAGGTGCGGGGTCTTCTCGACGGGCGCGTTTCCGCGGCCGCCCTCACGGCGGTTGTCGCGGCGACCACCCTCGTTGCCACCGGACCCGCCGCCACGGCGCTGTTGACCTGGCATCAGCAGCCTTCCTTCTCTCTCGTGACGGGGTTTCTAGAACTCGAGCCCGGCTTCGCGGGCGGCGTCGGCAAGCGCGGCGACCCGCCCCGCGTACCGGTTGCCGCCGCGGTCGAAGACGACCTTCGAGACGCCGGCGGCCTTGGCACGCTCGGCGAGCAGGGCGCCGACCTTGCCGGCCAGGGCACTCTTGTTGCCCTCGGCGCCGCGCAGCGAGGCGTCCATGGTCGAGGCCGACGCCAGGGTGTGACCCTTGGTGTCGTCGACGACCTGGGCGACCATGTGCCGCAGGGAACGGGTGACGACGAGGCGGGGACGCTCGCCGGTGCCGCTGACGTTCTTGCGGACCCGGAAGTGCCGACGCGCACGCCCGACGGCACGCTTGGCGGCAACGCCGCGGCGGCGCTTGAGCAGCGTGGCGCTCACTTCTTACCTGCCTTTCCAGCCTTACGGCGGATGACCTCGCCCTGGTACTTCACGCCCTTGCCCTTGTAGGGCTCCGGCGGACGGATCTTCCGGATGTTGGCGGCGACCTCGCCGACCTGCTGCTTGTCGATGCCGGCCACGTGGAACAGCGTGGGCCGCTCGACCGTGAAGGTGATGCCGTCCGGCGCCTGCACGACGACCGGGTGCGAGAACCCGAGCGCGAACTCGAGGTCCTTGCCCTTGGCGGTCACGCGGTAACCGGTGCCGGCGATCTCCAGGCTCTTGCGGTAGCCCTCGGTCACCCCGACGATCATGTTCGCCACCAGGGTACGGCTCAGGCCGTGGAGCTCCTTGGCCTTGCGCTCGTCGTTGGGCCGGTTGACCTGCAGCTCACCGTTCTCGCTGCGCTCCGCCGTGATCGGCTCGGCCAGCACGTGGCTCAGCTCGCCCTTGGGGCCCTTGACCTTGACGGTCTGGCCGTCGATCGTGATGTCGACGCCGGAAGGCACCGGGATCGACTTACGTCCAATACGCGACATTTCTTCCAGTCTCCCGTTACCAGACGAAGGCGAGGACTTCCCCGCCAACGCTCCGCTTGCGGGCCTGCCGGTCGGTGAGCAGCCCCTGGGACGTCGAAATGATCGCCACACCCAGCCCGCCGAGCACCCGCGGGAGCCCGTCCGACTTGGCGTAAACCCGGAGACCGGGCTTGGACACGCGCTTGATGCCGGCCAGGCTCCGCTCGCGGCTCTGGCCGTACTTCAGCTCGACGACCAGTCGCTTGCCGACGGCACCCTCCTCGGGGTCCTCGACCGACCAGGCGGCGATGTAACCCTCGGCCTTGAGGACCTCGGCGATGTTCGCCTTGATCTTCGAGTAGGGCATCGTCACCCGGTCGTGGTACGCCTGGTTGGCGTTACGCAGACGCGTGAGCATGTCTGCGATCGGGTCGGTCATCGTCATGAAAACTCGTCAACCTTTCTCGCCGGGGTTCCCCGGGCCAGGCCCGGGGCCTACGGCGAAGAGACAGTTCAGCTGACGCGCCGGAGCGCGCCGGGCTATTACCAGGAAGCCTTGGACACGCCGGGCAGCTCACCGCGGTGGGCCATCTCCCGGATGCACACCCGGCAGAGACCGAACTTGCGGTAGACCGCCTTCGGACGCCCGCACCGCTGGCAGCGGGTGTACGCGCGAACCGAGAACTTCGGCTTCGCGGCCGCCTTGAGGATCAGCGCCTTCTTGGCCATCTCAGTTCTCCTTGAACGGGAAGCCCAGGAGCTTGAGCAGCGCCCGGCCCTCGTCGTCGGTCGTGGCGGTCGTGACCACCGTGATGTCCATGCCCCGCTGGCGATCGATCTTGTCCTGGTCGATCTCGTGGAACACCGACTGCTCGGTCAGACCGAACGTGTAGTTGCCGTGCCCGTCGAGCTTGCGCCCGTCCAGACCGCGGAAGTCACGGATACGCGGCAGCGCGATGGACAGCAGCCGGTCCAGGAACTCCCACATCCGGTCGCCGCGCAGGGTGACCTTCGCGCCGATCGGCATGCCCTCACGCAGCTTGAACTGCGCGATGGACTTGGTGGCCCGCCGGACCAGCGGCTTCTGGCCGGTGATGGTGGCCAGGTCGCGGACGGCGCCGTCGATCAGCTTGGCGTCCCGAGCGGCCTCGCCGACACCCATGTTGACCACGATCTTGACCAGACCGGGCACCTGCATGGGGTTGCCGTAGGCGTACTGCTCCTGCAGCTTCGCCACGACCTCGTTGCGGTACCGCTCCTTGAGACGCGGCAGGGTCTTCGTTTCGGTAGCCGTGGTCATCACAGGTCCTTACCGGTGCTACGCGCGATGCGGACCTTCTGGCCGTTGTCGTCGATCCGGTAGCCGACGCGGGTCGGCTTGCCGTCGGAGTCCACGACCATCACGTTCGAGACGTGGATCGGGGCTTCCTGGGTGACGATGCCACCGGTCTTGGCGCCACGCTGGGTGGTGCTGATGCGAGTGTGCTTCTTGACCCGGTTCACGCCCTCGACCAGGACCTTGTCCTGCCGCGGGTAGGCCGCGATGACCTTGCCCTTGGCACCCTTGTCCTTGCCGGCGATGACGACGACCGTGTCGCCCTTCTTGACCTTCACGGTCACAACACCTCCGGCGCGAGAGAGATGATCTTCATGAACCGCTTGTCCCGCAGCTCGCGGCCCACCGGGCCGAAGATGCGGGTACCGCGCGGGTCCCCACCGTCCTTGATGATGACGGCGGCGTTCTCGTCGAAGCGGATGTACGACCCGTCCGGCCGCCGCCTCTCCTTGGCGGTCCGAACGACGACGGCCTTGACGACGTCGCCCTTCTTCACACCGGCACCGGGGATCGCGTCCTTGACCGTGGCCACGATGACGTCGCCGATGCTCGCGTAGCGCCGACCGGAGCCACCGAGAACCCGGATGCACAGGATCTCCCGGGCACCCGTGTTGTCGGCGACGCGCAGTCGCGACTCCTGCTGAATCACGTCTATCTCCTATGTCTGCCGGTTCTCCGGCCGCCCGGAAGCGGCCGGAGCCTGGCGGAACCTGCGCCCGACCGATCCCGGCCGAGCTCGAGCCTTCGCTACTTGGCCTTCTCGAGGATCTCCACGAGCCGCCACCGCTTGGTGGCGGAGAGCGGCCGGGTCTCCATGATCGAGACGCGGTCGCCGATCCCGGCGGAGTTCTGCTCGTCGTGGACCTTCAGCTTGCGCGTACGGCGCATGATCTTGCCGTACAGCGCGTGCTTGACCCGGTCCTCGACCTCGACCACGACGGTCTTGTCCATCTTGTCGCTCACCACGAGGCCCTCACGGACCTTACGGCGGGCCCGCACGGCGGCGGTGGCGTTCTCGTCACTCATGATGCAGTCACCTCAGTCGGCGCGGTCGAGAGACCCAACTCACGCTCACGCATGATCGTGTAGATCCGGGCGATCTCCCGACGGATGACCTGCAGCCGCCGGTTGTTGTCCAGCTGCCCGGTCGCGCCCTGCACGCGGAGGTTGAACAGCTCCGCCTTCGCCTCGCGCAGCTTCGTGACCAGCTCCTCCTCGGAGAGCTCACGCAGCTCGGAGGCCTTGACGCCCGCTGCCATCAGGATTCACCCACTTCGCGCGTAACAATGCGGCACTTCATCGGGAGCTTGTGGATCGCGCGACGCATCGCCTCTCGCGCGATCTGCTCGTTGGGGAAGGACATCTCGAAGAGGACCCGCCCCGGCTTCACGTTGGCGACCCACCACTCCGGCGAACCCTTACCGGAACCCATCCGGGTCTCGGCCGGCTTCTTGGTGAGGGCCTGGTCCGGGAAGATCGTGATCCAGACCTTGCCGCCACGCTTGATGTGACGGGTCATCGCGATACGCGCCGACTCGATCTGGCGGTTGGTCACGTACGCCGGCTCGAGAGCCTGGATCCCGAACTCGCCGAACACCACCCGGTTACCACCCTTGGACGCGCCACTGCGGTCCGGGTGGTGCGGCTTGCGGAAGCCCTTCGGGGGCTTGCGCGGCATCAGCATCTGTCAGCCCTCCTGCTGCTGTTCTGCCGGCTGGTTCGGAGCCGAGGCGGCGGCGGCGACAGCGTTGCTGTCGACCGGCTCACCGGCCGGCGTCTCCGCCTGCTGCGCGATGGTGGTCGCGGCAGCCCGGCCGGCCTCGGTACCGCCGGCGGTCGTACCCGACGAGCCCGACCGGCCACGACGCGGCCGCTCCGGCCGGTCGCCACGGTCGCGGCGCGGGCCGCGCGACGGGGCGGCCTCGGCCGGGGCCTCGCGGCCCGGGACGGCGTCACCCTTGTAGATCCACACCTTCACGCCGATCCGGCCGAAGGTGGTACGGGCCTCGAAGAAGCCGTACTCGATGTTGGCCCGCAGCGTGTGCAGCGGAACCCGGCCCTCGCGGTAGAACTCGGTCCGGCTCATCTCGGCGCCGCCGAGACGGCCCGAGACCTGAACCCGGATGCCCTTGCAGGCGGGGTTCTTCATCGCGGACTGCATCGACTTGCGCATGGCCCGACGGAAGCTGACCCGGCTGGACAGCTGCTCGGCGACGCCCTGGGCGACGAGCTGCGCGTCCGCCTCCGGGCTCTTCACCTCGATGATGTTCAGCTGGACCTGCTTGCCGGTGAGCTTCTCCAGCTCACCACGGATCCGGTCGGCCTCCGCACCCTTACGGCCGATGACGATGCCCGGCCGAGCGGTGTGGATGTCCACGCGGACCCGGTCCCGGGTGCGCTCGATGTCGACCTTGGAGATGCCGGCGCGCTCGAGGCCCTTGGACATCATGCGGCGGATCTTGACGTCCTCGCCGATGTAGTCCTTGTAGAGCTTGTCCGCGAACCAGCGGGACTTCCAGTCGGTCGAGATGCCGAGCCGGAACCCAGTGGGGTGAACCTTCTGACCCATTACTCGGCACCCTCCGTCGTGCTCTGCGCCTGCGCCGGCTCGGCCTGCTTGGCCGGAGCGGCCTTCTTGGCCGACTTCTTCGGCGCGGCCGGAGCCACCGCCTCGACCGCCACGGTGATGTGGCAGGTCCGCTTGCGGATCCGGTAGGCACGACCCTGCGCCCGCGGCCGGAACCGCTTCATCGTCGGGCCCTCGTCGACGAACGCCTCGCTGACGAGCAGCGCGTCGGGGTCCAGCCGCTCGTTGTTCTCCGCGTTGGCGATCGCGCTCGCGAGCACCTTGTACACCTGCTCGCTCGCAGCCTGCGGCGCGAACTGCAGCACCGTGAGCGCCTCCTTCGCGGGCAGGCCGCGGACGAGGTTGACCACCCGGCGCGCCTTCATCGGCGAGATGCGCACGTGCCGCGCAACCGCCCGCGCGCCCGGAAGCACCGGAGCGTCGCCCTTTCCTGGCATCGCTGTAACCCCTTGTTCCTCTATCCGTATGCCCGCGGCGTCAGCGCCGGCGGCTCTTCCGGTCGTCCTTCTCGTGACCCTTGAACGTGCGGGTCAGCGCGAACTCGCCGAGCTTGTGCCCGACCATGGCCTCGGTCACGAAGACCGGGACGTGCTTGCGTCCGTCGTGCACGGCGATCGTGTGACCCAGCATCTCCGGGATGATCGTCGAGCGCCGCGACCAGGTCTTGATCACGTTCTTCGAGCCCTTGTCGTTCTGCGTCTCCACCTTCTTGAGCAGGTGGTCGTCGACGAACGGGCCCTTCTTCAGGCTGCGAGGCATGTCTTATCTCCCTCAGCCGCGCTTACGCGTGGCGTAGCGGCGGCGGACGATCAGCCGGTCGCTCGGCTGGCCCTTACGACGGGTGCGGCCCTCGGGCTTACCCTGCGGGTTGACCGGGTGGCGACCACCGGAGGTCTTACCCTCACCACCACCGTGCGGGTGGTCGACCGGGTTCATCGCGACACCACGGACGGTGGGGCGCTTGCCCTTCCAGCGCATGCGGCCGGCCTTGCCCCAGTTGATGTTCGACTGGTCGGCGTTGCCGATCTCGCCGACGCTGGCGCGGCAGCGCACGTCGACCCGCCGGATCTCGCCGGACGGCATACGCAGGGTCGCGTACGCGCCCTCACGGCCGAGCAGCTGTATGCCGACGCCTGCCGAACGGGCCAGCTTGGCGCCGCCGCCGGGACGCAGCTCCACGTTGTGGACCGTCGTACCGACCGGGATGTTGCGCAGCGGCAGGTTGTTGCCCGGCTTGATGTCGGCGCCCGGACCGGACTCGACACGGTCGCCCTGCTTCAGGTCCTTCGGCGCGAGGATGTAGCGCTTCTCGCCGTCGGCGTAGTGCAGCAGCGCGATGCGCGCGGTGCGGTTCGGGTCGTACTCGATGTGGGCGACCTTCGCCGGCACGCCGTCCTTGTCGACCCGCTTGAAGTCGATCAGACGGTACTGCCGCTTGTGACCGCCACCGTGGTGCCGCGTGGTGATCCGGCCGTGGGCGTTGCGTCCGCCCTTCTTCGGCAGCGGAGCCAGCAGCGACTTCTCCGGCGTGGACCGGGTGATCTCGGCGAAGTCGGCGACGCTGGAACCGCGTCGGCCCGGCGTCGTCGGCTTGTACTTACGGATAGCCATTGTCTACACCCCTCAGCTGACCGGGCCGCCGAAGGCCTCGATACGGTCACCGTCAGCCAGCTTCACCATCGCGCGCTTGGTGTCCTTGCGCTTGCCGAACCCGGTGCGGGTCCGCTTGCGCTTGCCCTCGCGGTTGAGCGTGTTGACCGTCAGGACGCGGACGTTGAAGATCTGCTGGATAGCGATCTTGATCTCGGTCTTGTTCGCGTCCGGGTGCACCAGGAAGGTGTACCAGTTCCGGTTCAGCTCGCTGTAGCTCTTCTCCGAGACGACCGGCGCGACGATGACGTCACGCGGATCGGCGATCGTGCTCACTTGCCACCCTCCTCGGTGGTCTCGGCTGGCACGCCCAGGAACTCGTCCAGGGCCTCCTTGGTGAAGACCACGTCGTCGGCCACCAGCACGTCGTAGGTGTTGAGCTGGCCGGCCTCGATGAGGTGCACCCGGCTGTCCCGCGCGTTGCGCAGGTTCCGCAGCGACACCCAGTTCAGCTCGTCGGTGCTGCTCAGCACGACCAGGACCCGACGGGCGCTGGTCAGATTGGTCAGCGTGGCCAGCGCCGCCTTGGTGGACGGCTGCTCGCCCGAGACGAACGCCTCGACGACGTGCACCTGGCCGGCGCGGGCCCGGTCGGAGAGGGCGCCACGCAGGGCGGCGGCCTTCATCTTCTTCGGGGTCCGCTGGCTGTAGTCACGCGGCACCGGGCCGTGGACCACGCCACCGCCGGCGAACTGCGGCGCGCGGGTCGAGCCCTGGCGGGCACGACCGGTGCCCTTCTGCTTGTAGGGCTTCCGGCCACCGCCGGAGACCTCGCCGCGGCTCTTGGTCTTGTGCGTGCCCTGTCGGGCCGCCGCGAGCTGAGCCACCACGACCTGGTGCATCAGCGCGATGTTCGCCTGCACGTCGAAGATGTCGGCCGGCAGCTCGACGGAGCCGCTCTTGCCGCCTTCGACGTTGAGGACGTCAACGGTGGTCACTTGGCCACACCGCCCTTCTTCACCTTCGCCTTGGCCGCCGTGCGGACCAGGACCAGCGCGCCCTTGGGGCCCGGGATGGCGCCGCGGACGAGCAGGAGGTTGTTCTCGGTGTCGACCGCCTGGACGGTCAGGTTCTGGACGGTGTAGCGCACGCCACCCATCCGGCCCGCCATCCGGGTGCCCTTGAAGACGCGACCCGGGGTCGCGCAGGCGCCGATCGAGCCGGGCGAGCGGTGCTTGCGCTCGACACCGTGGCTGGCGCGCAGACCGTGGAAGCCGTGCCGCTTCATCGGGCCGGCGTAGCCCTTGCCCTTGGTCTTGCCGGTCACGTCGATCACGGCGCCGGCGGGGAACTCGCCGACCGTGACCTCCTGGCCCGGCGTGTAGTCCGCGGCGTCCGCGGTGCGCAGCTCGACGATGTGCCGGCGCGGCGCCACGTCCGCCTTGGCGTAGTGCCCGGCGACCGGCTTCTTGACCTTGCGCGGGTCGATGGCTCCGTAGGCGAGCTGAACGGCGGCGTAGCCGTCCTTCTCTGCGCTACGAACCTGGCTCACGACGCACGGGCCGGCCTCGACCACGGTCACGGGGACGACCTTGTTGTTGTCCCAGACCTGGGTCATGCCGAGCTTGGCGCCCAGGATCCCCTTGACTTGCCTGTCCATTTGATCGATCCCTACAGCTTGATCTCGATGTCGACGCCAGCCGGCAGGTCGAGGCGCATGAGCGAGTCGACCGTCTTCGGGGTCGGGTCGATGATGTCGATCAGACGCTTGTGCGTGCGCATCTCGAAGTGCTCGCGCGAGTCCTTGTACTTGTGCGGCGAGCGGATGACGCAGAAACGGTTGATCTCCGTGGGCAGCGGCACCGGGCCAGCGACCTGCGCCCCGGTACGCGTCACCGTCTCGACGATCTTCCGAGCCGACGAGTCGACGACCTCGTGGTCATAGGCCTTGAGCCGGATGCGGATCTTCTGTCCCGCCATGGTGGCTTCTGTTCCTTCTCTCGATGCCGCTGTCTTGCGGGTGCCTGTACCGGCTGGTGCAGCCCCGCTTCGCCGACCCCCGCGGTCGGGCGTGTCGCGCCCGTGGACCAGGCTCCGCCCCGGGGCTCCGGAGCGATTCTCTGACCTCGCGGTGGGTCATGGCGCCGATCGCGGATAACACGACCCGGACGCCGCGCGAGGGTGGTTGACCGCTGATGGCGATCAACCACCCCACGCGATGACAGTCTGCCTTCCGGAGGTCCAGCCTCAACCGGACGCGGTCGACCTACTGCCGTTACGCAACCTGACTAGTATGCCGCACGACCGGCGGCGACGCTAATCGGGGTTACCCAGCTCACTTGACGATCTTGGTGACGCGACCCGCGCCGACCGTACGACCACCCTCGCGAATCGCGAACTTGAGGTTGTCCTCCATGGCGATGGGCTGGATCAGCTTCACCGACATGGTGGTGTTGTCGCCCGGCATGACCATCTCGGTGCCCTCGGGCAGCGTGACGACGCCGGTGACGTCCGTGGTCCGGAAGTAGAACTGCGGGCGGTAGTTCTGGAAGAACGGGGTGTGCCGGCCGCCCTCCTCCTTGGAGAGGATGTAGACCGTCGCCTCGAACTCCGTGTGCGGGGTGTTGGTGCCCGGCTTGATGACCACCATGCCGCGCTCGACGTCCTCGCGCTTGGTGCCACGCAGCAGCAGGCCGACGTTCTCACCTGCGCGGGCGTCGTCCAGGGTCTTCCGGAACATCTCGATCGCGGTGACCTTGGTCTTGAAGCCCTTCTCGCGGATGCCGACAACCTCGACGTCCTCGTTCGGGAGCAGCACGCCACGCTCGACACGGCCGGTGACGACCGTACCGCGACCGGTGATCGTGAACACGTCCTCGACGGGCATGAGGAACGGCTTCTCGGTCTCGCGCTCCGGCTGCGGGATCGCGGTGTCGACCGCGTTCATCAGCTCGAGCAGCTTCTCGGTCCAGACCGGGTCGCCCTCGAGCGCCTTCAGCGCGGAGACCTGGACGACCGGCAGGTCGTCACCCGGGTACTCCTGCGCCGACAGCAGCTCGCGGACCTCGAGCTCGACGAGCTCCAGGAGCTCCTCGTCGTCGACCATGTCGCTCTTGTTGAGCGCCACGACGATGTACGGCACACCGACCTGACGGGCCAGCAGCACGTGCTCGCGGGTCTGCGGCATCGGGCCGTCGGTCGCCGCCACCACCAGGATCGCGCCGTCCATCTGCGCGGCACCGGTGATCATGTTCTTGATGTAGTCGGCGTGACCGGGGCAGTCGACGTGCGCGTAGTGACGCGCCTCGGTCTGGTACTCGACGTGCGCGATCGAGATCGTGATGCCGCGGGCCTTCTCCTCCGGCGCCTTGTCGATCTCGTCGAACGGCGTGTACGGGTTCAGGTCCGGGTACTGGTCGTGCAGGACCTTCGTGATGGCCGCCGTCAGCGTCGTCTTACCGTGGTCGATGTGACCAATGGTGCCGATGTTGACGTGCGGCTTAGTCCGCTCGAACTTCGCCTTCGCCACTGGTGTCCTCCTGTGGACTTTCTTGGTTCGTTCGCCCCGGTGCGCCGGTCGGCGCGTAGGACTCTGTCGACAGCCTTTCCGGCCTGACGGCCGGAGAGCCTTTGTGGGTTCTGCGGCGATGAAGCCTACAGGCCCGGATTCACACAACCCGACCGAGGTGGTCGCGGGCGGGACAACCCTCCCGCGACCAGCCCCGGATCACCGGGTCAGCTCGGGGTGAGCGTCACTCACCCGTCGCCTTGGCGATGATCTCCTTCGCCACGCTCTGCGGCACTTCGGCGTAGGAGTCGAACTGCATGCTGTAGCTAGCCCGGCCCTGGGTCTTCGACCGCAGGTCGCCGACGTAGCCGAACATCTCCGACAGCGGCACCAGGGCCCGGACGACGCGAGCGCCGCTGCGCTCCTCCATCGCCTGGATGATGCCCCGCCGGGAGTTGAGGTCGCCGATGACGTCACCCATGTTCTCCTCGGGAGTGGTGACCTCAACAGCCATCATCGGCTCGAGCAGTGCGGGGTCGGCCTTGCGGGCCGCCTCCTTCATCACCATCGAACCGGCGATCTTGAACGCCATCTCGGACGAGTCGACCTCGTGGTACTGGCCGTCCAGCAGCGTCAGCTTGACACCCACCAGCGGGAAGCCGGCGAGAATGCCGTACTGCATGGCGTCCTGGGCGCCCGCGTCCACCGACGGGATGAACTCCCGGGGGATGCGGCCACCGGTGACGGCGTTGGCGAACTCGTAGGTCGGCGAGTCGTTGCCCATGGGCAGCGGCTCGACGCTCACGATGACGCGGGCGTACTGGCCGGAGCCACCGGTCTGCTTCTTGTGGGTGTACTCGATCTTGTCCACCGTGCGGCGGATCGTCTCGCGGTACGCCACCTGCGGCTTACCGATGTTCGCCTCGACGTTGAACTCGCGGCGCATCCGGTCGACCAGGATGTCCAGGTGCAGCTCGCCCATGCCGGAGATGACCGTCTGACCGGTCTGGTCGTCGAGCTTGACCCGGAACGTCGGGTCCTCCTCGGCGAGCCGCTGGATGGCGGTGCTGAGCTTCTCCTGGTCGGCCTTGGTCTTCGGCTCGATCGCGACCTCGATGACCGGCTCCGGGAAGGTCATCGACTCCAGGATGACCGGGTTCGCCGAGTCGCAGAGCGTGTCGCCGGTGGTGGTCTGCTTCAGACCCTGCACCGCGATGATGTCGCCGGCCTTGGCCGAGCCACGCTCTTCCCGCTTGTTGGCGTGCATCTGGTAGATCTTGCCGATGCGCTCCTTGCGGTCCTTGGTGGAGTTGACCACCTGGGTACCGGTCTCGACCACGCCGGAGTAGACCCGGACGTAGGTGAGCTTGCCGAGGTGCTTGTCGGTCTGGATCTTGAACGCCAGGCCGGAGAACGGCTCCGAGGGGGACGGCTTCCGCAGCATCGGCGTCTCGCCGTCGGTGGCCGTACCCTCGATCGCCGGAACGTCCAGCGGCGACGGCAGGAAGTCGATGACGGCGTCGAGCATGGGCTGCACGCCCTTGTTCTTGAACGCCGAACCGCAGAGCACCGGGTTCGCCTTGCCCGCGATGGTGGCACGACGGATGGCGGCCTTGATCTCCTCGGTGGAGATCTCCTCGCCCTCCAGGTACTTCTCCATCACCGCGTCGTCGACGTCGGCCAGGGTCTCCATCAGCTTCTCGCGCCACTCGGCCGCGGAGTCGGCCAGCTCGGCCGGGATCTCCTCGATCGCGTAGTCCTCACCCTTCTGGGTCTCCCCGCGCCAGGTGAGGGCGCGCATGCCGATCAGGTCGACGACGCCGATGTGGTCGCCCTCAAGGCCGATCGGGATCTGGAGCACCAGCGGGGTGGCGTTGAGCCGGTCGATCATCATCTGCACGCAGCGGAAGAAGTCGGCGCCGGTCCGGTCGAGCTTGTTGACGAAGCACATCCGGGGGACGTTGTACTTGTCCGCCTGGCGCCAGACGTTCTCCGTCTGGGGCTCCACACCGGCCACGCCGTCGTACACCGCGACCGCACCGTCCAGAACACGCAGCGACCGCTCCACCTCGACCGTGAAGTCGACGTGGCCGGGCGTGTCGATGATCTGGATCGTGTGGCCCTTCCACTCGCACTTCGTGGCGGCGGAAGTGATGGTGATACCGCGCTCCTGCTCCTGCTCCATCCAGTCCATGACGGCGGCGCCCTCGTGGACCTCGCCGATCTTGTACGTGATGCCGGTGTAGAAGAGGATTCGCTCGGTGGTCGTGGTCTTACCGGCATCGATGTGCGCCATGATGCCGATGTTGCGTACGTTGGCGAGCGCGTCTGCGGCGGCCACTTCAATCCCTACTTATCGTCGTCTCGACACAACTGGTGGTTGGTTCCGGCGCCTGGTGGGCGCCGGAACCTCAGGTGTTACCAGCGGTAGTGCGCGAAGGCCTTGTTGGACTCGGCCATCTTGTGCGTGTCCTCGCGCCGCTTGACGGCGGCACCGAGGCCGTTGCTCGCGTCCAGCAGCTCGTTCATCAGCCGCTCGATCATGGTCTTCTCGCGGCGCGCCCGGGAGTAGGTCACCAGCCAGCGCAGACCGAGGGTGGTCGCGCGGGCCGGACGAACCTCGACCGGCACCTGGTAGGTGGCGCCACCGACCCGGCGGCTACGCACCTCGAGCGTCGGCTTCACGTTGTCCATCGCCCGCTTGAGCGTGACGACGGGGTCGGTGCCGGACTTCTCGCGGCAGCCCTCCAGGGCGGCGTACACGATGCGCTCGGCGAGCTGACGCTTGCCGCGCAGCAGGATCTTGTTCACCAGCTGGGTGACCAGCGGCGAGTTGTACACCGGGTCAGCGACCAGCGGATTCCGCGGAGCGGGTCCCTTACGCGGCATGTCAGCTCTTCTCCTTCTTCGCGCCGTAACGGCTGCGAGCCTGCTTGCGGTTGCGGACACCCTGGGTGTCCAGCGAGCCGCGAACGATCTTGTACCGCACGCCGGGGAGGTCCTTCACACGGCCGCCACGCACGAGCACGATC
This sequence comes from Micromonospora sp. NPDC051300, assembly GCF_044455315.1. Classification (NCBI taxonomy): domain Bacteria; kingdom Bacillati; phylum Actinomycetota; class Actinomycetes; order Micromonosporales; family Micromonosporaceae; genus Micromonospora; species Micromonospora sp. NPDC051300. The sequence continues at coordinate 264,832 of NZ_JBITEP010000001.1, read as the reverse complement.
GAGTGCTCCTGCAGGTTGTGGCCGACGCCCGGGATGTAGGCGGTCACCTCGATCTGGCTGCTGAGCTTGACACGAGCGACCTTGCGCAGCGCCGAGTTCGGCTTCTTCGGGGTGGTGGTGTACACGCGGGTGCACACGCCGCGACGCTGGGGGGACCCCTTGAGCGCCGGGGTCTTGGTCTTGGTCGTCTTGGCCTGTCGGCCCTTCCGGACCAGCTGCTGAATGGTGGGCACCGGGTTTCTCCGCTCCCTTCGGCCGCTTCGAGGCGACCGCGCTGTCTGCTCCAGCCGACCTGATGGACGGCTCTCCTACATTCCAGCCGGGGTCACCTGACGGTGTCCCAGCACCCGCGGTCGGGCGTGTCGCCCGAGTCACGGCCCGGTGGCGCCGCTGACGCGTCGTACCGGATCTTTGGTCTTGGTGGTGCGACCGCGCGATCACCGGCTGACCGGCTCCAGCGCACGCACGCATTGCCCGGGCTGGCCCGGGCGCAAGGGGAAAGAGTACCTATCACAGCCGCGCCGGTCAAAACGGATCGGCTCGGAAGGACCGCGTCGCAGCCCCGCCGACCGGCTCCCGGATCGCCGGCACGCCCTCGATGGGCACCTACGTCGTCAAGTGTACCGGCTCGGCCGGGGCGCGACCCGGCGGGCCCGACCTCGGGGCCGGCACCCAGACCCGGGCATTCCCGTCACAACCGGACGATGACCTCGGCCCGCTCAGGTGATCTGCACCACCAGCGCGATCCCGAGCCCGACCACGCTCAACAGCAGCCCCACCGCGCCGCAGCTGAGGCCGGCCACGGCCAGGCCACCGCCGGTGAACCGGACCGCCGGCGGCGGCGCCGGACGGCGGATCTGTCGGCGGGCGAAGAGCCAGGCCACGATCGCCCCGACGCCGGCGAGCGCGCCGAGCACGGTGAAGGCGCCGGCCGCCCACGCGCCGCCGTAGTCCGGCCCGGCCACACCGAAACAGAACACCAGCAGCGACACCAGGATCGACGCGATCCCGGTGACGAGCGAGCCGATCGCCAGCCCGGACATGACCGGCGGCACGTCGAGGTGGACCACCCCGAACGGGGTGCCCGGCACCGCGTCGACCCGCTTCGGCGGCCGGGGCGCCTCCCGCGGGGGCGGCGGCAACGCCGGCCCCCAGCCGCCGCCGTGGCCCGGCCCACTTCCCGGGTACGCCCCGAGCGCCGGCCCGGGAGCGCCGTACCCCGGCTGCCCCGGGTGGTACGCCGGCGCGTGCGCCGGGAGCGGCCCGCCGGATCCCGGACCGGGCGCGTAGGGGCCGGGACGGCCCGTATCGTGCGGTCCCGCGGGGAACGGCATGCCCGGCGGATACGGCCCCGCCGGCGGCCAGGGGCCGGGCGGCGCGGAGCGCGGTTCCGGCTCCGGAGCGGGCACGTGCGGAGCGACAGCCGGATCCGGCGGCGAGGACTGCGGGGCGGCCCAGGGGCTCACCGCGTCGGCGGCCGGCGGCGCGGCGGGATCCGACCCGGTGTCCGGGCGGGTCGGGTCGCCTCCCGGCGGGGCCGGTTCCGTCACGGCGTCCTCCTGTCCACATGGCTCACCCGCCACGCGGCGGACACCGGCCAGGCTACCGTCGCGGGTCACCACCGGGTGGGCGGGCGCGGGGCCGCTCCCCCACCCGGTCAGTCGACGTTCGGGGCGAAGTCGTGCCCGAACGACGCGTCGGCGTGCCGGAGCACCCCGATCACCACGGCGGCCACCACCGCGAACGCGGTCAGCACCAGGCCGACCCGGGCCAGTTTCTCGCCACGACGCAGCCAGTCGGCGCCGGTGAGGTAGCCGCCCGACGCGTACGCCTCCCGGCGGGCCTGCCGGGCCAGGGTGAGCGCGACGGTGGCGGGCACCACCCCACCGACGAAGAAGCCGGTCAGCGCCCCGATCAGGCCGAGGGCGAAGACGGCACGGGCCTTGGTCGAGCGGACCGGCTCGGGATCGTGCGGGTGGCGGTGCGCCTGCGGCACGACGGGCACCTGCCCGGGCACGGTCGTCATGCCCCCATTCTGCCCCGGCGCCGCCCCGGGACGGCCCCCGGAACGCGACGAGGCCCCCGGCGGGTGCCGGGGGCCTCGTCGTTCGTGCGATTTAGCGGTACGACCCGAAGTCGAAGTCGTCCAGCGGCACCGCCTGGCCGCTGGCCGGCCCGAAGCCGTAGTCGGTCTCCGGGTAGCCGGTCATCGAGTAGACCTTGGCCTTCGCCTCCTCGGTCGGCTCGACCCGGACGTTGCGGTACTTGCTGATGCCCGTACCGGCCGGGATGAGCTTACCGATGATCACGTTCTCCTTGAGGCCGATCAGCGAGTCGCTGCGGGCGTGGATCGCCGCGTCCGTCAGCACCCGGGTGGTCTCCTGGAAGGAGGCCGCCGACAGCCAGGAATCCGTGGCCAGCGAGGCCTTGGTGATACCCATCAGCACCGGACGACCGGCGGCGGGCTCGCCACCCTCGCCGACGAGCCGGCGGTTCTCCGACTCGAACAGCGCCCGGTCGACCAGCACGCCCGGCAGGAACTCGGTCGAGCCGGAGTCGATGACCGTCACCCGCTTGAGCATCTGGCGGATGATGATCTCGATGTGCTTGTCGTGGATGAGCACACCCTGCGAGCGGTAGACCTCCTGGACCTCCTGGGTCAGGTGGACCTGGACCGCGCGCGGGCCGAGGATGCGCAGCAGCTCGTGCGGGTCGATGGTGCCCTCGGTGAGCTTCTCGCCGACCTCGACGTGGTCGCCGTCGTGCGCCCGGAGCCGGACCCGCTTCGAGATCTTGTCGTAGACGATCTCGTCGCTGCCGTCGTCCGGGATGACCACGATCTTGCGGGACCGCTCGCCGTCCTCGATCCGGATCCGGCCGGGGGTGTCGGCGATGGGCGCCTTACCCTTCGGCACCCGGGCCTCGAAGATCTCCTGGACACGGGGCAGACCCTGGGTGATGTCCTCACCCGCGACACCACCGGTGTGGAAGGTACGCATGGTCAGCTGCGTACCGGGCTCACCGATCGACTGGGCGGCGATGATGCCGACCGCCTCGCCGACGTCCACGGTCTTGCCGGTCGGCAGCGAGCGGCCGTAGCACGCTCCGCAGACGCCCAGCTTCGACTCGCAGGTGAGCACGCTGCGCACCCGCACCGTCTCCACGCCGGCCGCGACGATCGCGTCGACGCCGATGGAGTTGATGTCCTGGCCGCGGTGGGCCACCACGGTGCCGTCCGACCCCTTGATGTCGTCGGCGAGTGTCCGGGCGTGCACGCTGGTCTCGGCGTGCTCGTGCACGACCAGCTTGCCGTCCAGGTGCTCACCGATCTGCATCGGAATGGCACGGTCGGTGCCGCAGTCCTCCTCGCGGATGATGACGTCCTGCGAGACGTCCACCAGACGACGGGTCAGGTAACCCGAGTCGGCGGTACGCAGGGCGGTGTCCGCGAGACCCTTCCGGGCGCCGTGCGTGGAGATGAAGTACTCCAGCACGGACAGACCCTCCCGGTACGAGGCCTTGATCGGCCGCGGGATGATCTCGCCCTTGGGGTTGGCCACCAGACCACGGATCGCCGCGATCTGCCGGAGCTGGAGCAGGTTACCGCGGGCACCCGAGTTGATCATCTTCCACAGCGGGTTCTCCTGCGGCAGCGCGGTGTCCATCTCCTTGGCGACCTCGTTGGTCGCCTTGGTCCAGATCTCGATGAGCTCGCCGCGACGCTCCTCGGCGGTCATCAGACCACGCTGGTACTGCTTGTCGATCCGGTCGGCTTCCTTCTCGTACCGCTCCAGGATCTCCCGCTTGCGCGGCGGAGCGATGACGTCCTCCATGCCGATCGTGACGCCGGACCAGGTGGCCCAGTGGAAACCGGCCTCCTTGAGCCCGTCCAGGGTGGCCGCCAGGGCCACCTTCGGGAACCGCTCCGCGAGGTCGTTGACGATCGCGGAGAGCTGGCCCTTGCGGATCTCGTAGTTCACGAAACGGTAGCCCGGGGGCAGCGTCTCGTTGAACAGGACCCGGCCCAGGGTGGTCTCCACCGTCACCGGCTCGCCCTCGACCCAGCCCTCCGGCGCGGTCCACGGCTCGGCGCCGGCGCCGTTGTCGACACCCACCACGTCGTGCAGCCGGATCTTGACCGGCGTCTGCAGGTGCAGCTCGCCGTTGTCGTACGCCATCCGCGCCTCGGCGTCCGAGCTGAACGCCCGGCCCTCGCCCGTGCCACCCGGAGTGAGGTGGGTCAGGTGGTAGAGACCGATGACCATGTCCTGGGTGGGCATGGTGACCGGCTTGCCGTCGGCCGGCTTGAGGATGTTGTTCGACGACAGCATCAGGATCCGCGCCTCGGCCTGGGCCTCGGCGGACAGCGGCACGTGCACCGCCATCTGGTCACCGTCGAAGTCGGCGTTGAACGCGGTGCAGACCAGCGGGTGGATCTGGATGGCCTTGCCCTCGACCAGCTGCGGCTCGAAGGCCTGGATGCCCAGGCGGTGCAGGGTCGGCGCGCGGTTCAGCAGGACCGGGTGCTCGCCGATGACCTCTTCCAGCACGTCCCACACGACCGGCCGCTGCCGCTCGACCATCCGCTTGGCGGACTTGATGTTCTGCGCGTGGTTGAGGTCGACCAGCCGCTTCATCACGAACGGCTTGAACAGCTCCAGCGCCATCTGCTTGGGCAGGCCGCACTGGTGCAGCTTGAGCTTCGGGCCGACCACGATGACCGAACGGCCGGAGTAGTCGACGCGCTTGCCCAGCAGGTTCTGACGGAACCGGCCCTGCTTGCCCTTGAGCATGTCGGAGAGCGACTTCAGCGGCCGGTTACCCGGGCCGGTGACCGGACGACCACGACGGCCGTTGTCGAACAGCGCGTCGACGGCCTCCTGGAGCATCCGCTTCTCGTTGTTGACGATGATCTCGGGCGCGCCGAGGTCGATCAGCCGCTTGAGGCGGTTGTTCCGGTTGATCACACGCCGGTAGAGGTCGTTCAGGTCGGAGGTGGCGAAGCGGCCACCGTCGAGCTGCACCATCGGGCGCAGGTCCGGCGGGATGACCGGGACGCAGTCCAGCACCATGCCGAGCGGCGAGTTCCGGGTGTTCTGGAACGCCGCGACGACCTTCAGCCGCTTGAGCGCACGGATCTTCCGCTGGCCCTTGCCGGAGCGGATGGTCTCGCGCAGGTTCTCCGCCTCGGCGGTGAGGTCCATGTTCTGGACCAGCGCCTTGATGGCCTCGGCGCCCATGCTGCCGGTGAAGTACTCACCGAAGCGGTCGCGCAGCTCGCGGTAGAGCAGCTCGTCGGTGACGAGCTGCTTCGGCTCCAGCTTGCGGAAGGTGTCGAGGACCTCGTCGAGGCGGTCGATCTCGCGCTGGGCCCGGTCGCGGATCTGGCGCATCTCGCGCTCTCCGCCCTCCTTGACCTTGCGCCGGACGTCCGCCTTCGCGCCCTCGGCCTCCAGCTCGGCCAGGTCGGCCTCCAGCTTGGCGGCCCGCTTCTCGATCTCCGAGTCGCGGCTGTTCTCGGACTGCCGCTTCTCGGCCAGGATCTCGTTCTCGATGGTCGAGAGGTCGCGGTGACGCGCTTCGGCGTCCACGCTCGTCACGACGTACGAGGCGAAGTAGATGATCTTTTCGAGGTCCTTCGGGGCGAGGTCCAGCAGGTAGCCCAGCCGGCTCGGCACGCCCTTGAAGTACCAGATGTGGGTCACCGGAGCGGCCAGCTCGATGTGACCCATCCGCTCCCGGCGAACCTTGGAGCGGGTCACCTCGACGCCGCAGCGCTCGCAGATGATGCCCTTGAAGCGGACCCGCTTGTACTTACCGCAGTAGCACTCCCAGTCCCGCTGCGGACCGAAGATCTTCTCGCAGAAGAGCCCGTCCTTTTCCGGCTTCAGGGTGCGGTAGTTGATGGTCTCGGGCTTCTTGACCTCGCCGTGGGACCACTGACGGATGTCGTCGGCGGTGGCGAGACCGATGCGCAGCTCGTCGAAGAAGTTGACGTCGAGCACTGTGTCCCCTATGTCGTCGTCTGTACTGCTAGCTAACGGGCGGGATCGGGGGCCGGCGAGCCGGCCCCCGAATCACCGCCTCAGACCTCTTCGACCGAGCTCGGCTCGCGCCGGGACAGGTCGATGCCCAGCTCCTCCGCCGCCCGGAACACCTCGTCGTCGGTCTCGCGCATCTCCAGGGCCACACCGTCGCTGGAGAGCACCTCGACGTTGAGGCACAGCGACTGCAGCTCCTTGAGCAGCACCTTGAACGACTCCGGGATGCCCGGCTCGGGGATGTTCTCGCCCTTGACGATCGCCTCGTAGACCTTGACCCGGCCGAGGACGTCGTCGGACTTGATGGTCAGCAGCTCCTGCAGGGCGTAGGCGGCGCCGTACGCCTGCATGGCCCAGCACTCCATCTCACCGAAGCGCTGGCCACCGAACTGCGCCTTACCACCCAGCGGCTGCTGCGTGATCATCGAGTACGGGCCGGTCGACCGGGCGTGGATCTTGTCGTCGACCAGGTGGTTGAGCTTCAGGATGTAGACGTAGCCGACCGCGATCGGGTCGGGCAGCGGCTCGCCGGAACGACCGTCGAACAACTGCGCCTTGCCGGTGCGCCCGATCAGCTGGTTGCCGTCCCGGTTGGGCAGGGTCGACGCCAGCAGGCCGGAGATCTCCTCCTCGCGGGCACCGTCGAAGACCGGGGTGGCCACGTTGGTGTCCGGCTCGGACTCGTGCGCGTTGATCGACTTGAGCTGGCGCTTCCACTCCTCGTCGTCACCGTCGACGCTCCAGCCGGTCTTGGCCACCCACCCGAGGTGGGTCTCCAGGACCTGGCCGATGTTCATCCGGGACGGCACACCGAGCGGGTTCAGCACGATGTCGACCGGGGTGCCGTCCTCCAGGAACGGCATGTCCTCGATCGGCAGGATCTTGGAGATGACGCCCTTGTTGCCGTGGCGGCCCGCGAGCTTGTCACCGTCCTGGATCTTGCGCTTCTGGGCCACGTAGACCCGCACCAGCTCGTTCACGCCCGGGGGCAGCTCGTCGCCGTCCTCGCGGGAGAAGGTGCGTACGCCGATGACCGTGCCGGTCTCGCCGTGCGGCACCTTCAGCGAGGTGTCACGGACCTCGCGCGCCTTCTCACCGAAGATCGCGCGGAGCAGCCGCTCCTCGGGGGTCAGCTCGGTCTCGCCCTTCGGCGTGACCTTGCCGACCAGGATGTCGCCGGGGACGACTTCGGCGCCGATCCGGATGATGCCGCGCTCGTCGAGGTCGGCGAGCATCTCCTCGCTGACGTTCGGGATGTCGCGGGTGATCTCCTCCGGGCCGAGCTTGGTGTCCCGGGCGTCGACCTCGTGCTCCTCGATGTGGATCGAGGTGAGCACGTCCTGCTGCACGAGGCGCTGCGACAGGATGATCGCGTCCTCGTAGTTGTGGCCCTCCCAGCACATGAACGCGACCAGCAGGTTGCGTCCGAGCGCCATCTCGCCCTCGTCGGTGCACGGACCGTCGGCGATGACCTGACCGGCCTCGACGCGGTCGCCCTCGAAGACGACAGGCTTCTGGTTGACGCAGGAGCCGGCGTTGGAGCGGCGGAACTTGTGCAGCAGGTACGTCCGGCGGTGGCCGTCGTCCTGGTGGACGGTGACGTAGTCGGCGCACAGATCCTCGACCACGCCGCCGACCTCGGCCACGACCACGTCGCCGGCGTCCACGGCCGCGCGGTATTCCATGCCGGTGCCGACCAGCGGGGCCTCGGCCTTGACCAGCGGCACCGCCTGACGCTGCATGTTCGCGCCCATGAGCGCGCGGTTCGCGTCGTCGTGCTCCAGGAACGGGATCATCGCGGTGGCGACCGAGGTCATCTGCCGCGGCGACACGTCCATGTAGTCCACGGCGCTGGGGACGACGTCCTCGGTCTCGCCGCCCTTACGACGACACAGCACCCGGTCCTCGGCGAACGTGCCGTCCGACTTCAGCGGCGCGTTGGCCTGGGCCTTGACGAACCGGTCCTCCTCGTCCGCGGTCAGGTAGTCGATCTGGTCGGTGACCCGACCGTCGATGACCTTCCGGTACGGCGTCTCGATGAAGCCGAACGGGTTGACCCGGGCGAAGGTGGACAGCGCGCCGATCAGGCCGATGTTCGGGCCTTCCGGCGTCTCGATCGGGCACATCCGGCCGTAGTGGGACGGGTGCACGTCGCGGACCTCGAAGCCGGCCCGCTCACGGGACAGACCACCCGGGCCGAGCGCGCTCAGCCGGCGCCGGTGGGTCAGACCCGCCAGCGGGTTGGTCTGGTCCATGAACTGGGACAGCTGGGACGTGCCGAAGAACTCCTTGATCGCCGCCACCACCGGGCGGATGTTGATCAGGGTCTGCGGCGTGATCGCCTCGACGTCCTGCGTGGTCATCCGCTCACGGACGACCCGCTCCATCCGGGAGAGACCCACCCGGACCTGGTTCTGGATCAGCTCGCCCACGGTGCGCAGGCGACGGTTGCCGAAGTGGTCGATGTCGTCGGCCTCGTAGCCCTCCTCACCGGCGTGCAGCCGGCAGAGGTATTCCACGGTGGCGACGATGTCGTCCTCGGTCAGCGTGCCGGTGTTCATCGGCACGTCGACTTCGAGCTTCTTGTTGAACTTGTAGCGCCCGACCTTGGCGACGTCGTACCGCTTCGGGTTGAAGAAGAGGTTGTCGAGCAGGGTCTGGGCGTTCTCACGGGTCGGCGGCTCGCCAGGGCGGAGCTTCCGGTAGATGTCGAGAAGCGCCTCGTCCTGCCCGGCGATGTGGTCCTTCTCGAGCGTGGTCATCATCAGCTCGGACCAGCCGAACTTCTCGCGGATGCGCTCCGCGGACCACCCGATGGCCTTGAGCAGGACGGTGACGGCCTGCCGACGCTTACGGTCGATGCGGACGCCGACCGTGTCGCGCTTGTCGATGTCGAACTCCAGCCAGGCACCCCGACTCGGGATGACCTTGACGCTGGAGAGGTCGCGGTCGGAGGTCTTGTCCGGCTGCTTGTCGAAGTAGACGCCCGGCGAGCGGACGAGCTGGCTGACCACGACGCGCTCGGTGCCGTTGATGATGAAGGTGCCCTTGGGCGTCATCATCGGGAAGTCACCCATGAACACCGTCTGGCTCTTGATCTCGCCGGTGGTGTTGTTGGTGAACTCCGCGGTCACGAACAGCGGCGCGCAGTAGGTCAGGTCCTTCTCCTTGCACTCCTCGATCGAGGCCTTGACCTCGTCGAAGCGCGGAGCGGAGAAGGACAGCGACATGGTGCCGGAGAAGTCCTCAATGGGACTGATCTCGTCGAGGATTTCCGCGAGACCCGAGCGTGCGTGCGGGTCGTCCGCCGACCGGCCCTGCCAAGCCTCGTTGCCGACGAGCCAGTCGAAGGACTCGTTCTGGATGGCGAGGAGGTTGGGGACCTCGAGGTGTTCGGTGATCCGGCCGAAAGAAACTCGGCGGGGTGCGAAAGCGCTCGACGTACGACTGGTCTTCGCAGGGCGGGAAGCTGCCAAGATGCGTCCTTCCGAGGACCGGTGCTGCAGAACGGCTGGTACGCGTGCACTCCAATGACCCCACCAGAAATATCCGCAATCGGACATTTCCGAGCAGGGGTCAAGTCGGAAGGCAGCGCAAACTAGCAGTGTAGCCGAGAGGCTAACCGCTGTCCAGCCCACCCCGCAGGTCGTCGCGGAACAAGCCCTGGGACCTCGGAAAACCGGGTCAGCCGGGCCGCTCGGAACGCGACGCTCCTGCCGGTCCGCTCGTGGTGCGGCGGCGGTGGTGCTGCCGTTGCCTTACCCGAGTGGCGGCCGTTGCAAGCGCGGAAGGTCTTGCTGATGTCAGCGTGCCTGCCCTGCCGGTGCCGCGTCAAGGGCCGGTTACCGCTCGGGGTGTCTTTCCCCCCGAGGGACTACCGGCTCCGCCTCCCTGGGAGGTCGGTGCGAGCACCCTGTACGCCCAGCTCACACCGCTGACACCGGGTAGCACCAACACGGCGGGGGGGGGTGGGGGGGGGGGGGGCCCCCCCCCCCCCCCCCCCGCGACGCGGTTGTGCCCCGGCTCACGTGAGCCGGACGCGCGTCAGGTCAGAGCGAGGTCACTTGAGGGTGACCTTGGCGCCCTCGCCCTCGAGCTTGGCCTTGGCCTTCTCGGCGGTCTCCTTGTTGGCCTTCTCCAGGACGGCCTTCGGAGCGGCCTCGACCAGGTCCTTGGCCTCCTTGAGGCCCAGGCCGGTCAGCTCGCGCACGACCTTGATGACCTGGATCTTCTTGCCACCGTCGGCGTCGAGGATGACGTCGAACTCGTCCTTCTCCTCCTCGGCCGGGGCGGCCGCAGCGCCACCGCCGCCACCACCCTGGGCGATCGCGACCGGAGCGGCGGCGGTGACCTCGAAGGTCTCCTCGAACTGCTTCACGAACTCGGAGAGCTCGATCAGCGTCATCTCCTTGAACGCGTCGAGCAGCTCGTCGGTGCTGAGCTTCGCCATGTCTGGCGTCCTTTCCTCAAAAGTTGACTAAGTACGTGGGTGCGCCGCGGGGCCTCAGGCCGCCTCGGCGCCCTCCTGCTCGCGCTTCTTGTCCGCCAGGGCGGCCGCCGCGCGGGCGGCCTTGGAGAGCGGAGCCTGGAACAGGGCCGCGGCCTTGCTCAGGTTGCCCTTCATCGCGCCGGCCAGCTTGGCCAGCAGCACCTCGCGGGACTCCAGGTCGGCCAGCTTCGTGACCTCGGCCGCGGAAATGGCCTTGCCCTCGAAGACACCGCCCTTGATGACGAGCTTCGGGTTGGCCTTCGCGAAGTCGCGAAGACCCTTCGCCGCCTCGACGACGTCGCCCGAAACGAAAGTCAGCGCGGTAGGACCGGTGAACAGCTCGTCGAGGCCGGAGATGCCCGCATCGGCCGCGGCACGCTTGGCCAGCGTGTTCTTCGCGACCGTGTAGCTGGTCTCCTTGCCGAGCGTGCGCCGCAGCTGGGTGAGCTGCGAAACCGTGAGCCCGCGGTACTCGGTCAGCACGGTGGCGCCCGACGAGCGGAAGCTCTCGGTCAGCTCGGCGACGGCCGTGGCCTTGTCGGCCCGGATCGGCTTGTCCGCCATGTCCCTCCTCTCTCGTTGCTCGGAGCTGGCATGCCGGCGACGAGGAAACTCGCGACGGCGGCGGAGGCACCACGACAACGAAAAAGCCCCGGCGCGGGGCGCACGGGGCGAGGGCCGGGATCATGGGCACAGTCGGCGGACCGTGCGTGACACCGAGTTTCGCTTGCCGCCCTGCGCGGGTCGCCCGTCGTCGCGGGACCTTCGACCGTGCCAGGGGCACGGTGACCAGCGGTCTGTGGGTGGAACTACCGCACCAGGTTACGCGACCGCGCCACGCGCGCCAAATCGCCCCCGGGTGCTCCCGGTCACCCACCGCTCAGGCACGCGTGCGACGACCCCACCCGTAACCGGTCAGCGCCACCGCCGTCCAGAGCGCCGCCCAGCCGGTGAGCAGCAGCCCGGTGCCGGGCGCGACCGGCCCGGTGACCGCCCGCGCGGTCGCCATCACCGGCGGCACCAGCCACGGCACCAGCGAACCGGACAGCCCGAACACCACGAACCCGACCGAGCCGACCGCCAGCACGGCCACCCCGTAGCCGGCGCTCCGGGTGATCGCGCGGCTGGCCAACGCGCCCAGGGCCACCGCCGCCGGCAGGGCGATCAGGTGCGCCCACAACCCGAGCGCCACGCCGACCAGGGCGGACCGCCCGTCCGGCCCGGCCGTCAGGGTGAGCCCGCCGATCGGCCACGGCAGCGCCAGGGCCACCGCCACCACGGCGAGCCCGGCCACCGTCGCGGCGAGCAGCCCGGCCGCCCGCTCCCGGGCCGGCCCCACCACCACCCGGGCCAGCCGGCGCTGCACGTCGGGCTCGACGTCGAGCAGGATCTTGGTCTGCCAGGCCAGCACCGGGAAGAGGACCACCGCGGAGACGCCGTAGGCCTCCGCCGGCCGGGCCCGGCCACCGCCGTAGAGGATGCCGAGGGCGAGCAGGCCGGCCAGCACCGGCGCGAGCGCCCGCCCGGTACGCACGAAGCCGGCCAGCCGCAGCCGCACCAGCGCGATCACCGGTTCGCCTCCGACGCGACCCCGGAGCTGCCGGCGTCGACGCCCGGCGTCTCCGGGCCGACATCGGGCCCGCCGCCGGCACTCCACCCCGAACCGACCTGGGACACCACGCCCGGAGCGTCGCTGGCGCCCGGCTCGGCGTCGGCGGGATCCGGTGTCCCGCTCGGCTCGGGTGACCCGGCGGCGGGCGGGACGGCGTGGTCGCGTATCCGGAGGATCCGGTGGCCGTCGGCGCGCAGGCGGGCGACGGCGGCGGCCAGGCCCGTGGCCGGCACCGCCAGCTCGACCACCGCGACGGCCGCGCCGTCGGACGGCGCCGCCTCGGTCAGCGTGCCGTCGGCCACCGACCAGTGCCGCGCGCCGGGCAGCCGGACCGTCTCGCCCCGGTGGTCGCTGACCAGCACCGCCCCGCCGCCGGCCAGCACCTCGCCGATCATCTCGGGGACCAGCTCGCGGGCGGCCGCGTCGAGCCCCTCCCAGGGCTCGTCGAGCACCAGCAGGCCGGGCGGGCGCAGCAACGCCTGCGCCAGGCCGACCTTCTGCGCGGTGCCCTTGGACAGCCGCGGCAGGCGCACGTCGTGGAAGCGGGTCAGGCCCAGGCGCTCGACCCAGTGGGCCACCGCCCGGTCGGCGGCCGGGCCGGGCAGGCCGGCGACGCGGCCCATCGCGGACAGGTAGGCCCCGACGGTGAACGGCTGGTCGGCCGGGAAGCGCTCCGGCACCCAGCCGACGACCGACGGCCGGTCGACCACCCTGCCCCGGCCGGGTCGCAGCACGCCCGCGGCGAGCTGGAGCAGCGTGGACTTGCCCGCCCCGTTACGACCGAGCACGACCGCGACCTCACCGGCGCCGATCGTCACGTCGACCTGCCGCAGCACCCACGGGCCGTGCCGGTGGTAGCGGAACCAGACCCCGTCGAGCCGCATGCGCCGAGCCTGCCACAACGGACAGACGGACGGGGCCCCGCCACGTGTGGTGGCGGGGCCCCGTCCGAGGACGTGCGGTGGCTCAGGCGTCGGCCGAGCCCTCCTGCAGGTTCTTGACCACCTTCGGGTCGACCGGGACGCCCGGGCCCATGGTGGTGGTCAGGGTGACCTTCTTGAGGTAGGTGCCCTTGGCCGCGGACGGCTTGGCGCGCAGCACCTCGTCCAGCACCGCGGCGTAGTTGTCGACCAGCTGGGCCTCGGAGAAGGAGGCCTTGCCGATGATCAGGTGCAGGTTCGAGTGCTTGTCCACCCGGAAGGTGATCTTACCGCCCTTGATGTCCGAGACGGCCTTGGTGACGTCCATGGTCACGGTGCCGGTCTTCGGGTTCGGCATCAGGCCGCGCGGGCCCAGGATCCGCGCGATCCGGCCGATCTTGGCCATCTGGTCCGGCGTGGCGATCGCCGCGTCGAAGTCCAGCCAACCACCCTGGATGCGGGCGACCAGCTCGTCGGTGCCCACCTCGTCCGCGCCCGCCGCGACGGCCTCCTCGGCCTTCGCGCCGGCGGCGAAGACGATCACGCGGGCGGTCTTACCGGTGCCGTGCGGCAGGTTGACCACGCCGCGGACCATCTGGTCCGCCTTGCGGGGGTCGACGCCGAGGCGCATCGCGACCTCGACCGTGGCGTCGAACTTGACGTTGGTGTTCTCCTTGGCCAGCTTGACGGCCTCGGCGGGGGCGTAGAGCTTCGACCGGTCGATGACCTCGGCGGCCTTGCGGTAGCTCTTGCTGCGCTGCATTTCTGGTGACTCCTGTGGTCTCTGGCGGGCGCGCGGGACTCGCGGCCCTCCCACGAACGGATCGGGTGGAGCGGTGGAGCGAGATCAGTCGGCGACGGTCAGGCCCATCGACCGGGCGGTGCCGGCGATGATCTTCTCGGCCTGGTCGATGTCGTTGGCGTTGAGGTCCGCCATCTTCTTCTCGGCGATCTCACGCAGCTGGGCGCGGGTCACCGAGCCGACCTTCTCCTTGTGCGGGACGCCCGAGCCCTTCTGCACACCGGCGGCCTTGATCAGCAGCCGGGCGGCGGGCGGAGTCTTCAGCACGAAGGTGAAGGTGCGGTCCTCGTAGACGCTGATCTCGGCGGGGACGACGTCGCCCCGCTGGGACTCGGTCTGCGCGTTGTAGGACTTGCAGAACTCCATGATGTTCACGCCGTGCTGGCCGAGCGCGGGGCCGACCGGCGGCGCCGGGGTGGCCTGGCCCGCCGGGAGCTGAAGCGTGAACGTCTTGACGAGCTTCTTCTTCGGAGGCATGTCTCTTCCTGGGGCTTGAAACTGGGATTCTCCGCCGCCCGCGGGCGCGCACGGTCAGCGCGGTGCGGACGGCCGACGTTAAAGAGTAGCGCAGTCTCACGCGACACCGGCGGCCGGCCCGCGAAGGCCGACCGCCGGTGCGGACGTACGCGTCAGATCTTGGCGACCTGGTTGAAGTTCAGCTCGACCGGCGTCTCCCGGCCGAAGATCGACACCAGCACCTTGAGCTTCTGCTGGTCGGCGTTGATCTCGCTGATCGTCGCCGGCAGCGACGCGAACGCGCCGTCGGTGACGGTGACCGAGTCGCCGACCTCGAAGTCGAGGACCTTGACCTCGGGCTTGGCCTTCTTCTGCTCGGTCTCGACGGCCGGCGCGAGCCACTTGAGCACCTCGTCGAGGCTCAGCGGCGCCGGCCGGTCGGCCCGGTCGGTGGCGCCGACGAAGCCGGTGACCCCCGGGGTGTTCCGGACGCAGGAGTAGGACTCGGCGGTCAGCTCCATCCGGACCAGGATGTAGCCCGGGAAGACCTTCGCCTGGACCTGCGAACGCTTGCCGTTCTTGACCTCGACCTCTTCCCGGGTCGGCACCTCGACCTGGTAGATGAAGTCCTCCATGTCGAGGGAGGTGATCCGGGTCTCGAGGTTGGTCTTGACCTTGTTCTCGTAGCCGGCGTACGAGTGCACCACGTACCAGTCGCCGGGCGCGTAGCGCAGCTTCTGGCGCAGCTCGGCGACCGGGTCGAAGTCTTCGTCCGGGGCCGGCTCGGTGGTCGGGAACTCCGGCTCGCTGGCGGCCTCGACCGACTCGTTGTTGGCCGCCGTCGCCACCGCGGACTGCTCGTCCGGGGTCTCGGCGGTCTCGTCGTACTCAGGCACGCTCGCTCACTTCCGTCAGTATCGCTGTCCGCAGGTCAGCTGGGGTTGCCGAAGACCCACAGCACCGCCTTGGCGAAGCCGTAATCCAGGACGGCCACGATCGCCAGCATCACCGCGACGAAGGTGACCACCACCGCCGTGTAGGTCAGCAGCTCCTTGCGGGTCGGCCAGATGACCTTACGCAGTTCGGCCACGACCTCGCGGAAGAACCGCGCGATGCGGGCGAAGAGCCCGATCCGCTCGGTGTCCTTGCGGGTCTTGCGGCCCTCGGCCGGCTCGGCGTGCGCCCGCTTGCGGGTCGCGGTGCCACCCCGGGAGACCGGCTCGTCCGCGTCGGCGGCGTCGTCGGCCACATCGTCGTCGGCAACGCCGTCGACGGTCGCGTCGTCGTTCAGACGCTCGTCGCCGTCGTCCTCGCCGCGCCGCTTCTTCTCGGCCACTTCGCCCTCCGTGCGGGGTATGGGGTCGCACGCCGGGCGGCGTGCGCGGCGTGTTGGTCACGCCGGCCGGACCAACCGTCCCGCGACGGGCCGCGGCCGGCGGACCGGCCGGGGAGAGCCCCGATCGCCTCGGAACCACCCCACCGGTGCCACCACCACGGGCCGGACGCCGCCGCGAACGGCGGCGCGACCCACGGGAACGGTCAGGCCTGAGGCGCAGGGGTGACAGGACTTGAACCTGCAGCCTGCGGTTTTGGAGACCGCTGCTCTGCCAATTGAGCTACACCCCTGTGCGGCAACTCACCTCCACCCGGACACGTGGTGTCGAGCGGGGGTCACTTGCCCCACGGCGGACCAGTGTACGGGTAGTCGTACGACTTTCCCAACCGGTCCACCCCTCGCGCGTCGGTCCGCCCCTCAGCGCGGGGTGCGGACCAACGCCCGGGCCTGCGACAGCACCTTCTCGCCCCGGCAGGTGGCGGTGATGTCGAGCCTGGTCAACCCGTCCTCGGTGATCTCCTTGACCACCGCCGAGACCTCGATCTCGGTGCCCTCGTCGGTGTCCGGGACGACCACCGGCCGGGTGAACCGGACGCCGAAGTCGACCACCGCGTCCGGCGCGCCGGCCCAGCCGGCGACCGCGCGACCGACCAGGGCCATGGTGAACATGCCGTGGGCGATGACGCCGGGCAGGCCCACTCCGGTGGCGGTCCGGTCGCTCCAGTGGATCGGGTTGAAGTCGCCCGAGGCGCCCGCGTAGCGGACCAGGTCCGCCCGGGTCACCCGGTACGTCTGCACCGGCAGCTCCATGCTCACGCCTCCCCGCGTACGACGATCTTGGCCCAGACCGCGACCACCGGCTCACCGTCCACCGTGCTCACGTCCGTGCGGGTGGTCAGGAAGCCGTGCCCGCCCCGGGTGCTCACGTCCTCGATGGTGCTCACGCAGACCAGCTCGTCACCGGCCACCACCGGCCGGGTGTACGCGAACCGCTGGTCGCCGTGGACCACCCGGCTGTAGTCGACGCCCAACTCCGGGTCGTCGACGATCTGGCGGCTGGCCGCCATGGTCACCAGCACCGGGAAGGTCGGCGGCGCCACCACGTCGGCGTGGCCGAGCGCGCGGGCCGCCTCCGGGTCGTGGTGCACCGGGTCGGTCGCCCCGACGGCGGTGGCGAACTCGCGGATCTTTTCTCGGCCCACCTGATAGGGGGCGGTCGGCGGATAGGTCCGGCCGACGAAGGACGGGTCCAGGGACATGCCGCGAACCTACACGGAAAACACGAACGCCGATCCGAGCGGTCGGTGGCCCCTGCGGGCCGCTCGACCGGGCGGATCGGCGTTCGGGAAGCTGCTGCGGGCCAGCGGCGCCGGCCGTGGGTCAGCGGGTCTCGCGGTGCACGGTGTGCTTGCCGTCCCGGGGGCAGAACTTCTTCAGCTCGATGCGGTCCGGGTCGTTACGGCGGTTCTTGCGCGTGATGTAGTTGCGCTCCTTGCACTCCACACACGCCAAAGTGATCTTCGGCCGGACATCGGTCGCCTTCGCCACGGCGGAGTGCCTTCCTCGCTCACGGATACGAACTACGGCGTGTCAGCCTACGCACTGACGACGCGGACATGCAAAGTGGGCGCCTGTGGCGCCCATCCCACCGGCCACCGAGCGAACCCGGAGGACGAGAGTAGCGGTGGCCGGACTTGAACCGGCGACACAGCGATTATGAGCCGCTTGCTCTGCCATCTGAGCTACACCGCCGTGGCGGGTCCAGCCGGACCCTTTGAGCCCCCTTACGGAATCGAACCGTAGACCTTCTCCTTACCATGGAGACGCTCTGCCGACTGAGCTAAGGGGGCCTGCCCGATCACCCTTCGGGTGCCGCGCAGAGGAAACAGTACACGACCGCGTCGCCGAGGTGAAATCGGATCCCCCCGACAGGTGTCGCGCCTGATCAGGGCACCACACGCAGGCGCGGAAGCTCCCCGGCGACGATCGTCTCCGGGTCGACCTGGGCGCCGAACCAGGCCTCCAGACGCTCGTACGGCAGCGGCCGGCTGAACAGGAAACCCTGGCCGATCTCGCAGCCGATGTCCTGCAACAACTCCAGCGTCAGCTCGCTCTCCACGCCCTCGGCGACCACGGTGAGGCCGAACTGCTGGGAGAGCGTCACCACCGCGTTGACGATGGCCAGGTCGCCCGGGTCGGTCGCCATCCCCTGCACGAACGACCGGTCCACCTTCACCTCGTGCACCGGCAGCCGGCGCAACTGGGCCAGGGACGAGTTGCCGGTGCCGAAGTCGTCCACCGAGAGGCGGACACCGAGGTCGCGGAGGCTGCGCAGGGTCGGGATGGGACGTTCGGTGCCGTCCAGGACGCCCGACTCGGTGATCTCCAGCGTGAGCCGCTGCGGGGGGACGTCGTACTCCTCCAGCAGCTCGCGCACGAGCGCCGGGAAGTGCTGGTCGTTGAGCGTACGCGCGGCGAGGTTGACCGAGACGGAGAGCGCCTGCTCCCCGTGGCTCCAGTCGCGGCTGCGCCGCAGGCTCTCCCGGAGCACGAACTCGGTGAGCCGGCCGAGCTGGCCGGTGTGCTCGGCCACCGCCACGAAGTCGTCCGGCTCGACGGTGCCGTGCGCGGGGTGCTCCCAGCGGGCCAGGCACTCCACGCCCACCAGCCGGCGGTCCCGCAGCGTCACCTTGGGCTGGAAGTAGACCTCCAGGTCGCCGTCGGCCAACGCCCGCTCCAGGTCGCCGGCGAGACCCAGCCGGCGCAGCGAGCGGGACTCCAGCGCCGGACTGTAGAGCTGCACGCTGCCGGGCACCGACTTGGCCGCGGTGGCGGCCAGGTCGACCCGCTGGAGCAGGGCCACCGCGTCGCCGCCGTGGTCGGGGTGCACGGCCACGCCGACCGCGGTGTCCACGTCCAGGGTGAGCGTGTCGAAGACCATCTCGTCGCGGATCTGCTCGCGGAGCTGGGCGGCCAGCTCCAACGCCGCGTCGGCGCTCTCCAACCGCAGCGTCACCAGGAACTCGTCGCCGCCGGCGCGGCCGACAAGCGCCGAGGAGGGGGCGCAGGCGCGCAGCCGCTCGGCCACCTCGACGAGCACCTTGTCGCCGGCCGCGTGGCCCAGCGACTCGTTGACCTGGCGCAGCCGGTCGACGTCGAAGAGCAGCAGCGCCACCACCTCGTCCGGCGCGCCGATCTTGATCGCTTCGGCCACCGCGGAGACCAGGCGTCGCCGGTTGGGCAGCTTGGTGAGCGCGTCGTGGTCGGCGTCGTGCCGGAGCCTGTCGACCAGGCGGGAGTTTTCCAGCGCGACCGCGGCGTGCGCGGCGACCGTCTCGAAGACCGGCAGGTCGCGCGGCGTGAAGTGGCCGAGGTCGCTGAGCCGGTTGACCACCTCAAGCGTCCCGATCACCGCCTGACCGGACCGCAGCGGCACCACGATGGCGTCCTTGACCTGCTTGACGTCGGCCACGCCGCGCAGCGCGGTGTCGGCGCCGAGCTGCCGGCCGGTGGTCAGCGTGCGGCCGAGGCTGCGCGCCTGCTCCCGGAACACCGCCGGGGTGGGCGCGACGTCGAGCAGCCCGGGCGCGTCGACGCGGGCGGTGAGCAGCACCTCCGGGTGCCGGCCCTGCGCGGGCAGCCAGAGCGTGGCGTATTCCGCCTGCATGAGCGCGCGGACCCGGTCGAGCAGCACGTCGCCCAGCGCGCCCTCGGCGCTTGTGGTGATCAGCCGGGTCAGGTCGTACATGCCGGCGAGCGTGCGGTGCTGCTGGAAGAACTGGGAGTAGGAGCGGTAGACCTGGCCGAGCGCGACGAAGAGCGCGCCCAGCAGCAGCGCCGACCACCAGGTCGTCTCCAACGCGATCAGGATCAGCAGGCCGACCGACGCGTTGATGGACGAGGTGAGGAAGACCGACGGCGCGGTGCGCAGCGCCTCGCGGCCGGGCTGCCAGCCCTGGAGCAGCACGTGCACGCCGACCACGGAGAGCAGGCTGACCAGGGTGATGGTGTTGACCGCGAGGAAGAGGCTAACCCAGGTGCCGGGCCGGCCGACGTCCTGCGACTGCGGCAGGGCGAGGAGGACCAGGCCGGCCAGCGACGTCGCGCCGGCCGCCTTGGCCACGTTGAACCAGAACTTCGCCGGCGGGAAGCGGTGCCAGACGCACCAGCCGAGCGTGGAGAGGGTGTAGATGACGACCACCGTCAGTGGTGGCAGGTAGAACAGTGCCACCACCAACGGCACCTCGGTCAGCGTCACGGCCACGGACTGGCGCCGGACGATGAAGTTGAGGACGGGGACGCTGACCGCGGTCATGACCACGAGCAGCACGAGGGCCCAGCCCCAGTCACCGACGGGGTGGTCCGAGATGATGCCGATCGCCGTGCTGAAGACCACCGCGATGAGCGTCAGTGGTGCGGTGATGAGCCAGGCCCGCTCCGTCGACCGGCGCCGTTGGTCTCGGCTGGCCATACCACTCCCCTATGCCGCACGAGGCGGTCGGTGGGTCACCGGAAAACGCCGGCACCCCAGACGACGTCGGCCATCTGCGCCCCGCCATTGATGACGTCCGCACCGACCAGGACGGCGGCGAGCACGAGGAGCGAGCCGAGCAGCCGGCCCAAGCTTCGACCAGACATGATTGCTCCTGTCGGGAGAGTGTCACAGGGATGGTGGAGGTTCCACGATCGTGCCACACCGGTCTGGGGCAGAAAAGGCGAGAACACCCCTGCAGCCCGAGTAGCTGTCAGGTTCCGCCATTCGGCCCAGGCACCCACCACACGCAGCCAGCTCATCATGTTCGACGGTGCCCGGCGGCTTCGTCCACTGCGGATTCCGACGTTCATCACGAAGGGATCAAGGCACCCGAAAACTCCGTCCCGCCAGCACTCATGCCCGCCTGGCCCGCGACCCGCCCGCACGACGAGGTCGCCTCCGGCCATAGACCACCATACCTGTATCCGGCATGAGCGCCAGAGGGTGATTCCCTCACTCACGGCGAAAACCACCCGACGTACGCCAACGGCGGCGCGACGGTCGACGTCGGGCACGGGAACCACCCCGTGACAGCAGGACGAGCAGCCCGGCGCCGACGAGCAGACCGATGACGGCGAAGGCGAGCGTCTGCACCAACCAGTGCGTACCGCCCAGGAGCGAGGTGGCCAACCAGGCACAGAGCAGCCCGGCGAGCGGCCCCGCCACCAGGGCGAGCACGATCGCGGTCAGTCGCTGGCCGTCACTGGCGTCGAGGTAGGTGTTGAACCTGTTGACCGAGCGGCGACCGGAGACTGACATGTATCGCTGAATACCCGAGCACCGCACCCTCGCAAACCGGCTTCCGCCGCACGGCCCTGCCGGCGGATCATGGGTCGGTGCCCACCCACGTCGCCCTCACCCGGCTCCAGGAGGCCGCCGTCCTCTGGAGCACCGGCCCGGGCACCGCAGCCCAGGTGATCGAGGCCGCCTGCGACTGCCTGGTGGCGGGCGTGGACAGCCCCACCCTGCGGATCCTCGCCGGCGCCTCCTGCGCGAAGGGCAGCGAGAGCGACGAGCTGCGACGGTGGCTCGAAGACGCGCTGGCGGAACTCTCCCTCACCTACTACCCCCAGGGGAGCCGCGCGGGCGAGGAGGCGGCCGTCCGACTCATGGCCCGGCGCGCGGTAGCCGGGGAGATCACGCCCCGTGAGCTGACGGTCTGGGCGTACCTGCACATCACCTGGGACGGCACTCCCCTGGCCGCCGACCTGGTCGCCTTCGACAATGCCTACGAGTACGCGGAGGCCGTCGGGGTCGTCGGCGACACGACCGCGGACATCGACGCGGACGTGATCGCCGAGGCCCGCCGCCTGGCGGGCGGGCACTGACACCGTCACCGCCCTTCCTTCCGCCGCCGGGCAGGGACTGAGCCGGGCAGTAACCCGCCTCGCCTGACGAAGATCGAGCGACGCGCCACCGCGTCACCCCGTGCGTCGAGCTGGTAGCCGTCCAGCCACGTCCAGCCGTCGTAGGTGGTCCAGTCGAGCACCCGGATCACCCGGAAGTGGAACGGCCTCACGAACTGGACGCTCGCCGCCCTGCCGATCAGGAGCAGCGCGCCGCACCTCAGCTCCGCCACTGGTCGCGGATCCGCCGCCACGCGCGGATGCGGGCCCGCGCCACCACGACCCGAGGACACCAGCCGTACGGACGGCAGCGGGAGCAGGTGTACGCCACGTGGTAGTCGATGACCGCCCAGGACAGCGCCACCAGGAAGGGCGTGTCCAGCCGGCGCTCCGGCGTCACGGCCGGCCGCCGTCGCCATGTCTGCCGCGCCGGGACATATCGCACCTCCGCCGATCGCCGGTCAGCCCTGTCAGCAGCCAACCTGGCGGAGCCGGTGCTCGATCTGCAACGTCTCATCGAGAGAATCGAAGGAAAATATTGACGCCGTGCCATCGGCGCGTGCAGGCTGACTCGAATGAGACACACCGGCATCTGAGGTGAGATCGGGGTCAGATGGTCGAGACGGGATCTTCCGTCCCACGCCGGCAGTTGGGACGGTTGCTGCGCCAGGCTCGCGAGGAAGCAGGCATCGCCCTGGAGGCTGCGGCCACCACCCTGGAGTGGTCACGGGCGAAGATGTACCGGCTGGAGGCCGGCCAGACGTCGCTCCGCACCCACGACGTGAACCTGATGTGCCAGCTCTACGGCACCTCCACCGAGCTGACCGAGGTCCTGGTCTCGCTCGCCAGGGAGAGCAAGAGCAAAGGCTGGTGGCACGCCTACGGTGACGTGATCCCGGCATGGTTCGAGCTGTACGTCGGCCTGGAAGCGGCGGCCAGCCACGTCCGGCAGTACGAACCCAATCTCATCCCCGGACTCCTCCAGACACCCGAGTACATGTCAGCGGTGTTCGAGACCAGGCCCGGCCGCACTCCGCAGGAGGTGGCCCAGAAGGTCGCCCTCCGAATGGAGCGGCAGAAGCTTCTGGCCAGGAGAAGTCCGGCGGCTCCCCTCTTCGAGACGATCGTCGACGAGGCAGTTCTACACAGGCCGATCAGCGACGTCGAGGCGTGGCGCGCCCAACTGGCCTACCTGGTCAACGCGGCCCAGTCGGCCAACATCAGCGTCCGCGTGCTCCCGAGCGGCATCGGCCCGCACCGAGCATCCGTCGCGGGAAACTTCGTGCTGCTCGACTTTCCCGCCAAGGGCACCCGACCCGCCGAGCCGACCACCGCCTACAGCGAGTCGCTGACGGGCAGCATCTACCTAGACCGGTCGAACGAGGTAGAGACGTACACCTCGGTTTGGGAGACTCTGTGGAACCTCGCCCTGGACGAACGCGCCTCCGAGGATCTGGTAGGCGCCCTGATCAAGGAGACTTACGATGACTGAGACGGGCACGCCTCGGTGGCGCAAGAGCAGCTACAGCGGCAACGAAGGCAACTGCGTCGAGGTGGCCGACAACCTGCCGGGCGTCGTGCGCGTACGCGACAGCAAGGACGTGGCCGGCCCGTCGCTGACCTTCGCCGCCGCCCGTTGGGCCTCCTTCATCGAGTTCGCGACGCACCGCAACAGCAGCTAGCGAACGCTCGCGGGAGGTCGTTCCGCGTTCGGCCCCAGCCGGGGGATTCACTCATCCGCCGGCATCGGCCACACGTCCCGCGAGTCGTTGAAGGGTCCGGCCGGGTGCGGGTCGATGGTCAGCGCCTTCGCCCAGCGCCACTGCCTTGACGGCCATCGGGGCACCGACCGCCACAGCCACGTCGTCAGGCGCACGAGCGGGACCAGTACGGCCATGCCCAGGGCGGGCAGCACCAGGAGCAGCAGCACGAAGGCGTAGAAGGCCCCTTGAAGCACCCATCCATCCTCGCGCATCGTCGCGACGACTCACCCGAGGGCGTGGCAGACCTTCCCGGCACCAATCGGATTCGCACCGCCTACGTCGAGCACGAGAGCGGAGCCGCCCTCGTGCTGAGGCAGCTCATCGCCGAACTGCCGCGTCGTTCCGTCGGCCGCTACGAGTCAACTCAGCGCGAACCGCTCGCCGTCGAAGTCGGCCACGATCTCCAGCCTGCCGCCGAGGGCGGAGACGTACCGGTCGATGGTGCCTACCTCAGTCGCCGGTACCTCGCCCTTCTCGATCGCGGCCACTCTCGGCTGTGACACGTGCATGCGATCGGCGACCTCCTGTTGGGTCAGACCACGTTGCTCGCGCATCTCCCGAAGGCGGGTGGCTCGCACCTCGGCGAGCATCCGCTCCTTGTGCTCGGCGACCTTCGCCTCATCGAGATTCATACGTGAGCGGGTGTCCTGCCAACTACGCACCATCAGCGTTGTCCCTTGGACGTCCGTAGGTGTGCCGCGAAGAGCCGGTCCGCTTCGAGGATGCTGGTCATCCGCCAGTCGCCCGCGCTCAATCGCAGCCCACGTAGAACCCTTGCGTTATAGATGCGATGGGACTAATCAGCCGCCAGACCCACAACGACCAACCGGTCCGGATGTCACGCCAGCAGAGAGGGATGTCTGGCGTTGGATCATGAGGCCCGCAGCCTGGGGAGCGTCGGAGACACCGCTCCCGCAGCCGTCATGTCGACCAACGACAGCGGCCCCCGATCAGCATCTCTGCCGTTCGAGGGCCGCATCTGCACCTGGTGGCGGGTAGAGGATTCGAACCTCTGAAGCTTTCGCGACGGATTTACAGTCCGCTCCCATTGGCCGCTCGGGCAACCCGCCAGGGCACCCCACCGCGTCGCAACGCGGCGGCGGAAGCAAGGATAGCGGTTGCCCCCGGCCACTCCGCAACGGGGTACCGTCAGGGAGTCCCACGCTGGTCAGCGCGGGACGGATCAGGACACACCGCCGGACAGCAGGAGCATGAGCATGGCAGCGAACCCGTCGTTCGACATCGTGAGCAAGGTCGACCGCCAGGAGGTCGACAACGCCCTCCGCCAGGCGGAGAAGGAGCTCTCGCAGCGGTTCGACTTCCGCGGCACCGGCGCCGAGATCTCCTGGTCGGGTGAGGAGGGGATCAGCCTCCAGGCGGAGACCGAGGAGCGGGTGCGCGCCGCGCTCGACGTCTTCAAGGAGAAGCTGGTCAAGCGCAACATCTCGTTGAAGTCGCTGGACGCCGGCGACCCGAAGGCGTCGGGCAAGATCTTCAAGATCGACGCCAAGGTGATCCAGGGCATCGACACCGACAAGGCGAAGGCGATCAGCAAGAAGATCCGCGACGAGGGCCCGAAGGGCGTGCAGGCGCAGATCCAGGGCGACCAGCTCCGCGTCACCGGCAAGAAGAAGGACGACCTCCAGGCCGTCATCGCGCTGCTCAAGGGCGAGGACTTCGGCGTCGCGCTCCAGTTCAACAACTACCGCTAGGGAGGCGACAGCCGGCCGGCGCGACCCGGGGCCGCGCGGACGCTTCGGCGGGTCCGAACTCGATTGGCAGGATGATCGAGGTGGTCCTATGGTCGCGCCATGCGCCCGGGAGAGATCGTCGTCGCGGTCGAGCAGGTCCGCGCCCTGATCGACGAGCAGTTCCCCGAATGGTCCGACCTGCCGATCGTCGCGCAGCCGTTGACCGGGACCGACAACGCGCTGTTCCGGCTGGGTGACGCCCTGACCGCGCGGCTGCCTCGGGCCCACTGGGCGGTCGACCAGGTGGCGAGCGACGCGACCTGGCTGCCACGGCTGGCGCCGCACCTTCCGGTGCCGGTCCCGGTGCCGATCGCGGTCGGCCGGCCGGGCCGGGACTATCCGTGGCCGTGGACTGTCGTCCCGTGGCTGGACGGGCGCAACCCGGAGGCCGGACAGGACCACGTCGACCTCGCCGTCGACCTCGCCGGTTTCGTGCACGCGATGATGGCGATCGACCCGATGGACGGGCCGGTCAAGGAGGGGATCCAGCGCGGCGTGCCGCTGGCGCGGCGGGACGAGTTGACCCGCCTGTCGATCGCGGCGCTGGGCGACCGCATCGACGGGCCGGCGGTGACCGCGGCGTGGGACGAGGCGATGGCGGCCGACGAGTGGCCGGGGCCGCCGGTGTGGCTGCACGGAGACCTGCTGGCCGGCAACCTGCTCGTCGACGGGGGCCGGCTCACCGGCGTGATCGACTTCGGCGGCCTCGGGCGTGGCGACCCTGCGGTCGAGGTACGGCCTGCCTGGAGCCTGTTCGACGCCCGTGCGCGGGCCGCCTACCGGGAGGCGCTCGGCTTCGACGAGGCGACCTGGGTACGCGGCTGGGCCTGGATGCTGTCGGGCTCGGTCTACTGGCTGGCGGACCTGTGGGACTCGATCGGCGCGGACGACCGCGAGGACACGATCCGCCACCTCCACCACATCGTGCGTCACCGCCACGACTGACCCGGTCCCGCGAAAATCCGCTGTCGGGTCGGCGGAGCGCGCCGGTAGACAGCCGGGGTGCACACGACGTTGACGTTCTCCGATCACCTGCGGCTCATCGACGATGGCGCGGCCGCCTTCCGCGCCACGATCGCGGCCGCGCCCAGCCTCGACATGGCGGTGCCGACCCATCCCGGACGGACGCTCGTCGATCTCGTGCACCACGTGGGCCTGAGCCGCCGTAAGTCAGCCGCCGTCGTCGCCGCGGGGCCCGCGGACGGTCCCCCGGAGAAGTCGGCCTGGGACGACGGCACGGGCGCGCCCCGGGAACGCGAGGCGCTGCTGGCCTGGTGGACGGAGTCCGTCGCGCACCTGACGGACGTGCTGCGGGCGGCCGGCCCGGACCGCGGGTGTTGGACGTGGTGGGACGACTCGCCGTCGCCGCAGACCTCCGGCGCCTGGGCGCGGCGGCAGGTCCCCGAGATCGCGGTGCACACCTACGACGCCCAGCTCACCCTGGGCGCGCCGCAGCCGCTGTCGGAGGAGGTCGCCCTGGACGGCTTCGACGACTGCCAGTTCACCCTCTGCGCCACCAATGTCGCCTGGCCACACGAACCCGCCACCGTCGACTACCACGCCACCGAGGGCCGGTCCTGGCGCCTCCGGCTCTCCCCGGACGGCGCGCAGGTCGCCCGCCGCGCGCCCGCAGCCGGGGAGGATCGCGCCGCGGTCGACGCCTCGGCCCGGGGCACGGCGAGCGACCTGGTGTTGTTCTTCTACGGCCGCGTTCCGCTGGAATCGCTGACGTTCGCGGGCGACCGTCGGGTCTTCGACCGGCTCGCCGCCTGGGACCCGTCGGTGTGACGAGGACCGGAGAGCGCTTCTGCCCTCAGGCAACTTCGTTGAGTTGAGGGTCCCGGGTGCGGTCGGGTGGGGACCATGCCGCTCCTGCCGTACCGCCCGGTCCTCGCCCAACCGGTGTTGCGCCGGCTGCTTCCCGGGCTCGCCGTGTCCGCCCTCGGCGACGGGCTGGCGCTGGTCGCGGTGACCTGGCTGGCGCTGCAACTCGCGCCCGTCGGGCAGCGCGGCACCTGGACCGCGTTCGCGGTGGCCGCGTACACGTTGCCGGGCGCGGCCGGCGCGGTGCTGTTGGGGCGGGTGCTGGGTGCGCGCGGCGGCGCCCAGCTCGCCGGGTGGGACGCGAGCCTGCGGGCGCTCGCGTTGGGGGCGATTCCGGTCGCGCACCTGGCCGGGGTGTTGGACGTCGGGCTCTACGTGGCGTTGCTGGCGGTGTCGTCGCTGCTGCACCCGTGGGGGACGGCCGGCCGGTTCACGCTTGTGGCGGAGCTGCTGCCGCAGCGGCACCACCTGGCCGGCAACGCGCTGCTCGGGGTGTTCGGGCAGGCGGCGACGGTGGTCGGCCCGCCGCTGGCCGGGCTGCTCATCGCCGGGGTGGGGCCGGTGTGGGTGCTCGCGATCGACGCCGGCACGTTCGCGGTGCTGGCGGTCAGCTACCGGCTCGCGGTGCCGGCGGATCGCCGGCGCGCGGGACGGGCGGCGGGGGCCGGGCCGTCGCGTACCTCGGGGTTCCGGGTCATCGGCCGGGACCGCGCGCTGCTCGGCCTGCTGGGGCTGACGTTCGTGTTCTTCTTCCTGTTCGGGCCGTTCTACGTGGCCATGCCGGTGCACGTCACCGAGGACCGGCACGCCTCGGCGGCGCTGCTCGGCGCGTTCTACACCGCGTTCGGCGTGGGGTCGCTGCTCGGCGGGCTGCTCACCGGGTTCCTGCGGGACCGGCCACCGCGCGGCGTGCTGGCCGGCGTCGTGGTGCTGTTCGGCGCGGCGTTGCTGCCGCTCGGGCTGGGCGCGCCCGTCGCCGTGTCGCTGCCGGCGTTCGCGCTGGCCGGCCTGGTCTGGGCGCCCTACCGGCCGACCGCGACGGCGCTGATCCAGCATCGGGCCGGCGCGGCGGAGCTGCCCCGGGTGCTGGCCGCCAACGGGGCGGTCACGGTGCTGGCGGTGCCGCTGGGCACCATGCTCGGCGGCCCGGCGACCGTCGCGTTCGGGGCGCGACCCACGCTGCTGTGGTGCGCGGCGGGAACCGTCGCGCTCGGGCTGGTGGCGGCCGGGTTCGCGACGCGGTCAGGCGGCCAGGGACTGCTCGGCGCGGACCGCGGCGGCCTCGGCGCGGGCGATCGGGCCGCGGGGCAGCGCGGCGACCACCGCACCCACGCCGACCGCCGCGCCGGCGAAGAGGAACGCCCACGGTACGCCGCCGGCGTTGTCGACGATCAGACCGGCGACCGCGCCGCCGACGGCGCTGGCCGCCACCGACATGGTGACCACCCAGGTGTACGCCTCGTTAAGCATGCCGGCCGGGGCGACCCGCCCGACGAGCGTGTTCTCCAGGGTGAGGGCGGGCGCGATGGCCGCGCCGCCGAGCACCAGGGCGACGCCGAGCGCGACCGGGCCGGGCATCACCGCGAAGACGGCGAAGCTGGCCGCGACGGCGCCGAGCAGCCAGGCGAACTGGCGGGTCATGTTGGCGGCCGGCTTGCGTACGCCGAAGGAGAAGCCACCGACCGCGCTGCCGACGCCCCAGACGGCGAGCAGCACGCCGGCCATGCTCTCCGGGTCGGCGGCGCCGGTGTTCCCGGCGAAGGCCGGGACGATCACGCCGGAGGCGCCGAACGCGATGCCGAGGCTGGCCACGCAGAGCAGCAGCGCGGGGAAGCCGCCGACGCGCAGCGGGCCGAGGCCCCGGGCGTGGTGCTCACGCGGGTGCGGGCGCCAGCCGCGCATGACCCGGCCGAGCGCCACCGAGCCGGTGCCGACCAGGGTGACGACGGCGGCGCCGACAAGCGCGGCGGACGCGTCGGCGAGCAGCACGAAGGCGGCGACCAGCAGCGGGCCGAGCACGAAGACCACCTCGAACAGCGAGGTCTCGGCGGCGAGCGCGGTGTTGCGCAGGTGGCCCCGGCCGGTGGCCGGCGCGGTCAGGTCGTTCCAGGCGCCCCGGATGGCGGCGGTCAGCGGCGGGTAGGTGGCGCCGGCGAGGCCGGCCGTCAGGTAGATCAGCGGGAGGTTGGCGACGTCGGCGCGGCTGGCGCCGAGCAGCCCGAGCAGGGCCAGCGGGTGGGCCAGCGCGGTGGCCAGCAGCACCGGGGTGGGGCCGACCCGGTCGGCGATCCGGCCGGCGACCGGGCTGAGCGCGGCGCCGGCGAGCGCGTAGATGCCGCCGGCGACGGCGGCCAGCGAGTAGCGGCCGGTGACCTGCTCGACCACGAGCAGCAACGCCAGCGGGGTCATGCCGATCCCGAGCCGGCCGACGATGCCGAGGATCAGCAGCATCGGCGCGCCGGGGATCCGCCAGACGCCCAGGTACTGGCGCAGTGCGGCCACGGTCGACCTCCCGGATGTAATGAGTCAGATGCCCTTCGACCCTAACGCCGATCGTGACCGGCGGAAACGGTCGGCTGCCTCACAGCGGCCCCGACCGTGCGCCTTTCCGCCGATTCCGTCCCGCGCCGGCACACGGCGTCGGAGAGTCAGGACGGGACGTCGGGGCGAGGAGGAGCGGTGAGCCACCCGAGGAGCAGGCTGCTCGGACTCGTCGCGCTCGCCGCGGTCGTCCCGGTGGCGCAGAACGTGCTGTTCCTGATGCTCGACTTCCAGAGCGCGGAGGGCCTGTCGCCGCAGGGCTCGGCCGTCTGGCCGTACGACTCGTACAACGACATGCGCTGGCTGCTCGTCTACCACAACACCTGGCAGGCGTACGCGGTCGGACTGGTGGTCGCGATCGTGCTGCGCGGGCTGCTCTGCGCGGCCCTGGTGAGCCTCGCCTGGCCGGCCGGATCACCCCGACCGTCCCGCCGACGGATCCTGCTGCGCAACCTGGGACTCGCGGCGCTCACCGCGGTGATCGTCACCCCGTTCGCCGCGCTCGCCGTCGCCGCCGGGGTGGTGTCGCTCTCCTGGTTCGTGTTCGCCGCCGTCGGGCCGATGCTGCTGCTCGCGCCGTTCCTGCAACGGGCCGCGATCGGCGCGGGCTGGTGGCGGGGTCTGCCGTCGGCGGCGCTCGTCGGCTGGTCCCTGCTCGACTTCGTGGTGATCACCATCGCCGGCGCGGTCGTCTGGCGGGTGCCGGGCTGGTGGACGCTCGCGGTGGCGGCGCTCGCCGGAGCCGTCAACGGGCTGCTGTGGAACCGGTCGATCCGGGCGGCGGTGCTGCCGACGCGGGTGCGCTGGGCGCGGGTGCCGGTGGCGCCGTTCGTGGTGGCGCTCGCCCTGGCCATTCCGCTGACCGCGCAGGCGGTGACGTCGAGCCCGTCGTACCAGGTGGGCGCGTTCCGGCCGCTGCTGCTCGACCGGAAGCTGCCCGCCTCGGTGCCGTACGCGGTGATCGTGCTCGGCCCGCACAACTCCCGCTACGACGGTCGCCCCGCCGCCGACCCGCTGGTGGAGACGTTCTCCTACACCGGGCGGGACGCCTCCGGCCGCCCGAAGCCCTACGGTTCCCGGGACACGCACCGCTCGCTCGACTCCAGCTCGGCGCTGCTGGACGAGCAGGTGCGGGCGCTGCACGCGCGGACCGGCCGGCCGGTGGCGCTGCTCGGCGAGAGCGAGGGGGCGATGGTCGGGCGTACCTACCTGCGCGACCACCCGACGTCCCCGGTGACGGCGCTGCTGATGTTCAGCCCGCTGGTGCGCGCCGCCCGCGTCTACTACCCGCCGGAGGACGCGACGGCGGGCTGGGGCATCGCCCCCGGCTGGCAGTTGCGCGGCATCTTCGCGCTGGCGGCCCGGATCAGTGGGGGCTGGGACAGCCCGGACGAGCCGTTCATCCGCTCGCTGATGGAGAACGCGCCGTTCTACCGGTTCCAGACCATGTGCCCGGTCCCCGGGGTCCGGATGATCGCCTTCCTGCCCACGGTCAGCGCGACCGAACTCCCGCCCGGCCCGTTCACCCAGATCCCGGTCTACGAGGTGCCCGCCCTGCACGGCGGCCTGCTGGGCAGGCAGGACATCAGCGATCGGGCGATCGACTTCCTCTCCGGCGACAACCTCCGGTCGCGGCGACGCGAGTACGGCACCTTCCAGCTCCTCGGCACCGCCTGGCAGGTCCCGGCGTTGGCGGTCACCGTCAACCCGGTCTGGCGGGGGCACGTTTCGCCGGGACCGGCGTTCTCCCGGGCACGGCTCTGCGGGAAGTAGACAGCCGCCGGTTCAGGGGCTGCCTTAGCGGCGGCCAGCGGGTAGGTTGCTCATCGAACTGAGTCCATGCCAACGGCGGCGGGGTCGGCCGCCGGCGTGATCGGAGGTCGGATGAGCGGCAGGGCCGTCGCGCCGCAGCGGATCGGCGTCGAGGAAACGGACCCGTCGCGCCGATGACCGACACCGCGACGCCCATGCCCGGCTACCGGGCCCTCTTCCGGCACCCGGTCGCGGCCCGCCTGCTGATCGCCCGGGGCATCTCCGAGCTGGGTGACTTCATCGGGCTCGCCGCGCTGCTGCTGCTCGCCTACGACCAGACCGACTCGGTGCTCGGGCCGGCCGCCGTCTACGCCGCCCGGATGCTGCCGGCGCTGCTGGTCGCGACCGTGTTCAGCGGCTGGCTCGACGTGCCGTCCCGGCGCGCCATGCTCGTCGCGCTCTCGCTGGCCGGCGCGGCGCTGATCGCCGTACCCGTGGTGGTTCCCCGGCCGCTGCCGGCGATCCTCGCGGCCGGCCTGCTCGGCGCGGTCCGGGCCTCCTACTCCAGCGTGCACGTGGCGGTCGCCGCCGAGGCGGTGGCGCCTCCGCTGCGGCTGCCGCTGTTCGGGCTCTCCGCGTTCGCCAACCAGAGCAGCCAGGTCGTCGGCCTGCTCGCCGGCGCGAGCATGACGGTGGCGCTCGGCCCCCGGCTGGCGCTCGTCATCGACCTGGTGTCGTTCCTGGTCGCCGCCGTCGTCCTCGCCGGCCTGCCGGTCAGCCCGCAGGAGGGTCGGCGTCGGCGACCGCCCGCCACGGCGGGCATCCGGATCATCGCCGGGCATCCGGTGCTGCGCACCGTCGGCCTGCTCACCCTGGCCACCGTGCTCTCCGGCGCGTTGCCGGAGACGCTCGCCCCGGACCTGGCCGATGGCGGCTGGCGACCGGTGCTGCTGGCCGCCTCGTCGTTCGGCGGCGCGGTGTTCGTGCTGGTCGTCGGCCGACGCGGCTGGCTGAGCCGGGTCGCCGGGCAGGTGGTGGCCGTCCGCGCGCTCGGGCTGGCGCTGCTCCTGGCCGGCCTGCTCGTCGCGCTCGGAGCCCCGGTCTGGACGCTCGCCCTGGCGAACGCGGCGATCGGCGCGGGCGCCGGCTGGCTGATCGGCGCGCAGGCCACGTTCGCGCGGCTGGCGCCTCCGGAGCGGATGGGTCAGGTGGAGGCCACCATGATCGCCTCGAACATCATGTTCGGCGGGATCGGGATCTTCCTGCTCGGCGGCACCGCGGCCCTGTTCGGCCCGGCCGCGGCCTACCTGGCGGCGGGGCTGGTGCTGCTCGCCGTGGTGCTGGCCACCCGCGCGGACCGGCTGGTCGAGCCGGCCTGACCGCGCCCCGGCCCGAACACGGCTCCGCCCGCGTCCGGGGACGCGGGCGGAGGCGGGCGGTCGGGGTCAGCGCTGGAACTGCACCGGCCCGGAGTTGCGGGCCATCTGCTCCAGCCGGGCCACCCGCTGCTCCATCGGCGGGTGGGTGGCGAACATCGCGGCGATGCCGCCGCCCCGCTTGAACGGGTTGTCGATCATCAGGTGGGCGGTGCTGGCGAGCTGACCCTGCGGGGCCAGCGGGCGGGCCTGCGTCCCCATGTGGATCTTCTTCAGGGCGCTGGCCAGGGCCAGCGGGTCGCGGCTCAGCTCGGCGCCGGACGCGTCGGCCTGGTATTCCCGGCTGCGGCTGATCGCCAACTGGATCACCGTGGCCGCGATCGGGCCGAGGATCAGGGTGAGCAGCAGCACCGCCGGGTTCGGGCCGTCCTCGTCGTCGGACGAGCCCAGCGGGATGAACCAGGCCAGGTTGGCCAACATGGTGATGATGCCGGCCAGGCCGGCCGCCACGCTGGAGATCAGGATGTCCCGGTTGTAGACGTGGGACAGCTCGTGCCCGATCACGCCGCGCAGTTCCCGGTAGTCGAGGATCTCCACGATGCCCTGGGTGACGCAGACCGCCGCGTGCTCCGGGTTACGCCCGGTGGCGAACGCGTTCGGCTGCGACGTCGGGCTCACGTAGAGCCGGGGCATCGGCTTGCCGGCCTGCGTCGACAGCTCCCGCACCATCCGGTACAGCTCGGGGAACTGTGCCTCGCTGACCGGTTGCGCCTTCATCGAGCGCAACGCGAGCTTGTCGGAGAAGAAGTAGGTGACGCCGTTCATCAGCAACGAGACGACCACGGCGATGACGAGACCACCGCTACCGCCGAACCAGTAGCCGACCGCGAGGATCAGCGAGGTCAACAGGCCGAGCAGCGCTGCGGTCTTGAGACGGTTGTGATGCACGATCGATCGCTCCTTCGGTGCGCGGGGTGTCCCGCTGACCGGTTCAACACACCGGTACCCGTCAACCATCCGGCTCATGGCTGAAAGTTGGCTGGGGAATCCTGTGCGCCCGCTGAACCAGCCGCCCAACCGGGCACGAACCGGGTCAGCGCGCCGCCACGTCCAGCACCAACTGCGGTGCGAAACCGATCACCACGGCCGCCACCGTGGCCACCCCGAGCGCCCACACCACCGCGCGGGCCGGTCGCACGGCACCGCCGCCGGCCGGCGCGTAGAGCGACGCGGCCACCCGCAGGTAGTAGGCCAGGCCGAGCACCGCGTTCAGCGCCACCAGCAGGGCCAGCCAGCCGGCGTGCCCGGCCAGCAACGACCGGACCACAGTCACCTTGGCGAACAACCCGGCCAGGCCCGGCGGCAACCCGGCCAACCCGATCAGCGCCAACGCGAACGCGCCACCCACCCACGGGTGCCGCCGCGCCGCGCCGCGCAGGTCGGCGAGCGTGCCGCCGTCGCCGTCCGCCGGCCGCAACGCCACCACCGCGGCGAACGCGGCCAGCTCCAGCAGCACGAAGAACACCGCGTACGCGACGGCCGCCGCATACGCCCCGGCGCGGGCGTCGGCGGTGCGCCCCGCCGCCAGCGCCAACGCGCCGAGCGGCGCCAGGATGTAACCCGCCTGGGCCACCGACGACCAGGCCAGCAACCGGACGGTACGCCGCTGGCGCAGCGCCACCAGGTTGCCCACCGTCATGGTCAACGCGGCCAGCACTGCCAGCACCGGGCCGGTCACGCCGGCCGGCAGCGCCCGCTGCACCACCGCCAGCAACGCCACCACGCCGCCCAGCTTCGACGCGGTCGACAGGTAGGCGGCCACCGGCAGCGGCGCGCCGTCATAGGTGGCCGGCGCCCAGGCGTGGAACGGCACCGCGGCCACCTTGAACGCCAGCCCGGCCACCACGAGCGCCACCGCGACAGTGGTCAGCGGCAGGTCGCGCAGGTCGTCCCGGGCGGCCAGGGTGCCACCCAGCCGGTCCAGGTGCAGGCTGCCGGTGACCGCGTAGAGCAGCGCCGCCCCGAGCAGCGTCACCGTGGTGGCGACCACGCTGACCACGAAGAACGTCACCGCCGCCTCGGCCCCGGCCAGGCTGGCCCGGCGCAGCCCGACCAGCACGTAGAGCGGCAACGTCAGCGTCTCCAACGCCACCAGCAGGGTGATCAGGTCGCCGGCCGCGCCGAGCACCACACCACCGGTCATCGCGCAGGCCAGCAGGAAGCAGTATTCGCCGGCCGGGGTGCGCCCGGCCCGCAGCAGCGGACCGGAGATCACCAGCACGGCGAGCGTCAGCAGCGCGATCACCGCCGCCACCAGCGCCGCCCGGCCGTTCCACACCCAGGAGCAGTCCGCGCCCACGCAGAACGTGCGCCGCTCACCGGCCGCCCCGACCAGTGCCGCGCCAGCCGCGGTGCCGGTCGCACCGAGCGCCGCCACCGCCACGGTCACCGCCCGGCGGGCCACCAGCAGGTCGACCAGGAGCACCAGCACCGCCGTGCCGGCGGCCAGGTAACCCGGCAGCAGCGCCACGTTGTCGACAGGCTGCACCAGACTCATGGCACGACCCCCAGCAGGGCCTCCACCGGGCCGGAGGCGTAGGACAGGACCAGCGCCGGCGCCAGGCCGACCGCGAGCGCGAGCACCACGAGCGGCACCCAGGCGGTCAGCTCCGCCCCGGCCAGCCCCGGCCCGAGCGGCGCGACCGCCGCGCTGGGCCGGCCGTGACTGACCCGGCGCAACAACCGCAGCAGGTACGCGGCGGTGAGCGCCCCGCCCAGCGCCGCCAGCACGGCGAGCGTCAGCCACAGCGGGCCGCCCCGGCGCACGGCCGCCACCACGGCGAACGCCTCACCCCAGAAGCCGGCCAGGCCGGGCAGCCCCAGCGAGGCGACCGCCGCGAAGCCGAGCAGCCCGGCCAGCCGGGGCGCGGTCTCCCGCAGCCCGGACAGCTCGGCCAGCGACCCGGTGTGCGTCCGGTCCTTGATCGCCCCGGCCAGGAAGAACAGCAGGCCGGTGATCACCCCGTGGGCGATGTTGCCGATCAGCGCCGCCTGGAGGCCGGTGGCGGTGAGCGTGGCCACCCCGAGCAGCACGAACCCCATGTGCCCGACGCTGGAGTAGGCGATCAGCCGCTTCAGCTCGGTCTGCGCCAGGCACACCAGGCCACCGATCAGGATCGCCGCCACGGCGAGCGCGCCGAGCACCGGCGACGCCCAGCGGGCCCCCTCCGGGGCCACCCCCACGGCCACCCGGATCAGTCCGTACGTGCCCATCTTGAGCAGCACCCCGGCGAGGATCACGCTGCCCACGGTGGGCGCCTGGGTGTGCGCGTCGGGCAGCCACGAGTGCAGCGGCCAGAGCGGGCTCTTCACCGCGAACGCCAACGCCAACAGCGTGAACGCCGCCAACTGCGTGTCGCGGGACAGGCCGGCGCCGCCGGTCAACGTGACCAGGTCGGCGGTGCCCGCGGCGGCCACCACCACGTAGACGCCGACAAGCAGCAGCACCGAGCCGAACAGCGTGTAGAGCGCGAACTTGCGGGCCGCCCGCCGCCGGTCCGCGCCGCCCCAACCGGCGATGATCGCGTACATCGGCAGCAGGACGACCTCGAAGAACAGGAAGAACAACACCAGGTCGAGCGCCAGGAACGTGCCGAGGATGCCCACCTCGACCACCAGCAGCAACGCCACGAGTGCCCGGCCGCTGCCGCCGCCCGCCGGCACCCGCCACAGCGTGTAGCCGCAGCACAGCAGCGTGAGCAGCGCGGTCAGCACCACCAGCGGCCAGGAGATGCCGTCCACCCCCAGGTGGAAGCGCAGGTCCAGCCCGGGCACCCAGGTCAGGTCGAGCTGGTGCCACGGCTGCACCGCCGGCCGCGGGCCGTACCCGAACCAGCCGTGCTCGCCACCGACCAGCGGCAGCGTCGCCAGCAGCGTCACCGCGGCGGCCACCGTGCCGACCAGCCGGCCGGCCCGGTCGCCCGGCACGGCGGCCGTCGCGACCGCGCCCAACGCCGGGACCGCGACCACCGCGACCAGAAGGACCTGCCCGAACGTCATGAGGTGACTCCGATCAGGGCGACCGCCAGGCCGATCAGCAACGCGCCGGCCAGCACCCCGGCCGCCGCGCGCGGCAACGCCGCCCGGTGTGCCGCGGCCAGCCCGTCGCCCAGCTCCACCGCCGCCCGGCCGGCGCCCTCCACCAGGCCGTCCACCCCCAGCTCGTCGCCCGCCCGCACGGCCCGCGCGAGCGCGCCCGTCGGGCGTACGACGAGCGCGTGCTGGACGTCGTCGAGCCGGAACGCCCGGGCGAACACCTGCCGCAGCGGACCCAGGAAGCGGGCCGGGTCGGCGGCCGGATCCCGGCGCCAGCCGGCCCAGGCCACGCCCGCGCCGACCGCGAGCAGCACCACCGGCAGGATCAGGTTCGGCGCCAGGTGGACCAGCTCGACCGCCTCGCCGGTGTCGTCGCCCGGCACCCGCAGCCGGTCGGCGAACCACGGCGCGAACGCGGCCAGCCCGAGCAACGCGGCCGGGACCGCGAGCAGCAGCACCGGCCAGCGCAACGACGCGGGCGGGTCGTGCGGGCGGACCAGCGGCGTGCGGGACACGCCGAAGAACGTGCGCAGCAGCAGGCGGGTCGCGTACCAGGCGGTGACCGCCACGCCGAGCAGCCCGGCCAGCCAGACCAGCCAGCCCACCCAGGTCGCGGTCGGGCCGGCACCGTCCAGCGCGGTCGCCTCGGCGGCGGCGAGCACGCCGTCCTTGCTCCAGAACCCGGCCAGCGGCGGCACCCCGGCCAGCGCGCCGAGCCCGACCACCGTGCACCAGAAGGTCACGGGCATGCCGGTGCGCAGGCCACCCATCCGGGACATCAGCGTGGTGCCCACCGCGTGGATCACCGCGCCGGCAGCGAGGAACAGCAACGCCTTGAACGCGGCGTGCGCGAGCAGGTGGAACAGCGCGGCGGCGGGCGCGCCCACCGCGAGCGCGCCGGTCATGTAGCCGATCTGGGACACCGTCGACCAGGCCAGCACCCGCTTGATGTCGTCCTGCGCGGTGGCCGCGAACGCGCCGAGCAGGATGGTGATCGCGGCGAGCACGCCGAGCACCGTGAGCGCGGCCGGGGCCTGCGCGAAGAGCGGGAACAGCCGGGCCACCGCGTAGACCCCGGCGGCCACCATGGTCGCGGCGTGGATCAGCGCGGAGACCGGCGTGGGGCCGGCCATCGCGTCCGGCAGCCAGGTGTGCAGCGGGAACTGGGCGCTCTTGCCGGCCACGCCGGCGAGCAGCAGCAGGCAGGCGGCGGTCAGCGTGCCGGTGGACCAGTCGTGCGCCAGCACGTCGGCGATCCGGAAGCTGCCCGCGCCCACGCCCAGCAGCGCGATGCCGAGCAGGAAACCCACGTCACCCACGCGGGTGACCAGGAACGCCTTCACCGCCGCGCCGGGCGCCTCCGGCAGCCGCCGGTCGTGGGCGATGAGCAGGTACGAGCAGATGCCCATCACCTCCCAGCCGACCAGCAACATGATCAGGTCACCGGACACCACCACGGTCAGCATGGCGGCGGTGAAGAGGCTGAGCTGTGCCGCGTACGGCGGGTAGCGGTGGTCGACGTCCACGTCGTCGTGCGGGCCGCGACGCAGGTAGCCGGTCGAGTAGACCTGCACGGCGAGCGCCACCACGGTGACCGCGGTGGCCACCAGCACCGCCACCCCGTCCAGTCGCAGCCCCAGCGTGACCCGCAGCCCGCCCATCTCCACCCAGGTGGTGGCCGCCTCGACCGGCCCGTCCACCCGGAGCACCAGCGCCAGCGCGGCCAGCAGCGCCACCGCCGCGCCGGCCACGCCCAGCCCGACCGCCAGCTTCCGGGCCGGCGCCCGGTCCCCGTGCGACGCGGGTGGCAGGAGCAGCCCGAGCAGGCCGGCCACCAGCGGCGCGCCCGGCAGCACCGCCGCCAGCCAGACCGTTGCCGTGCTCATCGGGTCGCGCCTTCCGGGGCGGGCGACGCGGGCTCGCCGGTCGCGGTCGGCTCGTGCTCGGTGAGCGGCACGTCGTCGACCGTGACGCTGGCCCGCAGCCGGTAGAGCTGGAGCACGATGGCCAGCCCCACGCCGATCTCGGCGGCCGCCAGCACGATCACGAACAGCGCGAACACCTGGCCCGAGTGCGGCAGCGCGGCCCGGACCGTGGTGTCCGCGGTGACCAGGATCAGGTTGACCGCGTTGAGCATCAGCTCCACCGCCATCAGCACCAGCACCGCGTTGCGGCGGCGCAGCACGCCGTAGACGCCGAGGCCGAACAGCAGGGCGGCGGTGACGTAGGGGATGACCGGCCTCACCGGCGCCCGCCCTCGTCGACGGCCACCGCGGCCGGTTCGCTCCCTGCCGGACCCTCGCCGGCCGGGTCGGGCGTGGCCGGGCGGCCGATGTCGGGGCGGGAGAGCACGATCGCGCCGACAAGCGCGGCGAGCAGCAGCACCGACAGCACCTCGAACGGCAGCACCCAGGAGCGGAACACCTGCTCGCCGAGGCGCTCGGCGGTGCCCGCCGCGGGCAGGTCCACCCGGGACCAGCGGAACGCGTCGACGAGCAGCACGGCCAGGCCCAGGCCGCTGCCGGCGCCGACGAGCGCGGCCGGCCAACCCGGCCGGTCCAGGTCGTCCGACGGGCCGATCGGGGCGCGGGTCAGCATCACCGCGAACAGCAGCAGCACCACCACCGCGCCCACGTAGATCAACACCTGCACCCAGGCCACCAGCTCGGCGGTGAGCACCAGATAGTTCCCGGCCAGCGCGCCCAGGCACACCACCAGCCACAGGCCGGCCCGCACCAGGTGGCGGGTGGCCACCACCAGCGCCCCCGAGCCCACCGCCACC
This sequence comes from Micromonospora sp. NPDC051300, assembly GCF_044455315.1. NCBI lineage: Bacteria > Bacillati > Actinomycetota > Actinomycetes > Micromonosporales > Micromonosporaceae > Micromonospora > Micromonospora sp. NPDC051300. Next base: position 225,412 of record NZ_JBITEP010000001.1, on the reverse strand, counting down.
GCGCCGAGCGCCAGCAGCAGCACGTCCGCCCCGGTCACGAGGCCGCGCCTTCCCCCGGCTCGGCGGCGTCGGAGCGTACCCGGGTCGGGGCCGGACGGGCGGCGGGCGCCGCGGCCTTGCGGGCGGCGGTGGTCTCCTCCTTCGAGGGATCGCCGAGCGGGTCGTGGGCCGGCGGCGGCGGCACGGTGCCCATCCACTCGCCCAGGTGGTCCTTGTCGTGCAACAGGTCCTTGATGTCGTACTCGGCGTACTCGAACTCGGGCGACCAGTAGAGCGCGTCGAACGGGCAGACCTCGATGCAGATGCCGCAGTACATGCAGAGCGAGAAGTCGATGTCGAACTTGTCGAGCACGTTGCGCTGCCGGGGGCGGGCGGCGCCGGGCACCGCCACCTCCTCCTTGTGCGAGTCGATGTAGATGCACCAGTCCGGGCACTCGCGGGCGCACAGCATGCAGACCGTGCAGTTCTCCTCCAGCAGCGCGATCACGCCACGGGAGCGGGGCGGCAGCTCGGGCGCCACGTCCGGGTACTGCTGGGTGGTCGACCGGCGGGTCATCGTCTTCAACGTGACCGCCAGGCCCTTCACCAGCCCGCCGCCGGGCACACCGCCGTGCTCGCTCATGCCGCCCATCCTGCCCTGTGCCCCGGGCGCGCGCGACCACCACCCGACTCTTGGCGGCGGTATCGTGAGCGCGGGGAGAACGACACACCGGGAAGGGCTGGTCGATGACCGAGCCCTTCCCGGTCAACCTCCCGATCAGCCGGATCACGCCTCGCCGGGTGTGAGCGGGGGCAGCATCTGCACGCCGAGCTGCTGGAGCACCTGGAACAGCTCGTTCACGCTCCACACGTCCGCGATCCGGCCCGCCTCGTCGAAGCGCAGGAACGACGCCCCGGAATAGCTGACCACCCGGCCGGTCGGCGGCACCGGACCGAACTGCCCGGCCTGGGTGCCGGCGGCCCGCCAGCGCACCGCCACCCGCCCGCCGCCGGCCACCACCTCGACGATCTTGTAGCGCAGGTCGGGGAACGACGCCCGCCGGTCCCGGTGCCAGGCCAGCACCGCCTCCGGCCCGGCGCCGCCCAGCCCGGGGCACTCCGGGGCCACCAGCTCGTACACGCTCTCCTCGCGGCCGGCGTTCCACACGTCCGCGACGAAGCGCCGGGCCGCCGCCTCCACATCGATCACGCCCGGCAGCCTAAGCCGTCCTCTGCGCCGCTCGCCCTGCCGGGACCGGCCGGAGCGACCATGATGGGAACGGAACGCGACTCGGGAGGTGGGCGTGGGCGGCAGCGACGACGAGGTCCTGGACCGGACCGGCGGCAAGTACGTGGAACCCGGCGGCGAGTTCACCCGGGACCAGCGCTACATCGCCACCCGGATCACCGCCGACGCGCGGGACGGCTGGCCGGTGGAGCCCGGCCGCTACCGGCTCGCGGTCAGTCGGGCCTGCCCCTGGGCGAACCGGTTGATCATCGTGCGCCGGCTGCTCGGGCTGGAGGACGCCATCTCGCAGGCGGTGGCCGGTCCCACCCACGACAAGCGGAGCTGGACGTTCGACCTGGACCCCGGCGGCAGGGACCCGGTGCTGGGCATCGAGCGGCTCGCCGACGCCTACTTCGCCCGCTTCCCCGGCTACGAGCGGGGCATCACCGTGCCGGCGCTGGTGGACGTGCCCACCGGGCAGGTGGTGACGAACGACTACGCGCAGATGAGCCTGGACCTGTCGACCGAGTGGACGGCCCACCACCGGCCGGGCGCGCCGGACCTCTACCCGGAGCCGCTGCGCGGCGAGATCGACGAGGTCAACGCCGTGGTCTTCGCCGACGTCAACAACGGCGTCTACCGGTGCGGGTTCGCCGGCAGCCAGGAGGCGTACGACAAGGCGTACCACCGGCTCTTCGACCGGCTGGACTGGCTGAGCGAGCGGCTGGCCGGGCAGCGGTACCTGGTCGGCGACACGATCACCGAGGCGGACGTGCGGCTGTTCACCACGCTGGCCCGCTTCGACCCGGTCTACCACGGGCACTTCAAGTGCAACAGGCAGAAGCTGAGCGAGATGCCGGTGCTCTGGGCGTACGCCCGGGACCTGTTCCAGACGCCGGGCTTCGGCGACACGATCGACTTCGACCACATCAAGCGGCACTACTACGAGGTCCACCGGGACATCAACCCGACCGGCATCGTGCCGCTCGGCCCGGACCTGTCGAACTGGCTCACCCCGCACCACCGGGAGGAGCTGGGCGGCCGGCCCTTCGGCGACGGCACCCCACCCCCGCCGCCGACCCCCGACGAGCGGGTCGACCCCGCCCACACTCCGCTGCGATGACCACCCCGATCGCCGATCCTGCATCTGCTGCCCCTGCGGCGCGTGTTCCGTCCTTCGTGCCGGAGCCACCACCGCAAGATCGGCGAGAAAGGGGTTCGGGCCGCGGCGCCGGGTGCCGGGTGTGTCGTGCCCGGTGGCATGGGAGGTACTCAGGCCGGTATACCTGAGAGGCATAATTATGCCTCTCAGGTATACCGCTCGAGTGCGGCTGCTCCTTCGCTGCCAACACGCACGGTAGTCGGCGGGCGAGGCGCGGACCGGGCCTAGAGGGCGAGGCGGACCGCGACAGTGAGCACGAGCTGGGCCAGGGCCAGCGGCACCAGGACCAGCCAGCAGAGGCGCTGGAGCTGGTCCTCGCGCAGCCGGGGATAGCTCACCCGCAGCCAGATGATCACGAACGCCACCGCGAACACCTTGAGCAGCGTCCACAGCCAGCCGAGCTGGGCGTCGGCGAACGGGCCCTGCCAGCCGCCGAGGAAGAGCACCGTGGTCAGCGCCGCGATCACCACGATGCCGACGTACTCGGCGAGCAGGAAGAACGCGAACCGCAGGCCGGTGTACTCGGTCATGTAGCCGAACACCAGCTCGGAGTCGGCGATCGGCATGTCGAACGGCGGGCGGCGGATCTCGGCCAGCCCGGCCACGAAGAAGATGACCATGGCCGGCGCCTGCCAGAGCAGCCACCACGGCCGCCACGCCTCGACGATCCCGCTCAGGCTGAGCGTGCCCGCCGCCATCGCCACCGAAGCGGCGGCCAGCACCAGCGGCAACTCGTACCCGAGCAACTGGGCCGCGCCGCGCAGCCCACCGAGCAGGCTGTACTTGTTTGCCGACGCCCACGCCGACATGAGCACCGCCAGCACCCCGACGCCCACCACGGCGAGCACGAAGAACAGGCCGATGTCGAGCGGCTGGGCGACCAGGTCACCCGGACCGAGTGGGATGACCAGCAGCACCAGCAGATAGGGCACCAGCGCCACGGCCGGGGCCAGCCGGAACACCTGCCGGTCCGCGTCGCGCGGGGTGACGTCCTCCTTCTGCACGAACTTCACCCCGTCGGCCACGAGTTGCGCCCAGCCGTGGAAGCCGCCCGCGTACATCGGGCCCAGCCGACCCTGCATGTGGGCCATCACCTTGTGCTCGGCCTGGCCCACGATCAGCGGCAGGGTGAGGAACGCGACCAGCACGCCGGCCACCCGCAGGACCAGCTCCAACCAGTCCGGCATCAGTCCTCCCCCGCCTCGGCTCCGCCACCGGGCTCCGGCCGGGTCTGGTCGACGGGCCGGTCGGCCGCCGGTTCCTGCCGCGCGGGGCCGGTCGGCCGCTCGCCGGGCACCGGACGCCCGAGCGGGCCGGGCTCGGCCGGCGGCGGGGCGGGTTCCCGGCGGGCCGGACCGGTCGGCCGGGACGCGCCCGGGACCCGACGCGCCGGGCGTTCGCGGGCCGGGCGGGCCGGCGTACCCCCGCGGGGGCCCTCGCCGACACCTGCCGCGCCGGCCGGCGTGGGCGTCGTCCCCCACTCCCCCGGCGCGGGCACGCCCGGCGGCCGGATCGGCCGGCGACCGCCGCCCGCCTCCGACTCGCCCGGTTCCTTCGCGCCCGGCCACGGCTTCGCCACCCGGGAGGCCAGCACGAACTCCTTGCGCAGCGGGTGCCCCTCGAACTCCGGCGGCAGCAGCAGCGGCCGCAGCTCGCCGTGGCCGGCGAAGTCGATGCCGAACATCTCGTGGGTCTCCCGCTCGTGCCACGCCGCGCCCGGGAAGACGTCGACCACCGACGCGACGACTGGCGCGTCCCGGGAGACCCGGGTGCGCAGCAGCAGCCCGTGCCGGTGCCGGACCGACCAGAGGTGCGCGACCACGTCGAAGCCGTCGGCCAGCTCGTCCACCGCCGACAGCCAGTCGAGGAAGTCGCACCCCAGCCCGGCGTCGTCGCGTGCCGCGCGCACCGCGTCCGCCCAGCTCGCCGTCGGTATGTCGACGGTGGCGCGGGCGTACCCCTGACCGCCGGAGACCGACGCGGTGGCCCCGACGGGCGCGAGCAGCTCGACCACCCGCCGGCCGACCTCTTCCGGAGTCATGAGCTGATCCTATGGCGGACGGCTTCCGCCCGGGTCGGGCCGTCCGGGCCCGGATCGTCGCTTTGCCGAGCGGGTGGGCGGCCGGCGGGGAAAGATGAGGCTCGTGCGCGCTGTGACTGTGACCCCCGGTGTCCCTGACTCGCTCCGGCTCACCGAGGACTGGCCGGAGCCGGCGCCCGAGGAGGGCGCGATCCTGGTCGAGGCGCTGGCGGTGGGCGTCTGCGGCACCGACCAGGAGATCATCGCCGGGGAGTACGGCGACGCGCCGCCCGGCCAGGAGCGGCTGGTGCTCGGCCACGAGTCGCTGGGCCGGGTGCTGGAGGACCCGACCGGCACGTTGCACCCCGGCGACCTGGTGGCCGGCGTGGTCCGCCGCCCCGACCCGGTGCCCTGCGCCAACTGCGCGGTGGACGAGTGGGACATGTGCCGCAACGGGCAGTACACCGAGCACGGCATCAAGGGGTTGAACGGCTTCGCCCGGGACCGCTGGCGGCTGCAACCCAAGTTCGCCGTCGGCCTCGACCCGGCGCTCGAGTCGGTGGGCATGCTGCTGGAGCCGACGAGCGTGGTGGCGAAGGCGTGGGACCACATCGAGCGGATCGGCCGCCGCGCCGAGTGGAAGCCGAAGACCGCGCTGATCACCGGCGCCGGGCCGATCGGGCTGCTGGCCGCGCTGCTGGCCAGCCAGCGCGAGCTGTCCGTGCACGTGCTGGACCGCAACACCACCGGCCCGAAGCCGGACCTGGTCCGCGCGCTCGGCGCGACCTACCACACCACCTCCGTCGCCGAGCTGGACCTCGCACCGGACGTGGTGGTCGAGTGCACCGGCGCGCCGCCGGTGGTGCTGGACGCCATGTGCAAGGCCGCCCCGAACGGCATCGTCTGCCTCACCGGCGTGTCCAGCGGCGGCCGGACCATCGACTTCGACGCCGGCGCGCTCAACCGGGAGCTGGTGCTGGAGAACAACGTGGTGTTCGGCTCGGTCAACGCCGGCCGCCGGCACTGGGAGCTGGCCGGCGAGGCGCTCGCCCGCGCCGACCAGTCCTGGCTGAACGCGCTGATCACCCGACGGGTGCCGGTCTCCGCCTACCGCGAGGCGTACGCGTCGACAGGCGACGACATCAAGGTGGTGCTGGACTTCGCCCAGTGAGCCGGCTCAGATGCCCGGCAGCCGACCGTTGCGGAACAGGTCCACGAAGAGCTGGTGGTCCTCCCGGGCCCGGATGCCGTACCGGTGGGCGAAGTCGACCAGGTAGTCGGTGAACCCGTCGGCGTCGGCGTCCACCGCCGCGACGATCGACTCCTCGGTCGAGTAGTCGACCAGGTCGTGGCTGGACTCGTCGTCGGCCACCGAGTGCATCCGGGCCACCGCCCGGCCCAGGTCGGTGAGCACGCCGGCCAGGTCCTCGGGCTCGTTCACGTCGGCCCAGTCGAGGTCCGCCGCGTACGGGGAGACCTCGGCGACGAGCTGGCCGACGCCGTCCAGCTCGGTGAAGCCCAACCACGGGTCCGCGTGCGCCTGCAACGCCCGCTGCGACTCCGCGGTGCGGTGCCCCTGGTGCCGGAAGTACGACCGGACCCGCTCGTCGTCGATGTGCCGCGCCACCGCCGGCACCTGGGCCTGCTTCATGTAGATGAGGACGTCGTTCTCCAGCGCCTCGGTGTGCCCCTCTAACAGGAGGTTGTAGGACGGCAGCCCGGCCGAACCGATGCCGACGCCCTTGCGCAGCACCACGTCCTTGATGGTGGCCGCCACCGGGCGCAGCCCTGCGCTCGAGGAGGGCAGGGTGTCGAGGTAGTCGCCGAACGCACCGCAGACCCGCTCCCGGGTCGCCGCGTCGATCTCGTGCACGCCGTCGCCGAGGGAGAACCGGCGCTCGTAGTTGTCCACGGTGGTCTGGGCGGCGAGCAGGTCCACCCGGGTGCTCAGCCGCGCCTGCTGGAGCACTCTGCGCAGCACGCCGTCCGCGTTCTCCAGCGTGATCGAGCCGATCGCGTCGTCCCCGCCGGCCGCGATCGCCCGCAGCTCCGCCAGGTAGGACCGGGCGAAGCCGGTCACCAGCTCGCCGATCACCCGGTCGGAGAGCGCCTTGGCGTAGCCGAGCAGGGCGACGGAGGCGGCGAAGCGCTTCAGGTCCCAGGTGAACGGCCCGACGTACGCCTCGTCGAAGTCGTTGACGTTGAACACCAGCCGGCCGGAGGCGTTCATGTAGGTGCCGAAGTTCTCCGCGTGCAGGTCGCCGTGGATCCACACCCGGCTGGTCCGGTCGTCGAGGAAGCGGTCGCTGACGAAGTCGCCGCGCTGGTCGGCGTAGAAGAGCGAGGCGCTGCCCCGGTAGAAGGCGAACGGTGAGGCGGCCATCTTGCGGAACTTCCGGCGGAACGCCGCCGGGTCGATCGCCATGGACGCGCCGAACTCCTCGGTCAGCACGTCGACGATGAAGGCGGAACGCTTCTCCGGGGAGTCGGTCATGGTCCGCAGGCTAGCGCCGCCACGCCACCGTGCGGATCAGCCGGCCGGCGGACGCACCGGCGGCGCGGTCAGCGCCTCCACCGGGCGGGGAACCACGTCCGCCGGGGCGGCGAGCCGGTCCGGGCGGGACACGCCGCCGAGGCCGGACTGCTCGGCGGCGATCTTCTCCTGGAGACGGAGGATGCCGTGCAGCAGCGCCTCCGGCCGGGGCGGGCAGCCAGGCACGTAGACATCGACCGGGATGAGCTGGTCGACGCCCTTGGTCACCGAGTAGGAGTCCCAGTACGGGCCGCCGCAGTTGGAGCAGGCGCCGAACGAGATCACGTACTTCGGTTCGGGCATCTGGTCGTAGAGCCGCTTGACCGCCGGGGCCATCTTGTCGGTGACCGTGCCGCTGACCACCATGAGGTCGGCCTGCCGGGGGCCGTGGGCGAACGGGATCACGCCGAGCCGCATGAAGTCGTGCCGGCCCATGCTGGTCGCGATGAACTCGATGGCGCAGCAGGCCAGGCCGAAGTTGAACACCCAGAGGGAGTAGCGGCGGCCCCAGTTCAGCACGAACCGGATCGGCTCGCCGAGCACGGCCGGCAACTGCACCTCGGGCCTCCTCCGCTGTCCGTGAACCGACAGTCAACCACAGCGCCCGACCGGGCGATCGACGCAACCGGGTAGGGCGTCCACACGTGTGAGGTGTGTGACCGCGCCGGCGGCACGTACGGGGAGGAACGGATGACGGTGACGGAGGAGGCGCGGCGCGGCGAGCCGTCACCCGACAGGACGACGGACGGGCCGGACGTACGCCAGGCGGTCGACTTCGACGGGCTCTACCACGCGCACTTCCGGTCGCTGACCGTGCAGCTCGCCGCGTACTGCGGCGACCTGTCCCAGGCGCAGGACCTGGTGCAGGAGGCGTTCTGCCGGGCCTTCGCCCGCTGGTCCCGGGTCTCCCGCTACGACGACCCGGTCGCCTGGGTCCGCCGGGTCGCCTGGAACCTGGCCACCAGCCGCTGGCGGAAGCTGCGGACCGCGGAGTCCTGGCTCCGCCGGCAGCGCGAGGAACACGTGCCGGGTCCCGGGCCGGACCGGGTGGCGCTGACCGCCGCGCTCGCCCAGTTGCCGTCCACGCAGCGCCGCGCCGTGGTGCTGCACCACCTGGCCGACCTCAGTGTCGGCCAGATCGCGGAGCAGGAGGGCGTGCCGGAGGGCACGGTCAAGTCCTGGCTGCACCGGGGGCGGGCCGCGCTGGCGGCTCAGCTCACCACCACGAACGAGGTGACCGATCATGCCTGAGCCCCGGAACACGCGCCTGAGCGGCGAGTTCGAGGCGTACCGCGCACTGGCCCTCGACGCCGTCGTGCCGGCCGGGCCGGACGCGGTGCGGCGCACCGTGCGACGCCGGCGGCGGCGCCGGGTGGCCACCGTGGCCGTGGTCGTGGCGGTCGCCGTCGCCGCGCCGGTGACCGCCTGGGCCGCCCTGGACCGCCGACCCGCACCGGCCCCGGTGACGTCGCCGGATCCGACCCGGTCGGTCCCGGCGACTGCGTCGCCGGATGTCGGCCCGTCGGCCACGCCGAGCGCGCCGACCGGCCGGATCGAGCGGGCGGAACTGCTCGCGGCCACCGTCGACCTGCCGGCCTGGCCGGTCGGCGCCGGCTGTCGGACCCGGGGGGTCGGGCTGGTGGAGCGGGCCGGCGGCAACGGCGACGTGCTGCTGTCCACCGCGGGGTACGCCTACGTCGACGTCGACGGCGACGGCGTGCCGGAACCGGTGGCGCTCCTGCGCTGCCTGCGTGGTGGGACCCCGTACCCGGAGCAGGTGGTGGTCTTCGACCGGGCCGCGGACGGCACACCGGTGGCGCTCGGGCGCGTCTTCCGGTCCGACCCGCGGCGGCCGGAGTATCTGCTCGCGTTCGACGCGCGGCCGGACGGCGCGGTCCGGGTCGAGGTCACCGACCGGGCCGGGCGCGACGGCGCCGAGCCGGACGCGGCACACCGGCAGACCCGGCTCTTCCGTTGGGCGGACGGTCGGTTCACCCAGACCGGCGGGCCGAGAGCCTTCCCGGCCGAGCCGCCGCCGTCGCCGTCCACCTCGGCCACCGGGCCGACGCCGGTGTCGCCGTTGTTCGCCGTCACCACGACCCCGGTCGTCTACGGGCCGCCGGACCCCGACGGGTGGCGGCGGGGCACGACGACGGTCACGGTCACCAACGTCGGCGACCAGCGGCTGACCGACGTCCGGGTGACCCTGCCGGACGACGACGAGGACGTCCACGAGCACACGCTCGTCGAGGGCTGCCCCACGGCCGCCCACCGGGGCAGCTTCTTCCACTGCTTCCCCGGCCCGCTCGACCCGGGCGGGCAGGCCGTCGTGGTGCTGCACTTCATGCGTCGCACGACCGGACCGGACCACCAGCTAACCGTCTGGGCGGAGCGGGGGGACGACACGACGGCGGTGCCCGGCACCGTCACGAAGGCCGGCATCCCGGTGACGTCCCGATGACCGCCCGGTCGGGCCCGGTCACCAGGCCGGGCGCTGGAGCAGCCCGACGACCTCCGCCAGCAACCGCTCGCGCACCGGCGCCGGCGCGGCGTCGAGCAGCGTGTTGACCACCGCCATCCGATCCGGCGCCCCGGCACCACCGCCCAGGCCCAGCCCCTCGGCCAGCCCGGCCACCAGCTCGGGGGTGAGCGCCTCCGGGTCGAGGCCGCCGGCCAGCGCGGTCAGCTCCGGCGGCAGCGCGACCGGGCCGGCGGCGCGGGCGGCCGCGACCGCGTCGGCAAGCGCCGGGGAGAACTCGGCCACCCGGGGCGCCACCGCGGCGGTCACCGTGAGGTGCACGCTGGCCGGCAGGTCGGCGTACCGGAGCTGGGGCTGGGTGTGCCAGCCGCGCGCGGTCAGCTCGTCCAACAGCACGAACAGGTCCAGCTCAGGGTCGTCGGCGGTGAAGCAGACCACGGTCGACTCCGGCTCGGCCATCAGGCGCAGCCCGTCGGTCGCCCGCACCGCGTCGGCCAACCCGGCGACCGCGTCCCGGGTCGACGCGGCCAGCCGCAGGTAGCCGTCCTCACCCAGGTGGCGCAGCGTGGCGTACGCGGCGGCGATCGGTCCGCCGGAGCGGGTCGAGGCGATCACCGGGTTGACCATCGTGTAGCCGGGCCAGTCCGCGTACGCGAAGAACTGCGGGGCGCGGCACGCGGCGTCCCGGTGCAGCAGCACCGACACCCCCTTCGGCGCGTACGCGTACTTGTGCAGGTCCACCGAGATCGAGGTGACCCCGTCCACGGCGAAGTCGAATGCGGGCACCGGTGCGCCGAGCCGGCGCAGCCAGGGCAGCGCCCAGCCGCCGAAGCAGGCGTCCACGTGACAGCGCACCCCGGCGTCGGCCGCGGCGGCGGCGATCCCGGCGACCGGGTCGACGACGCCGTGCGCGTACGACGGGGCGGACGCGACCACCAGCACGGTCTCCGGCCGGATCGCGGCGGCCATCGCGTCGACGGTCGGACGCAGCGTCACCGGGTCGACAGGCACCCGGTCCAGCGCCACCCGCAGGTAGTGCGCCGCCTTGGCGAACGCGGCGTGCGCGCTGGCCGGCACCACGATCCGCGGTTCGGCGAGGTCGGGCCGGGCGTCGCGGGCGGCCTTGACGGCGAGCAGCAGCGACTCGGTGCCGCCGCCGGTGACGCTGCCGACCACATCCGGCGCGCTCGTGCCGGGGCCGCCGCCGAGCAGCCGGGCGGCGGCGGCGACGAGCGCGTTCTCCATCGCCAGCAGCGACGGGAAGGCCGTCGGGTCGAGGCCGTTGACGTGCGCGCTCTGCGCGTACGCGGCCTGGGCCAGCTCGTCCAACCCGGCCACGCCGGGGTCGTAGACGTAGGCGAACAGCCGGCCGCCGTGCGTCGGCCGGTCGGCCGCCCGCAACGCCCGGATCTCGTCCAGCACCCGGGTGGCGGGCAGCCCCTCGGCGGGCAGCGCGCCCGCCCCGGCCGGGTCGGTCATCGGGTGGTCCTCTCCTCGTGACGGGTCCCGACCGCCGGTGCGGTCGGGCCGAGCGTGTAGCCGCGCAGCAGCACCACCGGGGCGGCCACCAGCAGGGCCGGCAGCACGGTGAAGCCGAGCAGCACGCCGAGCCGGGCGCCGTCCGGCTGGGCGGCGGCGGACCCGGTCGACGAGGAGACGTAGCCGGAGAGCTGGAGCACCAGGCCGTAGATGCCCGGGCCCAGGGCCAGGCCGAACGTCTCCCCGGCGGTCCACAGCCCGGTGAACACGCCGGCCTGCCGGCGGCCGGTGCGCGCGGTGTCCTCGGCGATGCAGTCGGGCAGCATGGCCAGCGCGAAGACCTGCTGGCCGGCGTATCCGACGCCGATCAGCGCGACAAGCGCGTACACCCCGGCGGCGGGCAGCGCGGGCGCGGCGACCAGGGCGAGCGCGCCGGCCGCGAAGAGCAGTGACGCGGCGACGAGCGAGGTGCGCTTGCCCAGCCGGGCGCCGGCCCGGCTCCACAGCGGCATGACCAGCAGGGCCGGCGCGACGAAGCAGGCGAACAGCAGCGTGGGGCCGCTGTCCGGGGCGCGCAGCACCTGGTCGGCGAAGTACTTGACACCGGCCAGCACGGTGGCCACCCCGGCGGACTGGACCACGAAGCAGAGCAGCAGCAGCCGGAACGACCGGTTGCGGCCGGCGACCGCGAGCTGGGCCCGCAGGCTCGGTTCGCTCTCCGCCACCGTCCCGGCCGGGGTGGTCCGGGTGCCGAGGAACACGCCGAGCGTGCCGACGACGATCAGCGCCGCGACGAACAGCCCCATCCAGCGGTGCCCGGGCACGCCGTCACCGCCGGCGGCCACCACCGCCGGGGCCACCGCGCCGGAGACCAGGATGGCCAGCGCGAGCACCGCGATCCGCCAGGTCATCATCCGGGTACGCTCCGCCGGGTCGGCGGTCAGCTCGGCCGGCATGGCCACGTAGGGCACCTGGAAGAACGCGAACGCGGTCGCGGTGGCCAGGAACGCGAGCGTCACGTACGCGGCCGCGGCCGGCCCGCGCGCGAACGGCGCGGCGAAGATCGAGGCGAACAGCGCCGCCAGCGCCAGCCCGCCGCCGAGCAGGTAGGGCCGGCGGGCGCCCCAGCGGGAGCGGGTCCGGTCGGAGATCCGCCCGGCCACCGGGTTGACCAGCACGTCCCACGCCTTGGGCAGGAGCACCAGCAGCGCGGCCAGCCCGGCCGCGACACCGAGCGTGTCGGTGAGGTAGGGGAGCAGGAGCAGCCCGGGCACGGTCCCGAACGCGCCGGTGACAAGCGAGCCCGACGCGTACCCGAGGTGCACCCGGCGGGGCAGGCCCGAAGCTGTCATGGAGCCGAATGCTACTCACGTTATGGTCGCGGTCACATCCCCTGCTCCGGCGACCACGCGGCCACCGCCAGGTCCACCCGGTCACCGCGCAGCGGGCACCCCTCGGCGAGCAACCGGGCCCGCGCCTCCCGCTCGTGCCCCGGCGGCAGCCGACCGGTTGCGTTCACCACCCGGTGCCACGGCACCCCGCCCCCGTGCCGGGCCATGATCGAGCCGACCAGCCGCGCCGACGCCCGCCCGGACCGCTCCGCCAGCGCGTCGGCCACCGCCCCGTAGGACATCGCCCGTCCCGGCGGGATCCGCTCGACCAGCGCCAGCACCGCCTCGACGTACTCGTCAGGTGTCACGAGCTGCCACGATATGGGAACGCGCTACGATGTGGCGGATCGCAACCCGCAGAATGGTCGGGTGCGCGACGCAGTCACCTCGGCCCGCCGGATCGTGGTCAAGATCGGATCGTCCTCGCTGACCACCGCGACGGGCGGCCTGGACGACGCCCGGGTCGACGCGCTCGTCGACACGCTCGGCGCGTTGGCCGCGCAGGGCCGCGAGGTGGTGCTGGTCTCCTCCGGCGCGATCGCCGCCGGCCTCGCCCCGCTCCGGCTCCCCCGGCGCCCGCGTGACCTGGCCACCCAGCAGGCCGCCGCCAGCGTCGGCCAGGGCCTGCTCATCGGGCGGTACGCGACCGCGTTCGCCAGGCACGGGCGCACCGTCGGGCAGGTGCTGCTCACCGTCGACGACGTGACCCGGCGGGCGCACTACCGCAACGCGTACCGGACCCTGCGCAAGCTGCTCGACCTGCGGGCCGTGCCGATCGTCAACGAGAACGACACGGTGGCCACCGAGGAGATCCGCTTCGGCGACAACGACCGGCTCGCCGCGCTGGTGGCCGCGCTCGTCGACGCCGACCTGCTGGTGCTGCTCTCCGACGTGGACGCGCTCTGGACCGGCGACCCGGCCCGCCCGGGCAGCACCCGGATCACCGAGGTGCACGGCGAGGGCGACCTGGCCGGCGTCGACGTCGGCGGGGCCGGCCGGGCCGGGGTGGGCACCGGCGGCATGGTGACCAAGGTGGAGGCGGCCCGGATCGCCACCGGCTTCGGCATCCCGGTGGTGCTCACCGCCGCGCCGCTGGCCGGCGAGGCGCTGGCCGGCGACCCGGTCGGCACGTACTTCCACGCCAGCAGCCGCCGCCCGGCCGCCCGGCTGTTCTGGCTGGCGCACGCCACCGCGCCGCGCGGCCGGCTGCACCTCGACCCGGGCGCGGTGCAGGCCGTGGTGGGCCGGCGCAAGTCGCTGCTGCCGGCCGGGATCACCGCGGTCGACGGCGCGTTCACCGCCGGGGACCCGGTGGACCTGGTCGACACCGCCGGCGCGCCGGTGGCCCGGGGGCTGGTCAACTACGACGCGGTGGAGCTGCCCGGCCTGCTCGGCCGCTCCACCTCGGAACTCGCCGCGGCCCTGGGCCCGGCCTACGAACGAGAGGTCGTCCACCGAGACGACCTCGTTTTGTTGTAAGGAGGGGCCCCCTGTTAACGCATTCTGCATAACAGGGGGCCCCTCCTAACATTTCTGCGAAGGAGCGCACGATGAGCGTCGTCGAGCAGGCCCGCCGGGCCCGGGACGCGGCGGAGGATCTCGCCACGGCCACCCGTACCGTCAAGGACGCCGCGCTGCACGCGATGGCCGACGCGCTTGTCGCGCGTACCCCGGAGGTTCTGGCCGGGAACGCGACGGACCTGGCGGCCGGGCGCGACGCCGGGCTCAGCGCGGCCGTGCTTGACCGGCTCGCCCTCGACGAGGGCCGGGTCGCCGCGATCGCCGACGCGCTGCGCGAGATGGCCGCGCTGCCCGACCCGGTCGGCGAGGTGGTACGCGGGTCCACCCTGCCGAACGGGCTGGAGCTGCGCCAGGTGCGAGTGCCGTTCGGCGTGGTCGGCATCGTCTACGAGGGCCGGCCGAACGTGACGGTCGACGCGGCCGGGATCTGCCTGAAGTCCGGCAACGCGGCGCTGCTGCGCGGCTCGTCCTCGGCGGCGCACTCGAACGCCGCGCTGGTCGCGGTGCTGCGCGACGCGGTCGCCGGAGCCGGCCTGCCGGCCGACGCGGTGCAGTTGCTCGACTCCTCCTCGCGCGACTCGGTCAAGGAGCTGATGCGCGCCCGGGGCCTGGTCGACGTGCTGATCCCGCGCGGCGGCGCGTCGCTGATCCGCACCGTGGTCGAGGAGTCGACGGTGCCGGTGATCGAGACCGGGGTGGGCAACTGCCACGTGTACGTGGACGCCGCCGCCGACCTCGGCAAGGCGCTGGCCATCACGTTGAACGCCAAGACGCAGCGCCTGTCCACCTGCAACACCGCCGAGTCGCTGCTGGTGCACCGGGACGTGGCGGACGCGTTCCTGCCGGCCGTGCTCGCCGCGTTCGCCGAGGCCGGGGTGACCGTGCACGGCACCGCCGAGGTCGCCGCGCACTCCGCCGCCGTGGTGCCGGCGACCGAGGAGGACTTCGCCACCGAATACCTGAGCGCCGACATCTCGGTCGCCGTGGTCGACTCGCTCGACGCGGCCGTCGCGCACGTCCGGCGGTACGGCACCGGGCACACCGAGGCGATCGTCACCGACTCGCAGCGGGCGGCCCGGGAGTTCGTGGCCCGGGTGGACGCCGCCGCGGTCATGGTGAACGCGTCGACCCGGTTCACCGACGGCGGCGAGTTCGGCTTCGGCGCCGAGATCGGCATCTCCACCCAGAAGCTGCACGCCCGCGGCCCGATGGGCCTGCCGGAGCTGACCAGCACGAAGTACGTGGTGACAGGCGACGGCCACCTGCGCTGACGGCCCGGCCTTCCCGCCGGCTCGGTGGATTGGCCACATCCGGCTCGCGGATGCCCCTCGCCCGCCGCGCCGCGCCGCGCTTGAGACCTTGGAAGGAAATGGCCCCCAGGAGGGCCGGCAGCTTCCAAGATCTCCGGGATCCCCGGCTACGCCACCTGGAGGGGGTCTCCGGCGGACGTCGCGGGTGGATCGATCGACGGCGGACCACTTGGGGGTGGCCCGGGCCAGCCGGCGCCGGCCGTCGGCAGGGCCGAGACGGGAGGCAGTGCCAGCCCGGGAAACGGGCCCGAGGACCGGTCGGGGGTGGGACCCGAGGCCGGACCGGGAACGGAGCCCGAGGACCGGTCGGGGGCGGGATCCGCGGATCGAAGCGACGGCCGGTCGGGACCGGAGCGTGGGGACGGTGGCGCGGGCAGCGCGACGGTGGGCGGCACCACGAACTGCGCGCCGGTGCGCGGGGCCTCCGGGGCGTTCGGACGGCAGGCCCGGATCGCGCGCAGCGTGGTGTGCACGTCGAACTGGTGGCCGTCGTCGCTGTCCCAGCCGCCGTCGCTGCGCTGCGTCTCGGCGAGCCGCCGCCGCGCCGCGACCAGCAGCCACTGCTCCTCGCCCACCTCCACCCGCCGCAGCGTGGCGGCGAGCCAGGCCACGTCGGCCGGGGACATCTCCGGGATCCGGTCGGCGAGCACCGCCTGGATCCGCGCCGACTCGTAGAACATCTGCTGGCGGTGCAGCACGGCCGCGGCCAACCACCCGGCCGGCAGGAAGGACGGCCAGGTCCCGTCCGGCGCGAGCCGCGCGGCGAGCGTGTGCGCCGCCGCCTGCACCACCCCGGCGTACGCCCCGCCGACCCGGTGGTCGAGCGGGCCGGCGGCGCGGGCGTCCAGCCCGGCCACGGTGAGCCAGAACCCGGCGTCGGCGGTCAGGTAGAACCGTGCCTCCGGGTCACCGGGGGTGGCCCACTCCGGCGCGAACCCGGCCAGCGACGGGTGCTCGTCCCAGCCGCCGTCGGCGAGTTGGCCGCTGGCCAGCCAGTCGAGCGCGTGCCGGGCGGCGGGGCGGCCCAGCGCGCCGAGGTCGTCCAGCTCGGACAGGCGGAAGCAGGTCGCGTCGACCGAGGCGACCTCGCCGCCGAGCACGGCGGGCCAGCCGCCGCTCAGGGTCTGCCCGGACTCCGCCGCGTCGAGCAGGTCCGGCGACGCCGCAGCGCCGGAGCGCAGCCGGGACAGGCGGGCGCGGTCCACCGCGTCCCCGTGTGCCACGACGAACCCGATCGCCGCTTCCAGATCGACCACGCCGGTGACGCTACCTGCGCGGACGTGGTTACGCCTCGGTAGCTCGGCCAGGGTTTGAGGCGGACCGCCGAGGACCGGGGACACAAGGCGCGAAAGCCCCATCACTCACGGGCATGAATGTCCACGCGAGTGACGGGGCCGCCGGGCGAGGGGTGGCTCAGTAGGAGGGCAGCGCCGGGTCGACCTGCTTGACCCAGGACAGCACGCCGCCCTGCACGTGCACCGAGTCCTTGAAACCGGCCGCCTTCAGCGCGGCGAGCGCCTCGGCCGACCGCACACCGGACTTGCAGTGCAGCACGATCTGCCGGTCCTGCGGGAACTTCGCCAGCGCCTCACCGGAGAGGATCTCGCCCTTGGGGATCAGCGTCGCACCGGGGATCCGGACGATCTCGTACTCGGCGGGCTCGCGGACGTCGACCAGGAAGATGTCCTTGCCGGCGTCCTGCCACTCCTTCAACTCCAGCGCGGTGATGGTGGAGTCGACCACCGCCTCCTGCGCCTCCTCGGAGACCGCGCCGCAGAAGTCCTCGTAGTCCTCCAGCAGGTCGGTGACCGTCGGGTTCTCGCCGCAGAGCGCGCAGTTCGGGTCCTTGCGGACCTTGATCTTGCGGTAGCTCATCTCCAGGGCGTCGTAGACCATCAGTCGACCCACCAGCGGTTCGCCGATGCCGGCGAGCAGCTTGATCGCCTCGTTGACCTGGATCGACCCGATCGACGCGCAGAGCACGCCGAGCACGCCGCCCTCGGCGCAGGACGGGACCATGCCGGGCGGCGGGGGCTCCGGGTAGAGGCAGCGGTAGCAGGGGCCGTGCTCGGCCCAGAAGACCGAGGCCTGGCCGTCGAAGCGGTAGATCGAACCCCAGACGTACGGCTTGCCGAGCAGCACGGCCGCGTCGTTGACCATGTAGCGGGTGGCGAAGTTGTCGGTGCCGTCGACGATCAGGTCGTACCGGGAGAAGATGTCCTTGACGTTCTCCCGGTCCAGCGCGGTGTTGTGGATCTCCACGTGCACCAGCGGGTTGATCTCGCGGATCGTGGCGGCGGCGGACTCGGCCTTGGACCGGCCGACGTCGGAGACGCCGTGGATGATCTGGCGCTGGAGGTTGGACTCGTCGACGGTGTCGAAGTCGATGATGCCGAGCGTGCCGACACCGGCGGCGGCGAGGTACATCAGGGCGGGCGAGCCGAGGCCGCCGGCGCCGACGCAGAGCACCCGGGCGTTCTTCAGCCGCTTCTGCCCCTCGACCCCGACGTCCGGGATGATCAGGTGGCGCGAGTAGCGGCGGATCTCGTCAACGGTCAGCTCGGCGGCGGGCTCGACGAGCGGGGGCAACGACACGGTGGACTCCCCGGGATCGGCGGTGGGACCGCGCCATTGTCGCTCGCCGCACCGGCGATCGGCCATGACGAGGGACACCCGGCCCGAACTGCGGGACCGGGAATAACTCAGACGCCGTCGGTGGGCTCCCCTTCGTACCGCACCCCGTCGACGTACGGCCAGGCGTTCGGCACGCAGCCGTCCAGCCCGTACGTCTGCTGCTGCATCACCGGGGCGGGCGCGCCGGGGTGGGGGCAGGCCTGGTGCAGCTCGCCGAACTCGTGCCCGACCTCGTGGTTGATCACATAGGTCCGGTAGACGTCCAGCGGGGCGCCGTAGTCGGGCACCGCCGTCATCCAGCGCGCCAGGTTGAGCACGACCCGGCCGGGCAGCCGGCACGACGTGTACCGCTCGGTGTGCAGGCCACCCTCGGCGCACATCCGCTCCGAGGTGACCGGGGTGGCCAGGTAGACGGTGAAGTCGGCGGCGGCCGCCTCGGGCACCCGCTGCACCCGCAGCTCGCCGGAGGCGATCCAGCTCCGCGGGTCGCCGAGCACCGTGTCGACGGTGGCCGCGAACGCGTCGACGCCCTGCCCCGTGCCCTGCTCGACCTCGACCCGGTAGCGGCGCAGCGGGCCGGCGTGGCCGCGTACCGGCGACCGGCCGCCGGCCACCGCGAAGGTGCCCGGGCCGGCGGTGGGGTAGCCGGTCGGCGACGTCGCCGGTTCGGTGTCGGCGTCCGGCATCAGCGTGGGCTCGGCGGCGAGCGGGACGCGCGCCGGTCGCGGCGGTTCGCTCAGCCGGGTGATCCCCACCGCGCCACCGGTGGCCGCGACGAGCATTGCCAGCAGCAGTACCGCCCGCCGACGGCGGCGCCGCATCCGGCGCAGCCCGGGACGTTCGGGATGGTCGGGCGGGTCGTACGGGGACGACGACGTCATGCCATCAGCGTGACACGCAATTCGGGCATTTAGCTGCTTTTACCGCTTATGCCGCGAATAACTTTCGTGATCCGCTCACCGCGACGGGCCGGTGTACCGCTTCCCGGCCAGGTACGGCCACGGGTTCGGCCGGCAGCCGTCCAGGAACAACGTCTGCTGCTGCATCACCGGCGCGGCCCGGCCCGCCCCCGGGCACGCCTCGTGGTGGTGCCCCAACTGGTGCCCCACCTCGTGGTTGACCACGTAGAGCCGGTAGGTGTCCAACGGCATCCGCGCGGCCACCAGGTGCGGCGCCGAGGTGCGCCACCGGTCCAGGTTGATCACCACCTTGCCCGGCACCCGACACGACGTGTACGGCACACCACCCTTGCGGATGTCGATCCCACCCGCCCCGCACAACCGGCCTGCGGTGTCCCGGGTGGCCAGGTAGATCGTGAAGTCGTACCGGCCGCCGGGCGCCACCCGCTGCAACCGCAACCGGCCACCGTCCACCCAGCTCCCCGGCCCGGCCAGGGCCCGCTGCACCACGTCGCCGAACGCCCGCGCCCGCTCGCCCGAGCCGTCCTCCACCGCCACCCGGAACCGGCGCAGCACCCCGGCCCGGCCCAGCACACCGCTGGACCTGTCGTCGTAGGAGAAACCGCCCCGGCCGTGCGCGGGCACCGGACCGGGCAGCGCCAGCACCGGCCCCACCGGCGCGACGGGCGCGGCGGACGACGGCGCGGCCGACGACGGGGAGACGCTCGGCGCGGGCTCCGGCGGCGGCGCGGCGAACCGCTCCGCGACCAGCTCGTTCGCGCCGGCCGGCGGCAGCCGCAGGGCGACACCGACCCCCACCCCGGCGGCGGCGAGGAACGCGCAGACCACCACGGCGGCACGCCAGCGGCGGGCAAGGGACGAGGGTCGCGCGGCACGCGGACGGGGTGAGCTGGGCATCCGGCTCAGCCTGCCACGTCGTGCCCGCCTCCGCTCTCCCCCGTTCCGGTGACCAGCGCCGTGGCCTGCGAATTCCGCTCGACCGGCCCCGGCGTGGCGACCGTCCGCGCCTCGTCGAGCAGCGCCAGCACCGCCCGCGCCACCACCCGGGGCACCTCCAACTGGGCCACGTGCCCGACGCCGTCGAGCATCAGCAGCCGACTGTCCGGGACCACCCGGGCGGTCTGCGGAGCGACCCGCACGTCGACCAGGCGGTCCTGCCGCCCGCCCACCACAAGCGTGGGCACCCGCACCGACGCGGC
Source organism: Micromonospora sp. NPDC051300 (assembly GCF_044455315.1). Lineage (NCBI taxonomy): Bacteria > Bacillati > Actinomycetota > Actinomycetes > Micromonosporales > Micromonosporaceae > Micromonospora > Micromonospora sp. NPDC051300. The sequence goes on along the minus strand of NZ_JBITEP010000001.1, from coordinate 205,557 downwards.
CTGCCGCCACAGCGCGCCCTCCCCCGGCAGGTACGAGCGCAGGAAGCTGCCCACCAGCCCCCGGAACGTCCGCACGTACGCGGCGGCGTAGTGCGCCGCCTCGTACCGGATCCGGATCTCGTCGATCGCCTCCTGTCGGCGCTGCTCGCTGATCCGGGTCAGGTCCGCCACGCACGACTCCATCACCTGCTGCGCCATCACCTCCGGGGCGAGCTGCGCCAGCCGCCGGGCGGCCAGCCGCTCACCCCGGGGGATCACCAGCACCGGCAGCATCCGCCCCTGCAACGACCGCCGGAAGTCCAGGAACGGCAGGGCCGGCGAGATCAGCGTGAGCGTGCGGACCAGCTCCGGCCGCGACGCCGCCACCCGGACCGCGACCGCGCCGCCCAGCGAGTTGCCGAACAGGTGCACCGGCCCCCGGTCGCTGTGCTCGATCCAGCGCACCACCCGGTCGGCGAAGGCCGGGACGGTGTAGCGCCGGCCGGGCTCGCTGCGCCCGAAACCCGGCAGGTCGATAGCCTGCCCGTCGAGCCGACCCGCGAGCAGGCCGGCCAGGTCGGTCCAGTTCTGCGCGGAGCCACCGAGACCGTGCACGTAGAGCGCCGGCTCGGCGCCGGGCGCGGTCGCCGGGGTGTCCCGGACGTGCACGAGCGTGCCGTCGAGCTCGACGTGCCGCCCGGGCCAGGGCGGCGGGACGTGGTGTGCGGGAAGGAGATGATCCGGCCAGAGTGCGGCACGCTTCATGTCTCCAGTCTTCCCCGCGCCGGCCCCTGCCGAACAGCTCCCCTCAGGTGAGCAACGCCTCCAGGCGACGGTTCACCGCGGCCAGGGTGGCCCGGACGACCGCCTGCCGGGGGTCCCCGGCGACCAGGGCCGAGCCGGCCAACTGCTCCACCCACCCCTCGCAGACCAGCAGCACCACCACGGTCGCCACCTCGCAGTTGCCGAACGGCACCACGGCGGCGTGCTCCACGAAGCACCGGCCCCGCTCACCCGCCGGATCGTCCTCGCCGGCGAGCAGTTCGTCCACCGCGGCGGCCGCGGCCACCGCGCAGAGCCGCAGCACGTAGCCGTCGACCGCCGGACCGGTCGCGTGCCCGTCGGCCGCCCGGTCGCCGGCGAGCAGCCGGACCTCGGTGGTGGCGTCCAGCCCGAACGTGCTCACCAGGACGTGGTCGATCACCACCCGGGGGCCCGGCGTGGCACCCGGGTCCAGCGGTCGCGACGGCGCGGTCTCCGTCGTGGTCATCTGCCCACCGGAGTACGAGGTGCCGAGCGTGACCGGGCTGCCGGTGGACATGCCGACCGGCGCCGCGGCCAGCGACGTCTCGTCCACCGTGGCCCGACCCCGGTGGGTGGACTGCCGGCGCCGGCGCGGCGGCTCGCCACCCGGCTCGGCGCCCTCGGCCGGCGCCTCGGCCGACCGGCCGGCGCGCGACTCCACCCCACCGAACCGGCCCTCGCCGGAGCGGTTCTCGGCCGGCCGGTTCGCCGGACGCACCACACCGGTCCGGGTGGACGTGTCGTCCCCGGCCGGACCGGTCGCGGCCGGCGGCTCGTCGGCGCGCGGCTGGGGCGTACCGGACCGGGGTTCGGCCGGCAGCTCGGCGAGCCGGTCGGCGCGCGCGGCGGCGGATCGGCGGCGGACCGGCGGCGGTGGCACGGCCGGCGCGCCGGGCAGGTTCTGCGGGGCGGCGGCCAGGCCCATCCGCTCCTGGAGCAGGCGTGCCACCAGCCGGCTCACGTCGGCCGGGTCGGCGCCGTCGGCCAGGTCCAGCCGGAGGCTGTGCGCGCCGGCCGGGGTGCGGCGGAGCGCGGCGTCGCGGACGCCGGCCACCTCGCGGACCGCGTCCAGGATGGCGTTGACGTCGAAGCCCTCCGGCCGCTCGCGCAGCGGCGCGGGCTCGTCGTCCCGGCGCAGGTGGGTGGCGATGCGGGCCAGCTCGGGAGTCTCGGCGGACGGTTCCACCGCGGGCGGCTCCGGCACGACCGGCACGTCCGGCTCGGCGGGGACGCGCTGCGGCAGGACCGCCGGCGCCGGCTCCGCCGGCAGGGACTCGGCGGCCGGCTCGGGGGTGGACGGCGGCTCGGGGGCGGACCGGCGGGCCGCGTAGGGCGGGGCGCTCGTCGGCCGGGGCGACCGGTAGCTGTCGAACGGCGCGGCCGGCGCCGGGGCGGCGGAGACCGGCGGCACACCGGCCGGCGCGCCGGGCGACTGGTCCGGCACGCGGTGGGGCTCGTCGGCCGGCTCACCGGCGGCACGTGCGGCCGGCGCGGGAGCGTACGCGGTCGGTGGCGGGCCGGCCGGCGCCTCGCGGGGCGGCACCGGCGCGCCGGTCGCCTCGGGGCGCGCGCCGAACGGGGTCACCGGCACCGGCGGACCGGCCCAGGAGGGCCGCGGGGCGGCCGGCTCGTGCGCCGGGCGCGGCTCGGCGTCGTCCCGGGGCAGCCGGAACGGTCGGCTCGCCTCGGGGTGCGGCGACTCGTGCCCGGCGGCCGACTCCGCCCGCAACGGCTCGTAGGGCCGGACCGGCTCGGGCCGGGGCGGCTCGTATCCGGCGGGCGGCTCGACCCGGGCCGGTTCGTACGGCCGCACCGGTTCGGGCGCCCACTCGACGGTGCGGTCCGCACGGGCGGCGCGACGGCCGGTCGGCTCGTCCTCCCCGGGCGCCCGGTCGGCGGGCTCGTCCTCGCGGGCGACGCGGCGACCCTCGTCGTGGGCAGCCCGGCGCCCGGCCGGCTCGTCCGTGCGGGCCCAGGGCGGGGCCCAGCCGTCACCCCAGCTCGGGCGGTTCCAGGACGGGCCGGACCAGTCCGGCTCACCGGTCGGCCCGGCGCCCGGGTCGGTCGGGTCGGCGCCTCGTGCGCCGGCCGTCGGGTCGGCGGCCCCTCTCGGCTCGGCCCCCCGGGGGCCGTCGGTCGGGCGCCTGTCGGCCTGGTGGTGCGCCGGCGGCTCGGCCGGGGACGGCTCGGCGTGGCCGGCCGGCTCACTCCGGTCGGCCCAGCCCCGGTGCGGCGACGGCGCGGCGGGGTCGACGGTCGGCGCGTGGAAGCCCGGCGGCACCTCGAAACCGGAGGCGGCGGCGCCGACCGGCGGCACCTGGAGCGCGGGGGGCGCGGAGGTCGGCCCGCTCTCCGCCCAGCGGGGGATCCGCCCGGCGGCGGTGTCGTCCGAGGCGTGCCGGGAACCGGCGGCGTCGGCGGTGGGCTGCTGTTCGATCGCGGGCGCGGGCCGCGGGGCCGGCACGGCCAGCCGGTCGCCGTCGGTCTCCCGGGGCGGCTCGCCCACGGGCGGGGCACTCACCGGCGCCTGGCGGGTCACGGGCGACTCCTCCCCGGCGTGACGCACGCCGTTGACGTGGCGGCCGTTGACGGGGGGCGGCGACTCCTCGGCCGGGTGACCGGGCAGCGGGGCCGGCAGGTCGCCGTGTCGGGGCGAGGAGGCGGCCCAGCCACCGCCCAGGTCGCCGTAGGGCCAGCCACCGGGCGCCGGGGCGCCTCGGGACCAGCCGTTCGCCGGGGGCGCCCATCCGCCGCCGGTGCGGGCCGGGTCGTCCTGCTGACCCGTCCCGTCGCCGTACTCTCCCGGGGTGGCGGCTCCGGGTTGCCCTGTTTCACTCACCGCGCGCTCCTTGGTCGCCCCCGCTGAGGCTACCGTGTGGTGACAGTGGCGATAAGTTACAGCGGCGGGCCAATTCCGCGACGGGTTCACGAACCCGGCCCGGTTCGGGTGATACGTGCCGGCTCGACGCAGATTCTCGGAGGTTCCCATGACCGCAGTGGGGAACGGTGCTCAGACCGCCGGCCGGCCCACCCGCCTGCCCCGCTCGGCGCGCCGTAAGCAGCTGCTCGCCGCTGCCCAGGAGGTGTTCGTCGCGCACGGCTACCACGCCGCGGCGATGGACGACATCGCCGAGCGGGCCGGCGTCTCCAAGCCGGTTCTCTACCAACACTTCCCCGGGAAGATGGAGCTCTACCTGGCGCTGTTGGACACGCACTGTGACGCCATCGTCGCCAAGGTGCACGACGCGATGCGCGGCACGCAGGACAACAAGGAGCGGGTCGGCGCGGCGGTCCGGGCCTACTTCGACTTCGTCGACCACGAGAGCGAGGCGTTCCGGCTGGTCTTCGAGTCCGACCTGCGCAACGACCCGGCCGTGCGGCAGCGGGTGGAGCGGGTCGAGCAGGGCTGCATCGCCGCGATCACCGACACCATCATCTCGGACACCGGCTCCAGCCGGGCGCACGCCGAGCTGCTCGCGTCCGGGCTGGTCGGCGCCGCCGAGACGGCCGCCCAGTTCTGGCTGGCCGGCGGCCGGCAGGTGGCCAAGCCCGAGGCGGAGGCGCTGGTGGCGGCGCTGTCCTGGCGCGGCATCGCCAGCTTCCCGCTGCAAGGTGAGTCAGCCTGAACATCGCGCCGCCTGATCGGATAGCCTTCCCACGGTGGCTTTTTCGCCCCAGTTGAGGAGGCACAGTGGAGGTCAAGATCGGCGTGCAGTACGCGCCGCGGGAGCTGGTCCTGGAGAGCGCGCAGTCGCCGGCCGAGATCGAGCAGATCGTGACCGACGCCTTCGCCAAGAGCGAGGGCACGCTCTCCCTGACCGACGAGAAGGGCCGGCGGGTCATCGTGCCGGTCGGCAAGGTCGCCTACGTCGAGATCGCGGAGGCGTCGCCCCGCGCCGTCGGGTTCACCGTCCGCTGATCCGCGTCGCACCGGTCGCCGTGGCGGGGTGACCCGCCGCGGCGACTCAGCCGTCCGGGCCGGTTCAGTTGTTCAGGCCGGCTGCCGACATCCGCGCGGCGTGCGCCTCGGTCAGCTCGCGCAGCAGCGCCGGCACGTCCACCCCGGCCCGGCCGGTCAACGCGACGAGCGCGCCCCGGTCCGCGGCGGCGACCCGGCCCGCCTGCGAGAGCGCCTCGCCGAGCAGCCGTCGCGCCCACATCGACAGCCGGCCGGCCGTGCTCGGGTCGGCCTCGATCGCGGCCCGGATCTCGGTCGCGGCGAACTCGACGTACCGGGAGTCGTGCAGGACGTCGAGCAGCAGCGCCCGGTCCGGCCCGGTCAGACCGTCGGCGATCCGGCGCAGGAAGTCGTCGGTGATCGCGTCGCCCACGTACGCCTTGGTCACCGCCTCGGCCCAGTCCCTCGGCTCGGTCGAGTCGTGGTACGCCCGTAACGCCTCGACGTAGGGGGCCATCGCCTCCTCGGGGGCCACGCCGAGCGCGCCGAGGCGGTCGGCGAGCCACCGGTAGTGCGCGATCTCGGCCGCGGCCATCTCGCTGAGCGCCGCCCGGCGACGCAGGTCGGGGGCGAGCCGGGCGTCGGCGGCGAGCCTGTCGAAGGCGAGCAGTTCGCCGTACGCGACGAGGCCGAACAGGTCGGCGGCGGCGGGGTCGGGGGCGGACACGAGCGCAGGCTACCGCCCGCGCACAGTGTGGTCCAGGTCACACGAAGCACCCCTGGATGCGCGGCCGCCACCCGGAATCGGGACGGCTGAGAGGCTGTTCAGGTAGGATGAGACAGTTGCCGTGGGCACCGAACAGGTCAGCTTCGCTGATCAGCGCCGGTCCCCCGGAGCGCGTGCGGCCCGGTCCGGCTCGGCGAAACCGCCGCCGATCGCGTGGCCCGCGCCAAACCGTTCGCGCCCTGAGGACATGAGGGGCGCACCACGAGAGGGCACCCCCACATCCACATGAGTGAGCAGACCAGCGGCCAGCCACTGGCCCCCACAGCTCCGGTCCCGCCGGAGGCACCCACGTTCGCCGCGCTCGGCGCCCGTCAGGAGACCGTCGAGGCGCTCGCCGCCGCGGGCATCACCCGCGCCTTCGCCATCCAGGAATACGCGCTGCCGATCGGGCTGCGCGGCGTCGACCTGATCGGCCAGGCCCCGACCGGCACCGGCAAGACGCTCGGCTTCGGCATCCCGCTGCTCGAGCGCGTCTTCGCCCCGTCCGAGGGAAGCGACGGCGTCCCCCAGGCGCTTGTCGTCGTTCCCACCCGCGAGCTGGGCATCCAGGTCGCCAAGGACCTCGACGCCGCGGGCCGCACCCGGGGCGTCCGGGTGCTGCCGATCTACGGCGGCGTGGCGTACGAGCCGCAGATCGAGGCGCTGCGCAAGGGCGTCGAGATCCTGGTCGGCACGCCCGGCCGCCTGCTCGACCTGCAGAAGCAGAAGCACCTGCGGCTCGACCGGGTTCGCGCGCTCGTCCTCGACGAGGCCGACCGGATGCTCGACCTGGGCTTCCTCGACGACGTCGAGAAGATCCTCGCGATGCTGCCGGAGGACCGGCAGACGATGCTCTTCTCGGCCACCATGCCCGACCCGATCGTCGCGCTGTCCCGGCGCTTCCTGCGCCGGCCGGTGACGATCCACGCCGGGCACACCGCCGAGACCGGCCCGTCGCCGCAGACCCAGCAGCTCGCCTACCGCACCCACTCGATGAACAAGGTCGAGATCGTGGCGCGGATCCTCCAGGCCGAGGGGCGCGGGCTGACGATGATCTTCACCCGCACCAAGCGGGCCGCCGACCGGGTCGCCGAGGATCTCGACTTCCGCGGCTTCGCCGTCGCGGCGGTGCACGGCGACCTGGGCCAGGGCGCCCGGGAGCGGGCCCTGCGGGCGTTCCGCGCCGGCAAGATCGACACGCTCGTCGCCACCGACGTGGCGGCCCGGGGCATCGACGTCACGGGCGTCACCCACGTGATCAACTACGACTGCCCCGAGGACCAGGACACCTACACCCACCGGATCGGCCGCACCGGCCGGGCCGGGGCCACCGGTGTCGCGGTCACGTTCGTCGACTGGGACGACGTGCCCCGCTGGCGGATCATCGACAAGACCCTCGGGCTGGACATGCCCGAGCCGCCGGAGACCTACCACACCTCCCCGCACCTCTACACCGACCTGGACATCTCCCGGGACGTCAGCGGCACCCTGCCGACCGCCGAGCGCACCCGCGCCGGCCTGTCGGCCGAGGTCGAGGAGGACCTGGGCGGCGGCCGGTCGCGACGCGGCGACAGCCGTGGTCGCAGCGGCGACAGCCGGGGCCGGGGCGGCGACAGCCGGGGCCGCGACCGGGACCGCCGGCGCGGTCGCGGGGGCGAGTCCGGTGACGCACCCGCCGCCGGGGTCGAGGCGACCGAGGCCGGGTCGGACGAGGGCACGCGTACCCCGCGCCGCCGGCGTCGCCGCCGGGCCGGCGAGACGGTGGCCGGCGAGCAGCCGACCGGCGTGACCGGCGCCGAGGGCGGCAACGAACCGGCCGTGGCGGCCACCGCCGAGGGCGAGACCTCCGCCAGGCCGCGCCGTCGCCGGCGTCGCCGTGCCGGCAGCTCCGGCGCTCCCGCCGCCGAGGCCGCCAGCACCACCACCGACTGACCACACACGCACACGGCCCCCGGACCCACCAGTTCCGGGGGCCGCTCCCTGCCCGACGCCGACGGCGCCGATCACGAGGTCGGCCGGCCGCCTGGCCGGGCCCCGGGGCAGCAGAAAGGGGTACGGCATGGCGGAACCGTTGGACGCGGCGCTGCGGGAGGTCCGGGCGCTGCTGCTGGACCCGGGCCTGACCCGGGCGGTGGCCGCCGGCCGCCGGCGCGGACAGCGCCCCTCGGTGGTCCGCGCGGAACTGCGTCCGGTCGCCCTGAAGGCCGGACCCCGCCTCCAGATCGCCACCTCGGACGGCGCCCGGCCGCACACCCGCAACGTCGCCCCCGGCGCGGAGGCGGGCACGGCCGTCGACGAACTGCTCGCCGAGCCGTTCGGCAACTGGCACGTGGAGACCGCCGACACCACGGTCCAGCTCCGGGTGACCAAGTCCGGCGAGGCGCAGGTGCACCGGGCCGCGGCCAGCCGCCCCGCCGCCGCGCCGGCCGGGCACGACCGGGCGAAGGACTGGCTGCTCGACCCCGCCGACCCGCTCTTCGACGCGATCGGCGGGTCGGCGGCCAAGCGCCGCCAGGTCGACGCGTTCCTCCGGGCGCTCGCCGCCACCCTGCCGGACGACCTCGCCGGGCCGCTGCGCGTCGTGGACCTGGGCTGCGGGAACGCCTACCTCACGTTCGCCGCGTACCGCTACCTGAGCCGGCGCGGCCTGGACGTGACGCTCGTCGGCGTGGACGTCCGGGAGGACCAGCGTCGCCGCAACACCGAGCTGGCCGGGCGGCTGGGCTGGGCCGACCGGGTCGGCTTCGTGGCCGGCACCATCGCCGAGGCGCCCGTCGAACCGGCCCCGGACCTGGTGCTGGCGCTGCACGCCTGTGACACGGCGACCGACGAGGCGCTGGCCCGCGCGGTGCGCTGGGGCGCCCGCTGGGTGCTCGCCGCCCCCTGCTGCCACCACGACCTGGCCGCGCAACTGCGGGCCCACCCGGTGGCCGGGCCGGACGAGCTGCTCACCCGGCAGGGCATCCTGCGCGAGCGCTTCGCCGACGTGCTCACCGACGCGCTGCGCGCCGGGCTGCTTCGGCTGCACGGCTACCGCGCCGAGGTGGTGGAGTTCGTCGACTCCCGGCACACCCCGCGCAACCTGCTGATCCGGGCACGCCGGACCGCGGGCGCGCCGACCGACGGCAACCGATCCGAATATCGCGAGCTGGTGGACCGCTGGGGCGTCACGCCCCGACTGGAGACGCTGCTCGCGGACGCGGACCGGACGACGCGCTAGCGGCGCCGCTCGCCCCGGTTACGGTCGCCCCGGTCGAACGCCGCGACCCGCTCTCCGGGGCCCCGGTTGGTGGATCGCTCGGTGTCCAGCGGCGGGCTCGGGAACGGCACCACCTTCGCCGCCTGGTCGGAGTTGCCGGCGGCGGCGAACGCGTTCCAGGAGATGTCGACGAGCAGCCGCTTCAGCTCGGCGTGCCGGGCGGCGGCGTTGCGCTGGAGCGCCATCCGCGCGCCCAGCACCACGCCGACGAGCGTGGTGCACACCGCGCCGGTCGCGGCGATCAGGTGCAGGCCCTCCGCCGGATCCCCCCGCACGGCCAGCACCAGCAGCCAGATCCAGAAGCCGAGCGCGAAGACACCGGCCTTGGCCACGAAGAAGAGGCTCACCGCGCCCGGGCGGTGCGGGACGGGACGGTCCGGCTCGGCCATGCTGCTCCTTCGAACTCGGTGCCGGCGAGGGTTTCGTCCAGCTTAGTTGACAGTTCGCAAGTGTTCACGCGGTGTGGGTCCCACCCACGGGACCTTCCGACCGATCAGTCAGTTGTTTTGTCGCGCGGGCGTACTAGGCTCGGGACGCAATGGGCTCCGCCGACGTGTCACCGCAGATGGCCTTCGCACGCTTCGTGCGACGGGCCATCGACGACGCGCGCGAGGAGCGCGGCTGGACGGTGACCGACCTCGCGACCCACACCGGCGTCGGCCGCTCCACCGTCTTCCGCTGGCTGGCCGGCGACTGGCAGGACTACCCCGAACTCGCCAAGGTGCGCGGCTTCTGCGCCGCCCTCGACCTGCCGGTCGCCGCCGCGTTCCGGGCCCTGGGCCTGCCCGACGCCGGGTCGGTGCCCCGTCGCCGGGGCGCCGAGGACGGTCCGGTCGAGGCCGACGTGCGGGTGATCCTGGATCGGCTCGCCGACCCGAACGTCCCCGCCGAGGAGAAGCACCACATCCGCGACCTGCTCCGCTACCTGGCCCGCCGCCCGGTCCGCCGGGCCGGCTGACCCACCCGCCCCCGGCCCCGGTTCAGGCGACCGTCAGGGTGAACGCGGCGGTCCGCACCACGCCGCCGACCTGGAAGTCCAGGAACATCCGGTAGCGACCCGGCCCGGGCGCGGTCAACCAGAACGTCACCGCGTCGCCGTCGCGCACCGGCTCCGGGTGCACGTGCAGATACCCGAGATCACCCTCGCGCAGCGCGACCAGATGCCCGTACGCCCCCAGGTAGGGTTCCAGCGGCGCGGCGCCGCCGCCCGGGGCGGTGACCCGGAACTTCAGCGGCGCCGAGCGGCCCACCTCGGGCGTGCCGGTGTACGCGGCGGTGAACCCGTCGACCGTGGCCGACGTCGCCGGCGCGGGCAGCGGGCGGGGCGCGTACCCGCCGGGCACCGACAGATCGGCGCCGAGCACGGCGGCGACCTGCCGGCCGTCGTCGGCGACCGCGGTGAAGTCCGCGTACATCCGCCAGGTGCCCGGGTCGGACGGCGTCAGCGGCACCGACCAGGTGCCGTCGGCGGACATCGTGGGGTGCAGGTGCCGGTAACCGGTTAGGTCGCGGCGCACCACGATCACGTGCATCGGCTTGTCGTGCACGACGGCGAACCGGGTGACCGCCCGCCGCCCGTCGTCACGGATCTGGAACCGCAGTTCACCGGCGCGGCCGGCGGTCAGCGCCGGGCCGGTCGGGACGAGCGTGTAGCCGGCCGAACTGATCGACATGCCGGTCGCGCCGTCGCCTCCGCCCTGGGTGACGGTGGCGCCGTCGTGCGAGTGCGCGCCGGTCCCGGGCGCGTGGGCGTGGTCGCCGCCGGCGCTGTCGGCGGCGCCGGCGGCGGCCGCGCCGGCCCGCGCCGGGTTCGCCGGCGGGTTGAGCCGGCCGAGCCCGAAGCCGAGCAGCACGGCCAGCACCAGGCCGCCGACGACCAGGGCCAACCGCAGCGTCTCCCGGTCGACCGCGACCGGTCCCGCCGCCGCCTCCGACTCAGGCAACGCCGCCGACCAGTTCGTAACCCGCCTCGTCGACGGCCGCGCGGACCGACTCCACCGGCAGCGGGCCGTCGCTGGTGACCGTGGCCGTGCCGGCCGCCAGGTCGATCCGGACCTCGTCGACGCCCGGCAGGGCGGACAGTTCCCCGGTCACCGCCCGGACGCAGTGTTCGCAGGTCATCCCGGTCACGGTGTACGTCTGGACGACGGGTCGGCGCTCGGTCATGGCCCCACGGTACCGCCGGCCGGACCGCCCGCCCCCGACGCCCGCGCGCCCCGTGGTGCCGCTCGCACCCGGCGGCGTGTGAGAGGGGTCCCCTTCTCTACCGGAGCCGTTAACAAGGGGCCCCTCCTTACACCGTCGCGAGCGCGAGCGGCAGCACGTCCGGCGCGCCGGCGCGGCGCAGCAGGCGCGCCACCATGGCCATCGTCCAGCCGGAGTCGACCAGGTCGTCGACGAGCAGCACCGGCCCGTCCAGCGCGGGCAGCGCGTCGGTCAACTCGTCCGGCAGGTGGAAGGCGTCGTGCAGCGCGCGGACCCGCTGCGCGCTGTTGCCACGCGGCCCGTCGGCGCCGGCCGGGCCGGTGGGGACGACGGTGCCGAGCAGCGGCAGCCGGCCGACCGTGGCGATCCGCTCCGCAAGCGAACCGACCAGCCGGGGGCGGGTGCGGGAGCCGACCGCGACCACGGCGGCCGGGCGGCGGGGCCACCTGTCGTCGCCGTGCGCCCACGCCTTCAGCACCTCGACCACGGCCGCCGCCACGTCGTCGGGCACCGGGCCGTCCGGCGACTCCGGCCCGACCAGGCTCCGCAACCGCCCGCCCCACCCCAGGTCGGAGAGGCGGCCCACGGCCCGCCCGGCCAGCGCCTGCTCCGCCGGGGCGATCCGGCCCTTCAGCGGTACGCCTACCGCGTCCATCCCGGTCGGCCAGAGCTTCTTCGGCGCGATCTGCACGCCAGGTCGGCCGAGGAAGGTCTGCGCGGCGGTCAACGCCTCGGCGGACACCTCGGCGTCGAACAGCGGACCGGCACAGTTGTCGCACCGGCCGCAGTCCGCCGCCCCGGTGTCGTCCAGCCCCTCCCGCAGGTAGCGCATCCGGCAGCCGGCGGTGGACGCGTACTCCCGCATGGCCCGCTGCTCGGCGGCGCGCGCGTCGGCGACGCGCCGCAACCGGGCCTCGTCGTAGACCCACGGCTCACCGGTGGCGAGCCAGCCGCCGCGCACCCGGCGGACCGCGCCGTCCACGTCGAGCACCTTGAGCATCAGCTCCAGCCGGGCCCGGCGCAGGTCGACGACCGGTTCGAGGGCCTGGGTGGAGATCGGCCGGTCGGTGTCCAGCGCGGCAAGCACGGCGCGCACCTGTTCCTCGGGCGGGAACGCGAGCGAGGCGAAGTAGCGCCAGATGGCCGCGTCCTCGACGCCCGGCAGGAGCAGCACCTCGGCCTGGTCGACGGCGCGGCCGGCGCGGCCGACCTGCTGGTAGTAGGCGATCGGCGACGGTGGCGCGCCGAGGTGCACCACGAAGCCGAGGTCGGGCTTGTCGAAACCCATGCCGAGGGCGCTTGTGGCCACCAGCGCCTTGATCTTGTTGTCCAGCAGGTCCTGTTCGGCGGCCCGACGGTCGGCGTCCTCGGCCTGCCCGGTGTACGACGCCACCGACCAGCCCCGGCCGCGCAGGAAGTCCGCCGTCTCGGTGGCCGCGGCCACGGTGAGCGTGTAGACGATCCCCGAGCCGGGGAGCCGGTCCAGGTGGTCGGCCAGCCAGGCCAGGCGGTGCGCCGGGCTGGGCAGCTCCAGGACACCGAGGCGCAGCGACTCCCGGTCCAGCGTGCCGCGCAGCACCAGCGCGTCCCCCAACTGCTCCGCCACGTCGCGGGTGACCCGGGCGTTGGCGGTGGCGGTGGTGGCGAGCACCGGCGTGCGTTCCGGCAGGTTCGCCAGGAACGTCCGCAGCCGCCGGTAGTCGGGGCGGAAGTCGTGTCCCCAGTCGGAGACGCAGTGCGCCTCGTCCACCACCAGCAGCCCGGTGGTGGCGGCGAGCTTCGGCAGCACGCCGTCCCGGAAGTCCGGGTTGTTCAGCCGCTCCGGGCTGATCAGCAGCACGTCGACGGCACCGGCGTTGATCTCGGCGGTGATCTGGTCCCACTCGTCGAGGTTCGCCGAGTTGATGGTGCGGGCCCGAATGCCGGCCCGGGCGGCCGAGTCGACCTGGTTGCGCATCAACGCGAGCAGCGGCGACACGATCACCGTGGGCCCGTGCTCGCCGTGCTCGCGCAGCAGCGCGGTGGCCACGAAGTAGACAGCCGACTTGCCCCAGCCGGTCCGCTGGACGCAGAGCACCCGCCGCCGGTCGACCACGAGCGCCTCGATGGCCCGCCACTGGTCCTCACGCAGCCGGGCGTGGTCACCCGCGAGCCGCCGCAGCACCGCCTCGGCTCGGTCCCGCACGGCCATCCGGTCCTGACTCATCAGGCATTTCTACCAGGGGCGGCGGGGGTGGCCGGCGGACCGGGCGGCGGCTCGGGCGGCAGGAAGAGCAGCACCTCGCGCAGCGGGTCGCTCACCGCGGGCGGCAGCAGGCACCGCGCCGCCAGTTCCTCCATCGAGGTGTACGGGCCGCGCACGCGCCGGTCCAGCACCAGGTGCTGCGCCTGACCCGGGCTGAGACCGGGCAGCCCGACAAGCGTCTCGTCCGCCACCGAGTTGACGTCGACCAGCCCGCCGTCGTCGTATCCGCGGGGCAGGTCGGGGCGGCCGATCCGCAGCTCACCGCGCGCCGTCGGGTAGTGGTAGAGCAGGTAGCGGGCGTGCTCCCGGCGCAACCGGCCGGCCGGGGCGGGCCCGCGCCGCCGGTAGGTGCCGACCCAGGCGAGGAATCGGCCGTTGAGCAGCACCACGTGCAGCACGCCGGCCACCCAGGTGATCAGCCAGCAGAAGATCAGGACCCCTTCGGCATCGCTCACCTCCTCGGTCTCGCTGGAGCCGATGATCACCACGAACGCCACGCCGAGGATCAGGTAGTACCCCGCCGCGACGGCGTTGCCCCAGCTCCGCCGCCAGATCGCGTAGCCACCCACCACCAGCCAGGTGAGCAGGCCGAAGGAGAACACGGCGACCAGCGCGCCGAGCACGGTGACGCCGATGCTGATCCAGCCCGGCACGCCCCGGTGCGGGCGGGCGGCCGGCGGGACCGGCGGCCAGTCCCGGTGCGGCCCGACCGACGGCCAGCCGGGGTACGCCGGCGCGAGGTGCACCGGGCCGGCGGGCTGGGCCGGGCTGAGCGGGTGGACCGGGCTGCCCGGCGGGGCCGGGCCGATCGGCGTCGCGGACAGGACCGGGATCGCGGAGTCGGCCGGCGTGGTCGGGTGGCTCGGGGCCGGGTGGCTCGGGACCGGCGGGGGCGACGCGTCCCGGTCCGTGCCGCCGCGCGTCGGCGCGACGGGGGCACCCGGCTCGGCCGCCGCGCGCGGGGGCGGCAGCAGGCCCGGGTCGGAGCGGAGGATGCGCCGGTGCAGGTCCTGGAGGGGCTCGCCGGGCTCGATGCCGTAGTCGTCGCGCAGCAGCGCGGCGAAGTCCCGGTAGGCGGCCAGCGCCTCGGCCTGCCGGCCGCTGCGGTGCAGCGCCAGCATGAGCTGGAGACGCAGCCGCTCCCGGACCGGGAACTCGGCGGTCAGCTCGACCAGCCGGCCGACCGCCTCGTCGTGCCGGCCGGCGGCCAGTTCCAGCTCGGTACGCGTCTCCAACGCGACCGCCCGCAGCTCGACCAGCCGGTGCCGGGCGGCGTCGAACCAGGGGCCGGTGAAGCCGGTGAACGGCTCGCCCTGCCACAGCTCCAGCGCGGCGTCCAGATCGGTCAGCGCCTCCGCCGTACGCCCGGCGGCCTGCGCCTGCCGGGCGCGCTGGACGCCGCGCTCGAAGCGCGCCGCGTCGACCGCCTCGGGCGTCACCCGCAGCACGTAACCGGCGTCGGTCAGGGTGAGCACCCGGGCCGGGGTACGCGGTGACCGGTCGGGCTCCAGCACCCGGCGCAGGCCGGCGACGTGCTTCTGCACCACGTTGGCGCCGTTGACCGGTGCCTCCTCCGGCCACACCGCCTCGACGATCTGGCCGGTGCGGACCGGACGGCCGGCGGAGAGCAGCAGCACGGCCAGCACGGCGCGCTGTTTGGCCGGGCCCAGGTCGATCGGACGGTCGGCGTGCCAGGCCCGCTGTGGACCGAGGAGCTCGAAGCGCAGCGCCTCTGACATGCGAGTTTCCGCCCCCGTACCCCCGACCGTCGACCGCCGTGGCCGACGGCAGTCGGACGGCAGCATATCGGCAGCGGCACGGCGGTGGTGGTCTGCGATGCTTCCGCGGCGACAACCGATCTGGGAAAGCGAGTCGAACAAGATGACGCAGCGAAACGGCACCGCCGTCACCGTCCGGCGGATCGTGCTCCGCGCGGCCGCCGTGCTGACCAGCACCGCCCTGGCCGCCGGGTGCGGCGCCGGGGACGCCTCCGAGGGCGCCGGGCCCGCGCCGACGCCGTCGGCCGACCCGAAGGCCGCCCTGCTGGCCGCCGTGCCGACGGAGCAGGACCCGGGCTTCCGGTTCCTGCTCCAGGACGGCGCCGACAAGTACACAGGCGTGCTGGACCCGACCGCCGAGGCGATGGATCTCGCCCTCAAGCAGCAGAACGACGACCCGAAGTTCACCATGGCCATGACGTTCCGCTGGATCGACAAGGATCTGTGGATGCGGGTCAAGCTGACCGGCCTGCCCGGCCTGCACGAGATGCTCGAGCTGCCGAAGCGCTGGATGGCGATGGACCGGGACAAGCTC
Source organism: Micromonospora sp. NPDC051300 (assembly GCF_044455315.1). Classification (NCBI taxonomy): domain Bacteria; kingdom Bacillati; phylum Actinomycetota; class Actinomycetes; order Micromonosporales; family Micromonosporaceae; genus Micromonospora; species Micromonospora sp. NPDC051300. Next base: position 190,088 of record NZ_JBITEP010000001.1, on the reverse strand, counting down.
ACGGACGAGGCCAGCATCCCGGCCTACCAGGGCGCCGATCCGGGCAACGCGGCCGCGGTCATCCGCACCTCGGACACGGTGACGGACAAGGGCAACGGTACGTACACCGGGCTGGCGGACCTGACCGACAACGCCGACGTGCAGTCCACGTTCGAGAACGTGGACCTGAAGGCGCTGGCCGAGGCGGGCAAGAAGGTGCCGTTCACCGCCGTGGTCGGCCCGGACGGCAACCTGGCCTCGCTGACCCTTGACGTGCCGGCGGCCGGCAAGCAGAAGGCGATGAAGATGATCATCAAGTACTACGACTACGGCAAGGCGCCGAAGATCGCCGCGCCCACCGGTGACCAGGTGCAGAAGGCACCGTCCTCGGCGTACGAGATGCTCAACGGCTGACCCGCGACGCGCTTCGACGGGCGGCGGCCACACGGGGGGCCGCCGCCCGTCGCGTCAGCGGCCGAGGACGGAGCCGCCGTTGACGCCGAGAACCTGACCGGTGACGTAGCCGGCCGACGGGCCGACCAGGTAGCGCACCGCGGCGGCGATGTCGTCCGGCACGCCGGCCCGACCGACCAGGGTGGCCGCCACCCGCTTGGCGTGGCCCTCCGGCGTCATCCGGTCGCCGAAGAACTCGGTCTCGGCGACGTAACCGGGGCTGACCACGTTGACCGTGATCCGGTCCGGGCCGAGCTGCCCGGCCAGGTCGTACGCCCAGCCGTGCAGCGCCGCCTTGGCCGCCGAGTAGGGCCCGCCCCCGCCGCGCTGGGCGGCGATCGAGCTGAGCAGGACCACCCGCCCGCCGGGGCGGCGCAGCGCGGGTAGCAGCGCCTCGGTGAGCAGGACCGCGGTGAGCACGTTGGCGTCGAGGTTGGCGCGCCACCAGGCGGCCACCTCGTCGAGGGTGCCGGTCGGCCCGCCGAGGTAGCCCCCGGCGTTGTTGACGATCGCGTCCACGGTCCGCTCCCCGACCGCGTCGGCGACCGCCGACACCTGCCCCGGATCGGTCAGGTCCGCGACCACCGGCACGACGGCGTCCGCCCGTCCACTCTCGGCGGTGATGTCCCGGGCGGCCGCCGCGAGCACGTCCCCCCGCCGCCCCACGACCAGCACGTCGAACCCGTCCGCCACGAGCCCCCGCGCCACCGCGGCCCCGATCCCGGTCCCACCCCCGCTGACCACCGCCAGCCGTTGCCGCTCCTCCGTCACCGTTCCTCCCCCCGGTCCTACCCCGACCTCGTCGATCAAGGAGTTCGCGTCATTTTAGGCCGGTGAGCCCGACACGAACTCCTTGATCAACGGAGCGGTGGCCGGAGACGGCCGGGGGCCGGGTTCAGCGGCGGGGGCGGAGGGCGGCGCGGAGGGGGGTCAGGCGGGAGCGGAGGCTGGCCAGGCCGCCGGGGAAGAAGTAGACGGCCAGGATGAAGACGGTGCCCAGGACGAAGAGGGGCTGACTCAGCGGGTGGCTGAGGAACGCGGGGAGACTGTTCACCGCGTCGCTGCTGCCGAACGCCGTCAGGCGGTGGTCCAGGTACATGTAGAGGATGCCGCCCAGCACCGGGCCCCACCGGGTGCCCGGGCCGCCGAGCACCACCATGACCAGCAGCGACAGGGTCAGCTCACTGCTCGTGATGTGCGGGCTGGCGCCGCCCACGATCAGCACGTAGACCACGCCGCCGGCGCTCGCCAGGCCGCCGGCCAGGGTGAACGCGACGAGCTTGAACCGGTACGGGTCGAGCCCGAGCACCCCGATCCGCCGCTCGTCGTCGCGGAGCCCGGCCAGCACCCGCCCGGTCGGCGAACCGCTGACCCGGTGCACCACCAGGACCACAAGCGCCAGGTAGGCCAACGCCAGCCAGTAGAGGTTTACCGTGTTGGTGACGCCGACAAGCGCGGCCGGCAGCCCGGACACGTCAAGCGGCAACCCCTCCTCGCCGCCGGTCAACCCGCCGAAGTCCCGGGCCACGAGGATCGCCCCGACCTGCGCGAACGCCAGCGTCACCATGGCGAACGCGATGCCCACGGTGCGCAGCGCCACCGCGCCGAGCAGCGCGGCGAGCGTGGTGCCGCCGAGCACGGTCAGCACCGCGGCCTGCCACAGCGGCAGCCCGGCCTTGGTGACAAGCACGTCGGTGCCGTAGACGCCGGCGGCGAAATAGAGCGCGTGCCCGAAGGAGAGCATGCCGGTGCGCCCGAACAACAGGTCGTAGCCGGCGGCGAGACCGCCGAAGACCAGGCAGATGGCGAGCAGTTGCAACGTGCCGGGCGAGTTCAGCGGTCCCTCGAAGATCCCCGGCAGGTTCAGCGTCGAGTACGGCAGCACGGCCGCCACCACCAGGGCCACCAACGGCAGGTACGGGCGGAGGCCGTGCCAGCGGGGACGCCCGGGGGTCAGTTCGTCGGGCACCTGCGCCGGGGGCGCGTCGACCACCGAGTTGGTCATGCGTGAGCCACCTTTCCGGCCAGGCCCTGCGGGCGCAGCAGCAGCACCACGGCGAGCAGACCGACCACGCAGAGGTCACCCAGCCCGGACGTGCCGTAGTAGTTGACGAACTGTTGCAGCAGCCCCACCGCGACCGCCGCGTACGCGGAGCCGACCACCGAGCCCATCCCGCCGATCACCACCACGATGAAGGCGAAGATCAGCAGCGAGCCGCCCTGGCCCGGTGAGACGGTGCCGAAGTAGACGCCGCCGAGCGCACCGGCCAGCGCGGCGGCGGCCCCGCCGATCGCGAAGACGAGCGTGAACGCCTTGCGGACGTCGATGCCGAGCGCGGTCACCATCTCCCGGTTCTCCACCCCGGCCCGGATGATCAGGCCGTACCGGGTCCAGCGCAGGAACGCCAGCAGCGCGCCGAGCACCACCACCGCCGCGACGATCAGCAGCAGCCCGGCGTTCGGCACCTGCGCGCCGAACACCGCTGTCACCTCGCGGCTCCAGTCCGGGCGCGGGAACGTCCGCGGGTCCGCGCCCCAGGTGGCCTGGAGCAACGCCACCCCGGCCAGCGACAGGCCGACGGTGACCAGCACCTGTTCGATGGTGCGGGAGTAGAGCGGCCGGATCAGCACCAGCTCGACGAGCACCGCGACCAGCGAGCCGGCCAGCACCCCGAAGAGCACCGCCACCACGAAGCCGACGCCGTCCGGCCCGGCGCCGGGCAGGTTGCCCGCCGCCCACCAGGTCGCGTACGCGCCGACGCCGAGGAACAGGCCGTGCGCGAAGTTGAGCACGTCGGCGAGGCCGAAGACCAGGGACAGGCCGGAGGCGACGAGGAAGTAGAGCGCCGCCAGGCCCAGCCCGGTCAACGTCAGCAGGACCACCGTGTCCATCAGGCGTGCACCTCCCCGGAACCGGCGCCCACACCGAGCAGCGACTTGGTCAGCGCGGTCTCCAGCAGCAGCTCGCGGGCGTCGCCGGTCCAGGCGACCCGGCCGGCGGAGAGCACCACCGCGTCGGACGCCAGCCGCCGCACCACCGCCAGGTTCTGCTCGACGAGCAGCACCGGCACGGATTCCGCGACCCGTTCCAGCACCTCGGCCACCTCGGTCACCACCTTCGGCGCCAACCCCTTGGTCGGCTCGTCGACCAGCAGCAGCCGGTTGTCGTTGAGCAGCACCCGGCCGATGGCGAGCATCTGCTGCTGCCCGCCGGAAAGCGAGCCGGCCCGTTGCCGTCCGCGCCGGTCCAGCTCCGGGAAGAGCGCGAAGACCTTGTCGTACGCCGGGGTCGTGCCCCGCCGTTCGGCCAGTCGCAGGTTCTCCGCGACGGTGAGCCCGGCGAAGACGCAGCGGTCCTCCGGCACGTAGCCGAGGCCGCCGCGGACCAGCCGGTGGGTGGGGCGGGCGAGCAGGCTCCGCGCGCCCATCCGCACGGTGCCGCGCACCTCGCCGCCGCGCGGCGTGAGCCCGACGATCGCCCGCAACGTGGTGGTCTTGCCGACGCCGTTGCGCCCGAGCAGCACGGTGACGCCGGTCGGCGCCACCTCGAACGACACGCCCTGGAGGATGTGCAGCCCGGCGATCCGCACGGACAGGTCCTCCACCGACAGCACAGGCTCATTCATAGGGATTCCCCCAGGTACGCCTCCTGCACGGTGGCGTTGGCCATCACCGTGTCCGGGGTGTCGCAGGCCAGCAGCGCGCCGTGGTGCATCACGGCGATCCGGTCGGCCAACTCCAGGATCACGTCCATGTGGTGCTCCACCATGAGCACCGCCCGGCCGCTCTCCCCGGTCAGCGACTTGATCACGCGGACCAGTTCGGGCACGTCCTCGGCGCTCACCCCGGCCATCGGCTCGTCCAGCAGCATCACCCGGGGTTCCCCGGCGAGCAGCAGGGCGATCTCCAGCTTGCGTTTCTCGCCGTGGGCGAGCGTGCCGGCCAGCGCCGTACCCCGGTGGTGCAGGCCGACCCGGTCGAGCGCCGCGTCGGCGGCGGCGGCCACCTCCCGGTCGGCCGCCGCCCGCCGCCACAGCTTCATCGAGCCACCCCGGTGTGCCTGTACGGCGAGCCGGACGTTCTCCCGCACCGTCAGCGAACCGAAGACCGAGGACGCCTGGAAGGTACGCCCCAGGCCGAGCCGGGCCCGCCGGTGCGGGGGCAGCGTGGTGACGTCCGACCCGTCCACCAGGACCCTGCCCTCGGTGGGCCGGCGCAGGCCGGTGATCAGGTTGAACAGGGAGGTCTTGCCGGCGCCGTTGGGCCCGATCACGCCGAGGAACTCCCCTGGCTGAAGGTCGAGGTAGACGGAGTCGACGATGGCGACCTCACCGATCCGCCAGGTCAGACCGCGGGTGGCGAGCACGTCCTCAGCCCTTCATCTGCGCGACAGGCGGCGCGCTCTCGTCACCGGTCAGCGTCTTCTGCGCGGTCGCCGTGAACGTGGTGCCGCTGCCGGTCAGCTTGGCCTGGTACATCGGCTGGAGCAGCGCGTGGTCCTCGGCGCGGATCTTCATGGTGCCCTTGACGCCCTCGAACTCCCAGCCCTCCAGCGCCTTCACCATCTTGTCCACGTCGTCGCCGCCCTCCTGCACCGCGCGCACGACCATCTGCGCGGCGGCGAAGCCGTCCGGGTGGAACAAGTCGAGCGTGCCGCCGGGGATCTTCGCCTTGGCGGCCTTGGCCGCCTCGGTGTCGCTGGCGCCGTCGAAGTAGTGCGACAGGAAGGAGATCTTGCTGCCGGCCGCGCCGAACGTCGGCCAGGAGGCGCGGATGTCCAGGCCGGTGACGACAGTGGTGGCGGCGAGCACGCCCTGCTGGTCGAGCGTCTGCCACATGGCGCCGGCCGTGGTGCCGGCCCAGGCGACGAAGAGCAGGTCCGGCTTGGCGGCCTTGATCTGGCTGGCGAACGGGGTGAACTCGGTGGCGCTGGCCGGCGCGCGGACGCTGCTCACGCTCGCGCCGGCACCGCCGATCACGGCCTTGACGGCGGCCTCGTTGGCGTCGCCGAACGCGCCGTCCTGGGCGAAGACGACGACCTTCTTGCCTGCTGCGTCGCCGATGAACGACTTGGCGGTCACCACGTCCTGCCAGGACTGCCGGCCGGAGCGGAAGGTGTACTTGTTCGCGCCGGTCACCGCGTCGGTGGCGGCCGGACCGGAGACGAACAGCACCTTGTTCTGCGCGGCGATCGGGGCCACCTGGAGCGCCACCCCGGAGGAGGTGGACCCCGCGATGATCTTCGTGCCCTTGCCGATCAGGTCCTTGGCGGCGGACACCGCCTTGGCCGGGTCGCCCGCGTCGTCGGCCTCGGTCACCTCGATCTTCCGGTCACCGACCTTGCCGGTGCCCTTGGTGGCGAAGTCGAGGCCGGCCTTGAACCCTTCGATGTACTGCTTGCCGTAGCTGGCCAGCGGCCCGGACTGGGAGTAGACCAGACCGACCTTGACCGGCGCGGCGTCGCCGCCGCCGGAGGCGGTGTCCTGCGGGCTGCCACAGGCCGTGGCGGCCAGCGCGGCCGCCATCATCGTGGCGGCGGAAAGGAACACCCGTCGCGTGTGCCGGATCGTCATTGCGACTCCAGGTGAGGACAGGGGAATGTCAGTTGTCGGCTCACGCTAGAAGTGACGTCACCCACGGGCTATGTGGTCGGCGCACACAAGTCTCCGGAGCGGGATGGCCGCACGTTACAACGTGGGACACCACCTCGTAACCCCACCGACCCGGAATGGCCGGGCCCCCCACGCGGAGCCCGGCCGCAATGTCGACCCGGACCATCGCGGACGCCGACGCGCGGCGGCCCGGCGGGAAGTCCCGCCGGGCCGCCCCCGGTCAGCCGGTCACCGGCCGACAGTTGTCCCTCACGTCGTCCGGCGTCGCCGCCAGCCGAGCACGGTCAGCACCACGCCGGCGGTCATCGCCAGCGCGCCGCCACCGATCAGCCCGGTCAACTTCAGGCCGGTGACCGGCAGGTGCTTGCCGGGATGGAACGGCGGGAACGGCTTCTCCGCCATCCGGTTGGTGAAGGTGCAGGTGATGTCCTGCCCCCGCGCCGGGGTGACCACCGCGTCGACCACCGACACCCGGGTGTCGGTGCCGGTGAGCACGCACTCCGGCGGTCCGACCTGCTGGTAGCCCTTCGGGCCGCCCGACTCGCCGAGCCGGTAGCCGACGCCGGCCTGCACCGGCACCGCTGTCACCTGCGGGCTGCCGGACGGGCCGCTGATCGGCGTCGCCGCGTTCGCCGGCGCCGCGGTGAGCGTCCAGTCGGTCGGGGCGGCCTTGCCCCAGACCTTCTTGACCAGGGTCAGGTGCGCCCCGTTCGGGTCGAGCTGCCCGTTGCGCCAGGTGCAGGTGTACGCGCGCCCCGCGGCCGGGGTGAGCACGTTGCCCGGGGTGGGCGCCGGCTCGCCGGTGTCGTTGAAGACGCAGCGCAGCTCGGTCAGCTCGTACCCGGACGGGCCGCCGCTCTCGCTGAGCCCGTACGGCACGCCGGCCGTCACCTCGGCGTCGGTCACCGCCGGCTCACCGCTGCGCCCGCTGACCGGGTTCGCCCCGGATCCCTGCGGCGGGGTGGCGCTCAGCACCCAGTCGGTCGGCACGGCGGTGCCGCCGTAGGTGTTCCGCACCTCCTTGACCAGGGTGACCCGGCCGGTGGTCGGCGGCGGGGGCGCCACGTCGGCGTTGACGAACGTGCAGGTGATGTCCTGCCCGAACGTCGGCGTCAGCACGTTGTCCGGCGTCTCGACCGGGGTGGACGTGCCGGTGAGCACGCAGGTGGGCGCGCCGACCTGCTCGTATCCGGCCGGGCCGTCGCTCTCGGCGAGCGTGTAGGCCAGGTTCGGGTTCACCGTCGCCTTCGTCACCGCGGGTTCCCCGCTGCGACCGGTGACAGGCGTGGCGGAACCGGCCGGCGGGGTGGCGTCGAGCACCCAGTCGGTGGGCACGGCGGTGCCGCCGTGGGTGTTGCGCACCTCCTTGACAAGCGTCAACAGCGCCGGCTGCGCCTGGTTGACCGCGATGCAGACGACGGTCTGGCCGATCTGCACGGCCACCTGGCCGTTCTCGCCGCCGAATTCCGGGTTGACCCCCGGCCCGGTACGGTCCCGGACGCCGCAGCTCCAGCTACCGGTGGCCGGCGGCACGATTGTCGCGCCCGGCACGACGGTCTGGGTGAAGCCGGGGACGGTGCTCTCCCCGAGGGAGTAGATCGCTTCCGCGACGACCGGTCGGGCCGGGTCGCCGCTCTTCACGGTGAACCCGTTCGGCCCGTACGCGGTCAGGTCCCAGGCCGTCGCCGGCGGCGCCGGTGGGCCGTACGGGTTCTGCACGGACTTGGCCAGGATCAGCCGCGTCTCGCAGGTCACCGTGTTGGTGACCTGGTAGGTGTTGGTGCCGGCGGCGAGTGTCTGCTCACCGAGGTCGCCGCTGGCCGTGTTGCTGCACCCGGGCGGCAACGCGGTGATCTCCTCGTCGACGACTATCGACTGCCCCGCCTGGAAGGTGTGGTACTCCACGCCCCAGGCCGGCTGGTCGACGCCGGGCAGCAGCAGCCCGGCCTGGATGGAGGCGTCCTGCTGCGGGTCCGGAACGGTCTGTCCGTTGACCACCCAGGTCTTGTTCACCACCACCGAGGCCGGCTCGGGCTCGGCCTGGTTGATCATCACGCAGGTCACCGCGTCGTTGGCGAGCGCGTCCACGCTGAACCCGGCGGCGCCGATGTTGGCCACCAGCACCGGTTGGCCACCGGCCGTGCAGGTGGCGTTGAGCCCGTCCTGCTGGACCAGGGCGTACCCGGCCTGCGGCGTCTCCGCGATCGCCACCGCCCGGCTCGGCTGACCGCCGAGGTCGACGGCGAGGTTCACCGCGCCGGTGGACGTTTCGGTGACGGCGCTCGGCGGGGTCACGCCGGTGCTGCTGGACGAGATCGTCCAACCGCCGGTCGGCAGCGGGTCGCCGCCGCCGGGCGGGATCACCATCTTGACCACGCTGACGGTGGCCCGGCAGTTCTCCAGGGCGAGTTCCCGGAAGACGGCGGCGAGCTGGTCGTAGTCGGTCTGGTAGTAGTCCGAGTCGGCCGCCGGGCCGGAGATGGCGATCAGGTTGTCCGGTGCGCCGGAGACGCCCGCCCCCACGCCGACCGCGACCACGCGGGTGCCCTTGGCCTTGACCGCGTTGGCGGAGAAGATGCCGTTCTCCACCTCCACGAACCTGGTGAAGCTGCCGGATCCCTGGGCGGGCGGCGGGCCGTACACGGTGGGGTTGCCGTCGGTCAGGACGATCACCGCGTCGTAGTCGTAGGGCGCGGCGGCGATCTGCCACAGGCCCTGGTCCCAGTTGGTGGAGCCGCTGGCGGTGAGGCCGTTGATCGCCGCCTTGACCGTGTTCGCGCCGCTCTGGTCGGAGACCGGGACCGGGTTCAGCACCGCGCTGGCGTTCGTGGCGAACGTGTAGAGCCCGATCTCCGACGGGGTGCCGGTCAACGCGTCGACGAAGCCGTTGGCGGCGTTCTTCACCACCGGCAGGTCCGGCCGGATCGACCCGGACACGTCGATCAGCAACGCGACGCGCAGACCGCACGAGGCGGGCAGCTCCGGGTTGTCCCGCTCGTCGGCCCAGACCGCGCCGCGCGCGGTCCGATTCGTGTTCCCGGTGGTCACCGCCGGGAAGGTGTACGTCCGGTTGTTGGCCACCGCCCCGGTGAACACCCCGTTGTACGGCGTGGACTGGTAGGGCGCGCTGCCGCCGTTGCCGGTGACCAGGCTGTCGACGACGCGCCAGCCGCTGGGCGCGCCGCGCTCGATGATCCAGTAGCCCTGGTTCGTGCCGGTGCGTCCCGGCACGTCGACGGCACACCTGCCGGTGGCGTCGGTGGTGCAGGACGCGTCCGGGGTGGCGCCCGGTACGGGCCGCGTCCCGCTGACGCCCGCGTAGAAGTCGAAGGTGGCGCCGGCCAGCGGCCCGACGGTCTGTTCGCCGGTGCGGTCACCGCCCTTGTTGACGACGAGCGTCGCGTGGGTGGCGTCGGCGGCCCGGGCCGGCGTCGCCGCCTGCGGGCCGACGAGCGGCAGCAGGCCGCCCACCAGGGTCAGGGCGGCGGCCGCGCACCACCGGCGCCGCGCTCGTGTCATCTTAGAAATGGACATTCACAACCCCCGTACAGCGCCTGCCCTTGCCGCAGGCGGCGAAGTCAGTATTGGGGCAAATGTCCGTTTCTATGAAGGCTTTACCGATCGCGAATGGTCGTCACGATCGGCCAGGGACCCCCGGCCCGCACTCGCCGTCGTGCTCCGCCGCCCGCCGGCAACGCCGCCCACCGTCGAGCAACCGGTCGCACCAGACCCAGTGGCGTACGGACTGCCCATCCTCCCTCGACACGGTTGTCCCGGCCCGCTCCACCTCGGTCAGGAACCCGAGCACACGGCAGATCGCCCGGGTGAGACCGCACGCGCGGTCGAGGTCGGCCGCGAGCACCGGCAGGTGCACGACGAACCGCTCCCGGCTCACCGGGACGCCCCCAACGCGAGCCAACTCCTGACCGCCCGCTCGATTCGCGCGTTCTCCACAGGGCCTCCTCACCAGCCATGGAGGCGACCCACCCACGGATAGGGGACGCGGGTGGGTCGCCGGCCCCGAGACCGCAGCCCAGAGCGGCGGCACGACCTCGGAGCCCATTCCGGGCCCGACTCCCGTGATTTGCCGAACCAACCGGAGTCCTCACCATGCCCACAGCCGAAGCTCCATTCCGCCGGATCGCCAACGACCTCACATCAACACGGCCTACCGCGCGATGCCCCTGCTGCACGATCGCGAGCTGATCACCGGCCAGCCCGGCCGCGGCACCTATGTCGCCAAGCCTCCGGCCCGATAGCCTTCGACTCCCTAGAAACTTGATGGCGTAGACGACTCACGCCCATCACACATAAACCGACACCAGGCCGCGAGTCCCGCCGACGCCAAGCCGGCCCGCGCACAGGCCACCAGTACCGCCACGCTGGCCCACACCGCTACACCCACGCACCCGCCCGCCGGTCCACACCGCCACGCCGGGCCAGCCCCCGTGCCGCCCTGCCGTGACGCGGACCGAGCGCGGACCGATCCATTCTCGCCATCAAGTTTGTAGGCACCAGAGCGAGGGGCCGCCCCGGATGGTGCTGGCGGCAGCCCCGAGCGCCAGCAGCCGGCGCAACAAGGCACTGAGCCGACACCGGCCGGGCCGAGCGCGCGACCGACCTCAGCTTTGGGTGCGATTGTTGTCAGATCATGGACTCCCCTGCCCCCTTCGCACCTCCGCACGAAGGGCATCACCGCTGCTCACCGAGCACCCCCCGGCGGTTCGAGCACCAACCAGCAGCCGAACTGCGGCCAGCACCGACCGTTACGGAGGGCTATCTTCGCATCACGAAAAGTGAATGATGTGGGGAGGACTCTTGCCCGCGAACGACGAATTCTTCCGCTCCAAGAAGGCAGCCGCCGTGCTCAAGCACGGCATCCTCAAGCGCTATCCGGTGGTGTTCGCGTCCAAGACGGGTCAGGGCAACCCGATCGTCTTCCTGGACGGTTACGCCGGACGGGGCGAGTACGACGGCGGGGAGCCGGGTTCACCGCTGCTCCTGTCCCGGTGCGCCGAGTTCGTTCAGGGCTTCCGCGACGTGCTGGCGTTCTTCGTTGAACAGGATCCGGACAGCTACGCGAACCTGGAACAGGTCCTCCGCGAGAAGGGCGGCCCGGTCCAACGTGAATTGCGCCAGGGCAGCCTCGACCAGCACCTCCCCGAGTTGTTGGCTCGGGCCAAGGGCTCCTCGCTGTTCGCCTTCCTCGATCCGTTCGGCCCGGCCCTCGACTTCGACCTGATCCGCGCCCGGCTGCTCGGTCGGCCCAGTTGGCCACCCACCGAGGTGTTGCTGCACTTCAGCGTCTCCACCGTGGCCCGGATGGGCCGCGCCGTCCACGTCGCCGGCCAGCGCCCCGGCGGCCTGTCGGGGAGCGAACAGAAAGCCGCCGCTCGACTGGACCGGTTCCTCGGTGGGGCATGGTGGCGCGACTATTTCGCCAAGGTGTCGGACGCGCAGGACGACGAGCGTGCGACCGACGTCGCACTGCGGGTCGCGGACAGGTACGCCCGGAACCTCACCGAGGGATCGGACTACCAGGCGGTGCGCATGCCCGTGCGGCCACGGCCCGGCCTCGCGCCGAAGTACGTCCTCACTCTGTTCACCAGGCACGGCGAAGGAGCCTGGCACTTTGCCGACACCCTGGGTAAGGCCGGTGTCGAATGGGAGGAGGCGTGGGTGAGGGAACAGCTTCGCCGCGGCGATCACCTAGGTGACACGTTGTTCGGCGACGGTCCTGTCTTCGATGCCGAGCAGTACAAGGCCGAGAACGCCCCGCGCTGGTCGCGGACGATCGAGCGGAACCTCGTGAAGACGCTGGAACAGCATGCATCTTTCAAGATCGTGGATCGCGTTCCCGAGGTCTACGGTGAGGCGCTCGGACAGGCATGGGCCCCGCACGTGCGGCAGGCCGTCAAGGCGCTGTACCGGCAGGGACAGATCAGCTGCCCCGGCACGGGCGACTTCTGGAAAGAGGTTGTCTGGCGCCCGTGACGGGATCGCCAGACCCCGGCACCCTAGGCCGACGCGAGCGCGCGGGGCAGTGGCATCTCATCCCAGGTCCGGCCGTCCAGCAGCCGACCACCGACCTTCGGCGTGCGCCCGCCCCACTGCTTGAAGAAGAAGGCGGTGCCGGCAGAGGTGCACTGATCCCGTAGGTCACGGACCCACGCCGGATCCATCGAGCGGCAGCCACGCCCCGACTCTCCTCCTGCAATCAGCCAGTCGATGCCGTCGAGATCGAGCGCAGCCAGTGGGCCGAGCAGCGGCTCCGCCGAAATAAAGCGCACTGCGGCCGGCACCCCGCGCAGTTGCTCGACCCGCTCTCGTTGCGTTCCGTCCTCAACGCTCACGCCGATCCAGACATTCGCCGGCCAGTCGAGGTGGTGAGCGACCTTCGCCAAACGCGCGGCTCGCTTGGTGAGTACCTGGTAGGTATGCCGCGGCGTCTCGCGCATCACCGTGAACACCTGTTGGACGTAGTCGAGGGGAACGCGGGCATGAAAGAGGTCCGACATGGAATTGACGAAAACAGTACGCGGGTCACGCCAGCGGCGAGGAATGTCCAGGGCATCGGTGTGCAGGGCGACACCGAAGCCCGGGCCAGAGGTGCGCGGGTCGCCATCGGTCTGGTATTTCGTCGAGCCCATGGCCTTGAGGCGCTTCGCCAGAGTCAACGCGTAGCAGTTGTCGCAACCGGCGGAGATGCGGTCACAACCGGTGGTGGGATTCCAGGTTGCTTCCGTCCATTCGATGGCGCTCTTGTCGGCCATGCGCCCCTCCTTCCGATCGCGAAGTGCCCATCTTGTCGAACATCCGTACGCATGGGAAGGGTGAGGCCGCTTTCCGACCGATCTCTCGCCTTCATTGTCTGAACGATTCCTCAACGGCCCGGTGGCGGGCCGCCGTCGAGGTGCCCGCGCGAACCCGGGCACCCCGAGGCGAGCAAGGTGGTCAGCGGCCGGCGCGGGCCGCCACGGCGGTGTCGGGCTGGTCGGCGAACGCACCGTCCAGGCCCAACCCGAAGAAGAGCTCGTACTCGGACGTGATGTCGCCGCGCGCGTTCGGGTCGGCGCCGAGGCGGAAGTCGAGCGGCAGGAACTGGTTCTCGGCACGGAACGTCCAGGCGTGCACCACCAGGCCGAGCCGGTGCGCGTCCCGGATCACCGAGGTCGGCGCGAGCAGCCGTCCGGCGGCGTCGCGGGGCACGATCAGGTTCTTGTTCAGGCCGACGCCGTCCGCGTACCGGGAGACCCAGGCCAGGCCGGCGGCGGTGGCCAGATCGGCGTAGGTCCGGCGGTCGCCGGCCGCGGTGAAGTCGTAGGGCGCGCCCGTCGCGTCCATGAGCTGGACCAGCCGCACGTCGATCATCTTGTCCAGCTTGCGCAGGTTGGCGGTCTCGAAGCTCTGCACGAAGACCGGGTCGTTCCGATGGGTCAGCCGGTTCTTGCGGAGCGCCGCGACCAGCGGCTCCTCCAGCGCGAGCCCGATCGACGCGAAGTAGGTGGGGTGCTTCGTCTCCGGGTAGACGCCGATGGTCCGGCCCCGGGCCTTCGACTCGGTCCGGGCCAGGTCGACGACCTCCTGGAAGGTGGGGATCTCGAAGCGCCCGTCGAACGCGGTGTTGGTCGGCCGCACCTGCGGCAGCCGCTCCTTGGCCCGCAGCGTCCTCAGCTCGGCGAGCGTGAAGTCCTCGGTGAACCAGCCGGTCACCGCCACGCCGTCGATGGTCTTGGTGGCCCTGCGGGCGGCGAACTCGGGGTGGGCGGCCACGTCCGTGGTACCCGAGATCTCGTTCTCGTGCCGGGCCACCAGGACGCCGTCCTTCGTCGAGACCAGGTCCGGCTCGATGAAGTCGGCGCCCTGCCGGATGGCCAGCCGGTAGGACTCCAGGGTGTGCTCCGGGCGGTAGCCGCTGGCGCCCCGGTGGCCGATCACCAGCGGCCGCTGGGCCGCGCGGGGTCGCTCGGCGCGGTCCGGGTCGGCCTGGGCGGCCACGGTCGGCGCCACCACGGCCGCCGCCGCGAGCAGCGCGCCGGCCAGGCCGAGAGCGGAAAGGGTACGTCGCAAGGCCGTCTCCTGTCGTCGATGGGTACGCACAGCAGACCCGGCGCGGTTGACGCCCAGTTGGTCGGTTCCTGACCTGCCGGTGAATCTCCGGACGGAAGATGACGTGGTGCGCCGTCTGCTCCGGAAGCCGGTACGGCTGGTGCCGCTCGGGTTCCTGGCGGTGATCCTGATCGGCACCGGGCTGCTCATGCTGCCCTGGGCCACCAGCCAGCAGCGCTGGACGCCGTTCCTGACCGCGCTGTTCACCTCCACCTCGGCGGTCTCGGTGACCGGCCTGGCGATCACCGACACGCCGAACTACTGGAACGACTTCGGCCTCGTGATGATCACCGTGCTGACCCAGCTCGGCGGCCTCGGCATCCTGACCGGCGCGGCACTGGTGATCCTCGCGGTGTCCCGGCAGCTCGGCCTGCGCAACCGGCTGCTCGTGCAGGCCGAGACCGCCGAGTTCGGCCTCGGCGACGTACGCCGGCTGCTGCTGCGCATCGCGGTCACCGTGTTCGTCACCGAGGCGCTGATGACCGCCCTGATCAGCGGGCGGTTCTGGCTGGTCTACGACTACCCGCCCGGGCGGGCGCTCTGGTCGGCCGTGTTCCACTCGGTCCAGGCGTTCAACAACGGCGGCTTCACGCTCTACACCGACGGGCTTGTCGCGTTCTCCCGGGACCCGTGGGTGGCGTTGCCGCTCAGCTTCGGCGCGATCATCGGCGGGCTCGGCTTCCCGGCGCTGTTCGAGGCGGTGCGGGAGTGGCGGCAACCCCGCCGGTGGGCGGTCGCCACCAAGCTGACCGTCTGGGGCAGCGTGGCGCTCACCGCCTTCGGCCTCGGCTACCTGCTGGTCTCCGAGTGGCGGAACCCGTACACGCTGGGCACGTTCGACGCGCCGGGGAAGGTGCTCGCCGCGTTCACCCAGATCGCGTTGAGCCGCACCGGCGGGTTCGACGTGATCCACGTCGGGCGGCTCACCGAGGAGAGCTACCCGATGTTGATCGGCCTGATGTTCGTCGGCGGCGGCAGCGCGAGCACCGCCGGCGGCATCAAGGTCTCCACGTTCTTCCTGCTCGGCTTCGCCATCTGGGCGGAGCTGCGCGGCGAGCCGGACACCACGGTCGGCCGCCGCCGGGTGTCCCCGGCGAGCCAGCGGCAGGCCCTGACGGTCGCCCTGCTGAGCGTGGCGCTGGTGGCCGGCGGCACGGTCGTGCTGATCGCGATGACCGACGAGGTGCGCTACTACGCCGCGCTGTTCGAGGTCACCTCCGCGTTCAGCACCACCGGCCTCACCGTCGGTCTCGCCCAACGGCTGCCCGCGCCCGGCGTCTACCTGCTGACCGCGCTCATGTACGTCGGCCGGATCGGACCGCTCACCCTCGGCTCGGCGATCGCGTTGAACACCCGACGACGGCTGTACCGCTATCCGGAGGAGCAACCCATTGTCGGCTAGACACTCGGACGACACCGGCGTCGTGGTCATCGGCCTGGGACGGTTCGGCTACCACCTGGCCGGCGCGCTGACGCGCCTCGACCACGAGGTGCTCGCCGTCGACCGGGACCCGGCGGTGGTCCAGCGGTGGTCCGCCGAACTGGACCGGGTGGTGCAGGCCGACGCCACCGAGGAGGCGGCGTTGCGCCAGCTCGGCGTGGGTGACTTCGACCGGGTGGTGGTCGCCATCGGCGCGTCGGTCGAGGCCAGCGTGCTGACCGTGCTGGCGCTGACCGAGCTGGGCGTACCGCAGATCTGGGCGCGGGCCACCTCGGCGAAGCACGCCAAGATCCTGCACTCGGTCGGCGCGCACCACGTGGTGTTCCCGGAGGCGGAGACCGGCGAACGGGTCGCGCACCTGATCGTCAGCCGGATGCTCGACTTCATCGAGTTCGGCGACGACTTCGCCATCGCCAAGGTCCGGGTGCCGGCGCCGCTGGTCGGGCGCGCCCTGCGCGAGCTGGCCCCGCGCGAGCGGTACGGCGTGATGGTGGTCGGCGCGAAGCTGCCCGGCGAACCGTTCCGCTACGCCGGGCCGGACATGGTCCTCGCGCCGGAGAGCGTGCTCATCGTGGAGGGCGGCATCACGCAGGTGCAGCGCTTCGCGGCGCTGACCTGACCGTCAGCCCTTCGGGCCCTTGCCGCCCTTCCCGCCCTTGCCGGGTCCACCCCCCTTCGGCTGCTCACCTACCCTTTTCCCTTGCCACCGTCCTTGCCCTTCTTGCCCGGCTTCGGCGGCTCCGCCTTGGGTTTCGGCGCCGGCTTCGCCTTCGTCGGCGCGCTCCGGGTGGTGGTCTTCGTGGTCTTCGCGGTCGGCTTGGCCGGCGCCTTCGTCCTCGGCGCGGTGGTGATCGGCACCGAACCGGCGATGCCGGACACCTGCACCCCGCACGCCCGGCCGCCGACCTCGAACTCCACCGGCAGCGTGTTGCTCCCGGTGTAGCGCCCGGCCAGCGTGAGCTTCGTCGACGCGCCAGGCGCCAGCGCCGGCGTGGCCGCCGGGGCCGCCACCGACACGGTCCGCCCGACCTGCCGGGCCGGCGGCTGGGCCGTGGTGACCGCCTGCTTGCCGGGGAAGCTGAAGCTCATCGTCCAGTCGCGCAGTTCCCGGCCGCTGGTGTTGGTGAGCGTCAGCTCGGCGGAGAAGTCCCTGCCGGTGTCGCGGCGCAGCGAGTAGTCGACCGCGCAGGGCGCCGGCTCCGGCAGCCCCATCCGCGCCTCGGTCGGCTCCACCCCGCCGCTGGCCGGGCTCCTCGACGTCACCCCCCACATCGCGGCGGTGACCGCGATCAGGCCGGCGGCGGCCACCCCGGCCTCCACCTTCCGACGGCGCGCCGCCGCCCGCCGGGTCCGGGTGCGGATCACCGAGTACGGCAGCGCGTCGGTCGCCGCCGACCAGGGCAGGATCGTGGTGCCGACGTTCTCGGTCAGCGCCGGGTCGACGCCACCGAACGCCGGGGACACCGGCACGATCGACGCGATCCCGACCGCCTCGGCGAGCGTACGGGCCACCTCGGTGGTGAGCGGGCGGTCCTCGGGGCGCTTCGCCAGGCACCGCTGCACCAGGTGGGCGACCGGCGCCGGCAGCTCCGGCACCGGCGGCATCGGGTCCGGGTCGCGGTACATGTGCGCGCGCAGCATCTCGGTCGTGGTGCTGGCCTGCCACGGCAGTCGGCCGGTGAGCATCCGGTAGAGCAGCAGGCCCACCGCGTAGACGTCGGTGGCCGGCGAGACGTGGCCGTTGTCCAGCCGCTCCGGGGCGAGGTAGGCGGGCGTGCCGAGCAGCGCGCCGTCCGGGCCCTTGTCGCTCTCCCCCACCAGCGCCGAGATGCCGAAGTCGACGACCTTCACGCCGGTCGGGGTGAGCATCACGTTGCCCGGGGTCACGTCCCGGTGCACCACGCCGCGGGCGTGCGCGGTGGCCAGCGCCGAGGCGACCTCCGCGCCGATGGTCAGCGCCTCCCGCCAGGGCAGTTGCCCGTCGCGGCCGAGCCGGCCACTCAGCGGGCCGCCGTCGACCAGTTCCATGACCACGTACGGCACGGTCAGCCCCACCTGGACCGACTCGCCGTAGTCGTACACGTTGGTGATGTTGGGGTGGCAGAGCCGCGCGGCGGCCTGCGCCTCGACGCGGATCCGGTGCCGGAACGCCTTGTCGGCGGCCAGCCGGGAGGCGAGCACCTTGACCGCCACCTGCCGGCCGAGCACCTCGTCGTAGCCGCGCCAGACCACCGACATGCCGCCGGCGCCCAACTGCTCGACCAGGCGGTAGCGCTCACCCAGCAGCTGCACGCCGTTCCTGCTCGCTGCACCCATGGTCGGTGCAGTTGCCCGAAGTGGCCTCCGGTACACCTGTCCGGTCGGAATCGGTCAGGAAAGTCACCCGTTCAGGCGGTCGCCAGGAGTTGGTCCACCGGGGCGAAGTCGTCGGTGAGCACCCGCGCGTCGCCGACCCAGGCGGCCGTCCGGGCCTCGTCGAGCAGTTCGGCCGGCTCGGGGAGACCTCGCAGCCGGGCGGGGATCCCGGCCAGCGGCAGCGGGACGTCCGAGGCGACGATGACGAAGTTCGCGCCGTGCCGCCCGGCGATCGCGCCCGGCGGGGCGATCAGCGCGACGTGGTCGAACACGGCCGAGACGGTGGCCAGCTCGGCCCGGATGAACCGGTCCGGCGGATAGTCGATGACGTTCTGCGCGTAGATCCCGTCCGGCCGGAGCACCCGCCGGATGTCCGCGGCCATCTCCCGGGTGGCCAGGTGCCACGGCACCACCAGGTGGCCGAACGCGTCGCCGACGACGAAGTCCCGGCTGTCGGTCGGCTCGCCGCCGAGCAGCACCCGCGCGTCGCCGACCTCGGCGCGCAGCTTCGGCCCGGTGCGCAGGCCCATCTCCCGCCGGTCCAGGTCGACCAGCCCGCCGTCGACCTCGAACACCAGGTTGTCGCTGCCGGGCCGGGTCGCCGCCAGGTAGGCGGGGACGGTGAAGCCGCCACCGCCCAGGTGCAGCGCGTCCATCGGCTGCCCGGCCGGCCGCGCCAGGTCCGCGACCAGGCCGATCCACTGGGCGTACGAGTATTTCAGGTGGGTCGGATCGGTCAGGTCGACGTAGGAGTGCTCGGCCGAGTTGAGGTAGAGCGTGCGGCCGTCGGGCGAACTCGGGTCCACCTCCACCCGGGCGCAGTGGTAGGCGGTCTCCACGTCGCACGGGTTCGGCGCCGCCGCGGTGAGCCCGGCGGCGGCGAGCCCGAGCAGCGCCAACGCCGCCTTGGCCCGCCCCGGCGTCGACAGGCCGGCGCCGGACCGCCGCCGCAGCCAGAAGCCGAGCGCCAGCCCGGTCACGCCCAGCACCGCGGCGAGCGCCAGCACGATCACCGAGCTGGGCAGCGCGGCCACCAGGATGAAGCCGGTGCCCAGCGTGGCGGTGATGCCGCCGAGCGTGCCGATGCTGGAGAGCTTGCCGACCACCTGGCCGGTGCGGCGCAGGTCGGCGAGCTGGAGCTTCACCACCAGCGGGGTGATCCCGGCCAGCAGCGCGGCGGGCAGCAGCACGGTCAACGCGGTCAGCAGGAGCACCGCGCTCGCCGCGCCGCCGCGCAACGCCTCACCGGCGTACCTGACGATCGGCAGCGTGACCGCGGTGGCGATGCCGGCCAGCACCAGGGCCGGGGCGAGCAGGGCGCGCGGGTCCCGCCGGTCGGCGAGCCACCCGCCCATCCACGCCCCGTACGCGATGGCGGCCAGCGCCATGCCGATGACCGAGCTGGTCACCTGGAGCGTCACCCCGACGTACGGGCCGACCAGGCGCAGCGAGACGGTCTCCAGCACCAGCACCGCCCCGCTGGACAGGAAGACCAGGAAGGCGGCGAGCCCGTTGGGCAGGGCGCGCGGCGGGGCCGGCGCGTCCGTCGCCGGCTCGATGACGATGTCGGACGATGTGCTGCTCACCGTCGCGAGGGTACGCGGCGTTCCTGGTCGTCCGGGTCAGTACATCGAGATGTGAACATGGTTTGTGTGGTCGGCGGCCGGGCTGCCACCGCCGCTGTACGCCCGCCAGCCGGTGTTCGGCATCCAGATCTGCCGGTACCAGATCACGTACATGATGCCGAGCCGGTTGGCGTTGTTCTTCGCCCAGCTCGCGAGCCGGTCGCCGTACGTCTTGTCGCCGCCGGTGGCGGTCTTGTCCTCGAACCCGCCGCTGGCGGCGGAGAAGTCGCAGGCCCGACCCTTGGGGTGCTCTCCGCCGCCGCCGCTGCGGTGGCAGGAGGCGTAGCGCGTGTAGCCGGCCGACTTGGCCTGCTGGAGCATGTGCAGCGTGCGCGGCGTGATACAGCCGCTGGCCGGCGTCGGGTCGTCCACCGAACAGGACTCCGACGGCCACGAGCCGTCCGAGTTGCGCGGGGCCGGCTTGGCCGACGAGGATCCGCCGCTGAATCCGGAGCCGGCGCCGGAGCTGACCTTCGCCAGCGCCACCTCGGCGTCCTTCTTCTTCCGGGCCAGCACGGCGACCTGCTTGGCCTGCTCCCGCACCTCGGCGTCGAGGGCCAGCTTCGACTCGGCGGCCTGCGCCTTCGCGGTGGCCAGGTCACCCAGGCGCTTGCTGTCCCGCTGCGCCATCATGTCCAGCTCGGCCGCCCGGTGCAGGAAGTCGTTCGGCCCGGAGCTGGCCAGCAGCATCGACACCGGGGTCAGCCGACCCTGCCGGTAGGACTGGACCGCGACCTCGCCGGCCTGGGCGGTCAACCCGACCAGGCGCGCCTCGATGTCCTTGAGCTGGACGGCCAGCTCGGCCTGGCGACGCTTGGAGTTGTCCAGCTTGTTCCGGGCGTCGATGTGCCCCTTCGCCGCGGCCTCCAGCGCCGCCCGGAGCTGCTTGCTGTCGCCCTCGTCGGGGGCGTTCGGGCTGGGCGCGGCGGCGGCCGGGCCGGCGGGGGCGAGGCCGGCGCCGAGCAGCACGGCGGTCGCGGCGAGCAGCGCCAGCAGTGACCGGCGGACGCGCCGGCCGGTGAGCCTGGTCCTGGGCACGTGATGGTCCTTCCGTCAACCGCGGTCACGATACCGGACCAGGCGCGCCGCGCCAGTTCCGTGACCGCCGACGACGCGGATCGTCGACGCAGCGTGTCGCGGGTGTCGCGCAGCGCTGCTCAGCGGGCCAGCAGCGCCGCGTACACGTCGTCCCAGATCTCCGGGCTGGCCGCGACCAGCAGGCCCCGACCCTCGTCGGCCGGGTGGTAGTCGGTGCCGTCGAAGCGCCGGGCCACCCCGCCGGCCTCCCGGACCAGCAGCGTGCCGGGGGTGTGGTCCCACGGCAGCGTGCGCCAGAACAGCACGAACTGCTGCGCGCCGGTGAGCACGTCCAGGTATTCCCGGCCGGCGCAGTGCTGGCCGGGCAGCAGCTCGCCGATCCGGCGGCCACCTGCTTCGACGTCGCGGCGGACGTCACCGGGCAGGAACTTCGTCATCGCGGTGCCGCGCAGCGCGTCGGGCGTCGGCCGGTCGGTCCGCACCGGCGTCCCGTCGAGCGTGGCGCCCGCGTCGAGCCGGCCGGCGGCCATCGTGTCGGCCAGTGGGTCGTAGACCCAGGAGGCCACCGGCACGCCGTCGGTGAGCAGCGCCGCCATCAGCGCGAACGGCCGCTTGCCGGCGGCGAAGTTGGAGGTGCCGTCGACCGGGTCGACGAGCCAGACGTCACCGGTGCCGCGCAGGTGCCGCAGCAGGTCCGGGTCCTCGGCGACGGCCTCCTCGCCGACCACCACCGAGCCGGGGCGCAACCGCCGCAGCCCTTCGGAGATCAGCTTCTCGGCCTCCCGGTCGGCGACGGTGACCACCTCGCCGGGCGCCTTCTCGGAGATGTCGGACGGGTCGAGCCGGCGGAACAGCGGCACGACGACCTCGGCCGCGGCCTCCCGCAGCAGCGCGGCGACGTCGTCCAGCAGCGGGTCAGCCACGCGGCGGCAGCTTGACCACGCTGACGAAGAACTCGTCGATCTGGCGGACCACCGAGATGAACCGCTCGAAGTCCACCGGCTTGGTCACGTAGGCGTTGGCGTGCAATTGGTAGCTGCGCAGGATGTCCTCGTCGGCCTGCGAGGTGGTGAGCACCACGACCGGGATCCGGCGCAGGTGCTCGTCGTTCTTGATCTCCTCCAGCACCTCCCGGCCGTCCCGGCGCGGCAGGTTCAGGTCGAGCAGGATCAGGTCCGGCGTGACCGCGTCCTCGTACGGGCCCTCGCGGCGCAGGTAGGCCAGCGCCTCGGCGCCGTCGGAGACGACCGTCAGGCGGTTGCGGAGCTTGTGCTCCTCGAACGCCTCCTGGGTCATCAGCACGTCGCCGGGGTCGTCCTCGACGAGCAGGACCTCGATCGGGCTCTTGCCGTCCGCCGGCGCGGTCATCCCACCGTCTCCTTCATGCCACCGTTTGTATCCTGTCGGTCCGTCCCCGGGTGCGACTCTTCGCGTGCCGCGCCGTCCGGCTGCTCCGCGACGTCCACCGGCGTGTCCTCGGCGGGCGTCCCGTCCGGCTCGACCGCGTCCGCGTCGGCCTGCTCGGCGGCCCGGGCCGCCTCGATGTCGGCCTCCGACGCCGGCAGCGTGAACCGGATCGCGGTGCCCTCCTCGGCCTCGGTGTCCACCCAGACCCGGCCGCCGTGGTATTCCACGATCTTCTTCACGATCGCGAGCCCGATGCCGGTGCCCGGGTACGCGTCCTTGGAGTGCAGCCGCTGGAAGATCACGAAGATCTTGTCGGCGAACTCCGGCTCGATGCCGATGCCGTTGTCCCGGCAGCTGATCTCCCACTCGCCGTCGACCAGCCGGGCCGAGACGTGCACCTTCGACGGCACGTCGGGGCGGCGGAACTTCACCGAGTTGCTGACCAGGTTGACCAGCAGATTGGTCAGCAGCGGCTCCTCGCCGCGGATGGTCGGCATCTCGTCCCAGGTCAGCTCCGCGTCGGCGTACTGCCGGGCCGCCTCGGTCTGACCGGCCACCTCGCCCATCACCCGGTTCAGGTCGACCTCGGTGAACCCGGTGGTGAGCCGACCGATCCGGGAGAACGCCAGCAGGTCGTTGATGAGCCGCTGCATCCGCTGCGCGCCGTCCACCGCGAACGCGATGTACTGGTCGGCCCGCTCGTCGAGCTGCCCGGCGTAGCGGCGCTGGAGGAGCTGGCAGAAACTGGCCACCTTGCGCAGCGGCTCCTGCAGGTCGTGCGAGGCGACGTACGCGAACTGCTCCAGGTCACGGTTGGACCGGGTCAGCTCCTCGGCCTGCTTCTGGAGCTGGTCGTTGACCCACTCGATCCGCTCCCGCGCCTGGCGTACCTCGTCCAGTTCCTGGGCGATCTTCTGCCGCATCAGGTCGATGTCGTCGGCCAGCCGACGGAACTCCGGCGGGCCCGACCCCTCGATGTGGTGCTGGTAGTCGCCCGCGGCGACCTCCCGCACCTGGCCGACCAGGCCGGCCAGCGGGCGGATCAGGATCCGGTCCAGCGAGAGCAGCATGACCGCGCCGGCCACCGCCACCACGAGGGCCGCGATGATCAACAGCACGACGAGCGCGTTGCTCGTCGAGTTGACCCGGTCGGCGGTCTCCTTCCGGACGGTGAGGACCTCGTCCTGGAGCGTGGTGATCGAACCCCTTATCCCGTCGAACTGCTGCCGGGTCTGGTCGGTGATCAGCGCCTGGCCCGCCGTCGGGCCGCCCCGGTCCGTCGCCGCGATCACCGGCTCGGCCACCTGGGCCCGCCACCGGGTGGTCTGCCGCTCGACCGCGTCCAGCTCCCGGCGCACGTCCGGGTAGTCGGCGGAGAGCCCGCGGATCGAGCCGATCAGCGCCTGCTCGCGCTGGACGCCGTCCCGGTAGGGGGCCAGGTCGTTGCGGTCACCGTTCACCGCGTAGCCGCGTACCGCGGTCTCCTGGTCCAGCAGGACGCTCATCAGCTCCTGCGCCTGGACCCGCAGCGGGCCGGTCTTGAGCAGCACCGCGTCGATGTTCTGCCGGTTCTTCGCGGCGACCGCCGCCTCCGCGGCGGCCAGCCCGAGCAGCAGCGCGAGGACCACGCCGAGCAGCGCGACCACCCGCCGCCGCAGCGTCCACCCCTGCCGGTACGCCTTCATCAGCGCCCCCCACCCCTGGTCACCAGCAACATCGCCACGTCGTCGGCGAGCGGGCCGCCGTTGATCTGCTCGGCCCGGCCGACCAGCCAGGCGGGCAGCTCGGAGAGCGGCACCGCGCGGTTGGCCGGGTCGGCCAGCAGACCGGTCAGCCCCGGCACGTCGAGCCGTTCGTCGCCGCCATCGACCCGACCCTCGATGAGGCCGTCGGTGTACATCAGCAGGGACCAGTCATCGGTGTCGAACTCCAGATCGAAGGCAACGGGGCGACGGGGCCGGACGCCGAGCAGCAGCCCGCCCTTGGCCGGCACCGGGGCGACCTTACCGCCGCTGAGCAGCAGCGGCGGCGGGTGACCGGCGAGCCGTACGGTGGCCCGGGCGGACGCCAGGTCGAGCCGGGCGGTGGCCACCGTCGCGAAGATCTCCTGGAGCCGGCGCTCGCTCATCAGCACCTGCTCCAGGGCCGGCAGCACCTCGTCGTCGGGCACCCCGGCCAGCACCAGCGCCCGCCAGGCGACCCGCAGCTCCACCCCGAGCGCCGCCTCGTCCACGCCGTGACCGCAGACGTCGCCGACGATCAGGTCGATCCGGTCCGGCCGGGTCTGCACCACGTCGTAGAAGTCGCCGCCGATCAGCGCGGCGTGCCGGCCGGGCCGGTAGAACGTGTGCACCGACACCTCGTCGGTGGTCATCAGCGGCTGCGGCAGCAGGCCGCGTTCCAGGCGGGCCGACTCGGCCTGGCGCAGCTCCACCTCGCGCAGCCGGCGAGCGTTCTCGTCGGCGCGCTTGCGTTCCACCGCGTAGCGCAGCGCCCGGGTCAGCAGGACGCCGTCGACCTGTCCCTTGACCAGGTAGTCCTGCGCGCCCTCGGCGACCGCGACGATGCCGAGGTGCTCGTCGGAACGGCCGGTCAGCACGCAGACCGCGGCGCCGCTGGCCATCTCCAGCACCCGGCGCAGCCCGTCCAGGCCCTGCGCGTCCGGCAGGCCCAGGTCGAGCAGGACGCAGTCGACGCCCATCACCCGCTGGCGGGCCTCGCTGAGGCTGGTGGCGACCAGCAGGTCGATCATCGAGTTGGTCTCGGCGAGCAGCTCGCCGACCAGGAAGGCGTCGCCCTCGTCGTCCTCGACCAGCAGCACCCGCAGCCGTTCGCCCGGTGGGAGGCCGCCGTGCAGCCCGGCGCCGGCACGCGGCACGACGGGAGCGCCCGGCGCGGTGGTCCCCCGGTGCGGCCGGGCCACCGCCGCGAGACGCGGGAGTTCGCTGGTGATGGCGGGCTCCTTCCGAGTGCCCTTGCAGATCCTGGCGGGAACAACGGTCGCACACAACACGAACCCCGCCGTGGCGGCGGGTGGGTGACCCGTCCACCCGGACAGCGACGCGGTTGACCCACGATGTTACGCGGGAGCGCTGCCAGCCCGGCAACGCACCGACCGGGGAGTGCCGCCGCGCGGGCGGGGTGCAGGATGATGCCCACCCCCGTAGATCCACCCCGAGGAGTTCCCGTGGGCGCACCCCCCACCCGCCCCGCCGACCGGGCCTTCGCCAAGCCCCGCCGCCGGCTGCTCGCCGCCGTCGCCGCGCCGGTGGCGCTGCTCGCCGTCGGGGCGGGCGTCCTGGTCGGCCTCGCCACCCCGACGCCACGCCCGGCGGACGCGCCGGCCGGCGAGTTCAGCGCCGCCCGGGCGTACCGGAACGTCGAGGTGATCGCGGCCCGGCCGCACGTGGCCGGCAGCGCCGCCAACGACCGGGTACGCGAGCACCTGGTCGGCACGCTGCGCGGGCTGGGCCTGCAGACCGAGGTGCAGGACGCGGTCGCGCCGGAGGCCGGTCAGCTCAGCAGCGCGGCCGGCGGGGCGACGCTGGCCCGGGTCCGCAACGTGGTGGCCCGGCTGCCCGGCACCGACCCGACCGGCAAGGTCTTCCTGGTCTCGCACTACGACTCGGTGCAGACCGGGCCGGGCGGCAACGACGACGCCGCCGGCACCGCCGCCATCCTGGAGGTGGCCCGGGCGCTGAGTGCCGGCCCGCGTCCCCGCAACGACGTGGTCTTCGTGCTCACCGACGCGGAGGAGGCGTGCCTGTGCGGCGCGGCCGGCTTCGCCGCCGACCACCCGCTCGCCGCGGACGGCGGGGTGGTGCTCAACCTGGAGGCGCGCGGCTCGACCGGACCGGTGATCATGTTCGAGACGTCGCGGAACAACGCGAAGCTGGTGGACGTGTTCGGCCGGGCCGCGCCGCACCCGGTGGGCACCTCGTTCGCGGTGGAGATCTACCGCGCGCTGCCCAACGACACCGACTTCACCGCGTTTCTCGACCAGAAGTTCGTCGGCCTCAACTCCGCCTACATCGACGGCGGCGCGATCTACCACACCCCGCTGGACGTGCCGGCCCGGATGGACCGGGGCAGCCTCCAGATGCACGGCGACAACGCGCTCGGCCTGGCCCGCGAGTTCGGCCGCACCGACCTGGGCGACCTGCGCTCCGGCCACGACGACACCTACTTCCCGGTGCTCGGCGGGCTGGTCCGCTATCCCGGCTGGCTGACCCTGCCGCTGGCGGTCGCCGCGCTGCTCGCCGTCGGCGCGCTGGGCTGGCTGCTGCGCCGCCGCGGCCGGGCCACCGTCGGCACGCTCGCCGCAGGCGTCGGCCTGGCCTTGGCACCGGTCGTGGTGGCCCCGCTGGGCGCATGGCTGCTCTGGGCCGCGATCACCACGATCCGTCCCGGGTACGCCGAGCTGCTCGACCCGTACCGTCCGGTCTGGTACCGCCTCGCCGTGGTGGCGCTCGCCGCGACCGTGCTGCTCTGCTGGTACGCCCTGCTCCGCCGCCGGGTCGGCCCGGCCGCGCTGGCCTTCGGCGGCCTGCTCTGGCTGGCCCTGTTCGGCGTGCTGCTCGCGGTGCTGGTGCCCGGCGGCGCGTACCTCACCACCCTGCCGGCGCTGGCCGGCGCCGTCGCCGGCCTCACGGCGCTGGCCACCCGTCTGGACGGCCCGTGGCCGGTGGTCGCGGTGACGCTGGCCGGCGCGGTGGCCGTGGTGGTGCTGCTGCCCCCGGTGGTGCTGCTCTTCCCGGCGCTCGGCATGGGCATGGGCGCGGTGGCAGCGCTTGTCGCGGTGCTGGTCGGGCTGGCCCTGCTGCCGGTGGTGGACCTGCTGCACCCGCGCGCCGGCGGCCAGCGCGGCCTGCTGGCGTTGCGTGCCCGCCGGCTCGGCGCGCTGCCGGCCGGCGCGGCGTTCGTCGCGGCGGCGGTGCTCGCCGGGGTCGGCCTGGCCGTCGACCGCTTCGACGCCGACCACCCCGTGCCCACCCACCTGATGTACGCGCTGGACGCCGGCACGAAGAAGGCCGCCTGGCTCAGCCACGAGGACAAGCCGCAGCCCTGGACCGACCGCTACGTCGACCGGACCATATCGGTGGCCGACGACTTCCCCGGACTCGGCGACGACGAACTGCGGGCCGGCCCGGCTGCCGCGGCCCCGTTGCCGGCGCCGAAGGTGGAGACGCTCGACGACAGTCGCAACGGCGGGCAGCGGGTGCTGCGGCTGCGGGTGACGCCGCAGCGGCAGGTGCGGCTGCTGACGCTGCACGTCGACACCCGCACCGCCACCGTGCGGGCCGCCTCGGCGGCCGGGCGGAACGTGCCGTTGAAGGCGCGCGACGGCCGGTGGGGCTTCGGCATCGTATTCCACGCCCCGCCGCCGGAGGGCGTCGAGGTGACGCTGACGCTGGTTCCTCGGGGCGAGACGGTGTCGGTGCGGGCGATGGACGCCAGCGACGGGTTGTCCGGGCTGCCCGGCTTCCGGCCTCGGCCGGCGAATGTGGGCGTGGTCGGCTCGCACAGCTCGGAGTTGCTGGCGGTGGCGCAGACGTACTCGCTCTAGATTTACTGCACCGGATGTCGAGGAGGGCCGGCCAGCTTCTACCCCCGGGTGGAAGCTGGCCATGCGACCCGAGGAGCAGACGATGAGCAAGGTGACCACCGGCGCGACCATGTCCCTGGACGGCTACGTGGCGGACCCGAAGCACGGCGGGTTCGAGCACCTCTTCCAGTGGTACGGCAACGGTGACGTGGAGGTGCCGACGGCCCATGCCGACATGACGTTCCGGACCTCGGCGGCCAGCGCCGCACACATCCGCGCGCTGGTCGAACGCACCGGGGCGCTCGTGGTCGGCCGCACGCTGTTCGACATCACCAACGGCTGGGGCGGCCGGCACCCGATGGACAAGCCGGTGGTCGTGGTGACCCACCGGGTGCCGGACGGCTGGGACGCCGAGGGCGAGTCGTTCGTGTTCGTCACCGACGGCATCGAGCGGGCCGTCGAACGCGCCCGCGCCCTCGCCGGCGGCAAGGAGGTCGGGGTGAACGGCGGGACGATCGCCCGGCAGGTGCTGGAGGCCGGGCTGCTGGACGAGGTGCACGTGGACCTGGTGCCGGTGCTGCTCGGTGACGGGATCCCGTTCTTCTCCGGGCTGGGCATCGCGCCGGTGCGGTTGGAGGGGCCGTTCCGGGTGGTCGAGGGGGTCGGCGTCACCCACCTGGCCTACCGGGTGCCGCGCTCCGCCTGATCCGCTCTCCCCGACGTCGAGGTCCGCCCGTCCGGGATCTCGGGTGTGGGCCTGTTCGCCCGCGCGCCCATCCCGGCCGGGACGGCGGTGTCCCGGCTCGTCACCGACGCGGAACTGGGCGACCTGCTCGCCCGACCGGACCGCCCCTACGTCGACACCATCACCGTGGCGGACGATCTGCACCTCGTGCTGCCGCCCGGGAGTCGCAACGGCAAGGGCAACCACGGTTGCGACCCGAACCTGTGGTGGGGCGGCCCGTTCACCCTGGTCACCCGCCGGGACGTCGCGGCCGGCGAGGAGCTGACGAACGACTACGCCACCAGCACCGGGACCGCCGACTTCGCGATGACGTGCGGATGCGGCGCGGCGCGCTGCCGTCGGATCGTCACCGGCGAGGACTGGCGGCCACAAGATCATCCAGACCGGCGCGAACAGTTCAGCGGTAGACGTCTTTCCGATGCCCGACGTCGTGGATGGTCAACTCGTCGCCGTCAAGGCAATAGAGCACCCGGTAGTCACCGACACGCAACCGACGCCCGTTTCCGTCGCGCATCTCGGTGGAGTTCTGCGGCGCGGGGTCGGAAACGAGGCCGAGGATGGCGCTCAGGACGGCGAGGAAGACGTTGCGCGGCTGCTTGTGCAGCCAGACCAGCACATCCCGGTCGATCTGGACCTTCACGCCGCCTCACCGTTGGCGCGGTCGGCCAGCAGGGCCTCCACCTCCTTCGGATCGACGCCAAGCGACTCCAGGGCCGCCGACAGCGGCACGAACTGGCCGTCAGCGCGGGAACGGGCGATCACCGCGGCATCTCGCCGGTCTCGATACGACTCGATCTCTTCCCACTCGTCGATGCCGATCAGCACGGCGACGGGTCGTTCGTACTTGGTGATGATGACGGGCTCGCCGGTGCGCTCGACCGCCTCCAGCACCCGGCCTGCGCCGTCGCGAAACTCCCGCAGCGTCATCCTCGTCATGTACCGAACCGTACCACGCGGTACCATCGAGTCGCCGTCGCGCCGCAGAAGCGGCGGTAACCTCCTGGCCGGGGCGAACCCCGCTCGCTACGCTGCGCCGCATGCGGCTGGAGAAGGTCACCCCGGACAACTACGAGGCGGCACTCGGCCTGTCGGTGCACCCCGACCAGGACGACCTGGTGGCGCCGGTGGTCAAGTCGCTGGCCGAGGCGTACGTCTTCCCGGAGCACGCCTGGCCCCGGCTGGTCTACGACGAGCACCGGCTGGTCGGCTTCCTCATGGCGTTCTTCGACATTCCGTGGAACGACGACCCGGACGACGTGCGCGCCGGCCTCTGGCGGCTGAACGTCGCCGCCGACGCCCAGGGCCGGGGCTACGGCCGGTTCGCGGTCGAGGCGGTGTGCGAGGAGATCCGCGCCCGGGGCGGCGACCGGGCGTACGTCACCTGGGAGCCCCGGCCCGGCGGCCCGGCGGAGTTCTACCTGAAGCTGGGCTTCCGGCCGACCGGCGAGCAGAGCGGCGGCCAGACCGTCGCCGTCCGGGACCTGTAGACCGGTCCCGTGTCGGCCCGGGCTGGCATGATCCGCGCCGTGGGCATCCTCTGTGACTACTTCTCCGACCCCACCGACGAGGCGGCAGCCACGGCCGCCGACGTCCCGGGTGGTCCGCGCGCCGCGTCCGATCCCGGTTTCGAGGTCGTCGAGCTGAAGGGGATCGAACCCGTCGTGCAGCTCGGCACGCTGGAGACGATCCTGACCGGCGTCGACTACGACGTGGTGGCGGAGAATCCGAGGCAGGGCCACGCCGTCGCGGTCCGGCGCGACGGGGAGGTGCTTGTCGTCTCGCTGACCGACGAGCTGTGCGCCGCGCTGGCCGACGCGCCGGAGAGCCGCCTCCACGAGGTGGCGGTGCAGTGGTCGGCGACCGAGGAGTTCCGAGGGCGGGCCGAGCCGTCGATCCTGGCCGGGGTCCTGGTCGAGCTGGCTGGTCTGGCCCGGCGCGCCGCGGCCCGCGGCGAACGGCTCTACTGCTGGGTCTGCGTCTGATCCGACGAGCGGGCGCTACTTCCAGCGGAAGTGCACGAACAGCCGGCCGAAGTTCTTCGAGTCCTTCTCGACCCGGTGGTAGAGCTGCTTGACGTCCTTCTGGTCGAGGAAGCGCAGCACCTTCTTCTTCAGCGCGCCGGAGCCCTTACCCGGGATGATCTCCACGAGCGTGGCCTTCTTCGCCACCGCCTCTTCCATGATCCCGCGCAGCGCGCGGTCGATGTCGTGGCCCTTGTTGTAGATGTCGTGGAGGTCGAGCTTGAGCTTCACGCGTCCATCCTAGGTATGTCGAGGGGCAGCCCACCCGGGCTGCCCCTCGCCAGAACTAACGACCCACTCGCCCCTCGACCCGGCGAAGGGCGGTGGCGTAGTCGGTGTTGGTGGAGTGCATGGCCGCCGCGATGCGCAGGTGCCGCAGCGCGTCCGCCGGCCGGTTCATCCGCTCCAGCGTGCGACCGAGCACGTGGTGCGCGTAGTGGTCGCTCGGGTCCCGGTCGACCAGCTCACGCAGGTGCTCCTCGGCCCGGTTGAGCTGGGCCGACTGGAAGTAGGCACGGGCCAGCAACTGCCGCACCGAGGAGTTGTCGGGCTCCGCCTCGATGATCGGCTCGAGCAGCCGGGCCGCCCCGGTCGGGTCCCCCGAGTCGAAGAACATGGTTGCCCGCCGGTACTCCGCCAGAAGGTCCACTCGACCCACCTCCTCGTGTCGCGTCAGCCCTTTGTCCGACGCTGGCACAACACCGGCGGAACCGCGAGTGTTCCATCCGGTGACGATCAGGGCGTGGGGTCGTACCTGTCGCCCACCAGCTCCCAAGCCCGGACACCACCCACGATTCCCGCCGTGTTCGGGACGACCACGACATCGTCTCCCATCCTGGCCACCTGTTCGGGCCGGATCAGCCGCGAGTTGCCGCCGCCGAGGTAGAGCCGGTCCCAGCGGAACACCGGCCGCAGGCCGTCCACCACCTGCCGGATCCGCCGCGACCAGAACGCGTCGCCCAGCCGCCGCCGTTCCGGCTCCCCGACGTACGTGTCGTAGGTGGTGTTCCACCGCACCGGCGCGTGCGACAGCTCCAGGTGCGGGGCGATCGTCCCGCCGTCGAAGAGCGCGCTGCCCAGCCCGGTGCCGAGCGTCAGCACCAGCTCGCAGCCAGTCCCGGCGACCACGCCGGCGCCGTGCACCTCGGCGTCGTTGAGGACCAGCGCGGGCACGCCGAACGCCTCGGCCAGCGCGCCCCGCGCGTCGTACCCGGACCACTCCGCGACCAGGTCCGGGTCCACGCGGCTGCGCGGCCCGGCGCGGGTCACGTAGTGCGGGGTGGCCACCACCACGCCGTGCCGGATCATGCCGGGCATGCCGACGGTGAGCCGGTCCGCGGCGGGCAGCCGGGCGCCGAGATCCCGCAGCGTCTCCACGAACAAGGCCGGGGGCAGGGGGTACGGCGTGGGCACGCGCAACGGGCGGGCCCGCATGGTGCCGGCGGCGTCCAGCACGGAGGCCTTGATCCCGCCGCCCCCGCAGTCGATCGCCAGTGTGGTCGCCACGGCTGTGAGTCTCCCTCAGACCGGCGTCGCCCCGAGCGCGGGTCACGGTAATCCGGATGCGCCCGCCGGTAGGCTCGGTGACCTGATGAGCGCCACGTTGATCGCCAAGGATCTCACCGCCGGCCACGGTGACCGTCTCCTCTTCTCCGACCTGAGCCTGGTCGTCGCGCCCGGCGACGTGGTCGGCCTGGTCGGGGTGAACGGCGCCGGCAAGTCCACGCTGCTGCGCACGCTCGCCGGGCTCCAGCCGCGCGAGCAGGGTTCGGTGGCGTTGAGCCCGCCCGGCGCCACGGTCGGCTACCTGCCGCAGGAGCCGGAACGCCGGCCGGGTGAGACGGTCCGCGACTTCCTGTCCCGGCGCACCGGGGTGACCGCCGCGCAGGCCGCGCTGGACGCCGCCACCGAGGCGCTGACCGCCGGGGCGGCCGGCGCCGACGACGCGTACGCGACCGCTCTGGAACGGTGGTTGGACCTGGGCGGTGCGGACCTGGACGAACGGGCCGAGCAGGTCGCCGCGGAGCTGGGCCTCGACGTCGGCCTGGACCATCCCACGGTCGGGCTCTCCGGCGGCCAGGCGGCCCGCGCCGGGCTGGCGTCGCTGCTGCTCAGCCGCTACGACATCTTCCTGTTGGACGAGCCCACGAACGACCTCGACCTGGCCGGGCTGGACCGGCTGGAACGCTTCGTCACCGGGCTGCGCGCCGGCACCGTGCTGGTCAGCCACGACCGCGAGTTCCTCACCCGCACGGTGAACCGGATCGTGGAGCTGGACCTGCACCAGCGGCAGGTCAACCACTACGGCGGCGGCTACGCGGCCTACCTGGAGGAGCGTGCCGTGGCGCGCCGGCACGCCCGCGAGGAGTTCGAGGAGTACGCCGACACGAAGGCCGGCCTGGAGGCGCGCGCCCGGACCCAGCGGGCCTGGATGGAGAAGGGCGTGAAGAACGCCCGGCGCAAGGCCACCGACAACGACAAGATCGGCCGCAAGTTCCGGGCCGAGTCGACCGAGAAGCAGGCCGCAAAGGCCAAGCAGACCGCCCGGCTGATCGAGCGGCTGGAGGTGGTCGAGGAGCCGCGCAAGGAGTGGGAGCTGCGGATGGAGATCGCCGCCGCGCCCCGCGCCGGCGCCGTCGTGGCCTCGCTCCGCGCAGCGGTGGTACGCCGGGGCGGCTTCACGCTCGGCCCGGTGGACCTCCAGGTCGACTGGGCGGACCGGGTGGCGATCACCGGGGCGAACGGCTCCGGCAAGAGCACCCTGCTGGCCGCGCTGCTGGGCCGGCTGCCGCTGGACGAGGGGCACGCCGCGCTCGGCCCCGGAGTCGTGGTGGGCGAGGTCGACCAGGCCCGCGGGCTGTTCCTCGGCGACCAGCCGCTGCTCGACGCGTTCGCCGCCGCCGTACCCGAACTCAACCCGGCGGACGTGCGGACGCTGCTGGCCAAGTTCGGCCTGCGCGCCGACCACGTGCTGCGCCCGGCGGCGACGCTGTCCCCCGGCGAGCGGACCCGGGCCGCGCTGGCCCTGCTCCAGGGTCGCGGGGTCAACCTGCTGGTGCTCGACGAGCCGACCAACCACCTCGACCTGGCCGCGATCGAGCAGTTGGAGTCGGCGCTGGCGAGCTACCCCGGCACGCTGCTGCTGGTGACCCACGACCGGCGGATGCTCGACGCGGTGAGCGTGAACCGGCGGCTGCGGGTGACGGACGGACGGATCGCCGAGGACTGATCCGTGCCGACCGGCCGGTCCGGGGCCACAATGACCCCATGCCCAAGTGGGAGTACGCGTTGCTGGTCCGCCGTCGCCAGGCCGCCGCCACCGACGCCGGGTGGGAGATCGTCTTCATCTGGTACGGCCCGGACGGCTCCATGGTCGACGTCACGCCCTACGGCGACACCGCGCTGGCCCACCTGAACCGGGCCGGTGACCAGGGCTGGGAACTGGTCGCGATGAGCGAGGACCCGTCCCTGCCGGGCAACAACGAGCTGCACCGCTACCACCTCAAGCGCCCGAAGCCGGCCGCCCCCCAGCCCCGCCAGCGCATGCGCCCCTCCCGCCGAACCCTCTCCCCCTGACATCCTTCTTCCTGCGCGTCGATTATGAAGTTGACGGCAGTGCGTGCCCGATTTGTCACCGCCAACCTCATGGTCGACACCCCCTCTCGGGGCAGTTGGGGTCGGCGCCCCGGCTGGGCTCGGGGTTGATCAAGGAGTTCGTGTCGGGCGCGGGCGCGTCCGGCGACACGAACTCCTTGATCACTGGCCGGCGCGGGCCGGGCGCACAAGGGTGGGGGATGTGTATCGGGGTGGAATGGGGGTAACGCGCGGCCGGAGGTGGCGCATGGTGGCGATGGGGCAGGCCGCGCTCTCGGGTGAGCGGCTCCGGCAGGCCGACGGGTTCCTCGCCGAGGCGTGGGCCGACCTGGCGCGGCACGACGAGCGACTACGTGGCACGACCGTCGAGGTGCGCTTCGACCGGGGGGTGGCACACCTGACCGGTGAGGTCGCCGACCCGGCCGAGCTACGGCTGGTCCGGGATCTGATCGGCCGCCTGGACGGGGTGCTCGGGGTCTGGTGCCGGGTGGGCGTGGCCGGGCGGGCGCCGGTGGTGGTGGACCTGGGCTGCGGCGCGACCAAGCAGTGGCCGGGGAACCTGGGGCTGGACATCTATCCGGCGGCGGGGGTGGACGCGGTCGCCAACCTCTCCGGCTCGCTGCCGCTGCGGGACGACTCGGTGGACGTGTTCTTCGCCGTGCACATCGTCGAGCACCTGATCGACTTCCTGCCGCTGTTCGACGAGTGTCACCGGGTGCTGCGGCCGGGCGGGGTGCTGCACGTGATGAGCCCGTGGTGGCGGCACGTCAACGCGGTGGCCGACCCGACGCACGTCCGCCTCCTCGACGTGCAGACCTTCAAGGGCATCTGCGGTCAGCGCCCACCGGGCGCCCCGCGCTGGTATCCGCTGCACGTGGGCTGCGACGGCGCGTCCATCTTCGCCGACCTCACCCCGCTCCCCGCCGACGCCCCCGCCCCACCCCCGTCCCACCTGGCCCGCTTCTTCGACTGACCCCGCCGCCCACCCGCCACCCTCCTCGCTGATCTTGCACTTTGTGCCCCACGGACGAGGCATTCGTCCCGAATGCCGGGGCACCAACTGCAAGATCGCCGAGGAGGGAGCGGTCAGGAGCGGGGGGCGGATTCGCGCAGGGAGAGGCGGTGAGGGGCGACCAGTTCTCGGGGTGGGGCGTCCCGGTCGGCGGTGAGGCGACCCGCCAGCAGCTCCACCGCCAGGCGGGCGATGCGCTCCTTGTCCGGGGCGACGGTGCTCAGCGTGGGGATCGAGAAGCGGCCGTCCTCGATGTCGTCGAAGCCGGCGACCGCGACGTCCTCCGGCACGCGCAGGCCGGCCTCGTGCAGCGCTCGCAGCGCGCCGAGGGCGAGCGTGTCGTTGAAGCAGAAGACGGCGTCGGGGCGTACCCCGGAGGTGAGCAGGTGCCGCATGGCCGCCGCGCCGTCCGCGCGGTGCCAGGCCGGCGCGGGCGCCACCAGGCTGTCGTCGTACCCGATGCCGGCCTCGGCCAGCGCGGCGGCGTAGCCCTCCAGGCGGAGTCGGGCGCTCGCGCCCTCGGGGGTGCGTTGCGAGCCGATCGCGGCGATCCGGCGGCGGCCGAGGCCGACCAGGTGGGCAGTGATCTCCCGGGCGGCGGCCACATTGTCGATCATGACGTGGTCGGCGGGGCCGTGGTCGACCCGTTCGCCGAGCAGCACCATGGGCAGGCCGTCGAGGCCGGCGAGGTCGTCGGCGGTGAGCGCGAGCGGGCTGAGGATCAGGCCGTCGATCATGTGGTCGCCGATCCCGCTGGCGGCCTTGCGCTCCTGCTCCGGGCCGCCGCCGGTCTGGTCGATCAGCACCGTCCAGCCGTGCTCGGCGGCGGCGGCGACGACGTGGCGGGCCAGCTCGGCGAAGTAGGGGATGTCGAGTTCGGGGACGGCCAGCGCGATCACGCCGGTGCGCCCCTTGCGCAGGTTGCGGGCCGAGAGGTTGGGCCGGTAGTGCAGCTCGGCGATGGCCTCCTCGACCCGGGCCCGGGTGTCGGCGCGTACGTGCTGGTAGCCGTTGACGACGTTCGAGACGGTCTTCACCGACACGCCGGCCCGCTCCGCCACGTCCTTGAGCCTGTGCCGCACTGAACTTCCTCCCCGCCGAGCACTCCGGGCGCACTCTACCGCGTCACGACGTCGTAACGACCTCTTTACACCACGGGTTACAACGTTGTAGAAACCAGGGACACGGTGACCGTGGTCACCCAGGAAGCAGCTCCGAGGGAAAGGTGGCATCCGTGCCGAACGCGCAGCTCACGGTCGACCCGGCGTTCCGGGTCGGCGAGGCCGACCGGCGGATCTTCGGCTCCTTCGTCGAGCACATGGGGCGATGCGTCTACGGCGGCATCTACGAACCCGGGCACCCGGACGCCGACCCGCGCGGCTACCGCCGCGACGTGCTGGACCTGACCCGCGAGATGGGCGTCTCGGTGGTCCGCTACCCCGGGGGCAACTTCGTCTCCGGCTACCGCTGGGAGGACGGTGTCGGCCCGGTCGGCGACCGCCCGCGCCGGCTCGACCTGGCCTGGAAGACGATCGAGACGAACGCGTTCGGGCTGGACGAGTTCATGACCTGGGCCGCCGAGGCCGGGGTCGAGCCGATGATGGCGGTCAACCTCGGCACGCGCGGCATGCCCGAGGCCTGCGACCTGCTGGAGTACGCCAACCACCCGGGCGGCACCCGGCTCTCCGACCTGCGTCGCGAGCACGGTGCGAAGGAGCCCTACGGCGTGCGGCTGTGGTGCCTCGGCAACGAGATGGACGGGCCGTGGCAGGTCGGGCACAAGACCGCCGACGAGTACGGCCGGCTGGCCGCCGAGACCGCTCGGGCCATGAAGATGATCGACCCCTCGATCAGCCTGGTCGCCTGCGGCAGCTCCAACCGGGGCATGCCCACGTTCGCCGGGTGGGAGGCGACCGTGCTGGAGCACACCTACGAGCACGTCGACTACATCTCCGCCCACACCTACTACGACCCCTCCGACGGCGACCGGGCCAGCATCCTGGCCTCCGCGGTCGACATGGACGCCTTCATCACCGAGGTGACCGCCACCGCGGATCACGTCGGCGCCAAGCTGCGGCAGAAGCGCAAGCTGAAGGTCTCCTTCGACGAGTGGAACGTCTGGTACCAGTCCCGCCTCCAGGCCGACCTGGACCGGCGCGGCTGGGTCGAGGCGCCGGCGCTGATCGAGGACGACTACACCGCCGACGACGCGGTGGTGGTCGGCGACCTGCTGATCACCCTGCTCCGGCACGCCGACCGGGTCGGGGTGGCCTGCCAGGCGCAGCTCGCCAACGTGATCGCCCCGATCCGCACCCGTCACGGCGGCCCCGCCTGGCGGCAGAGCATCTTCCACCCGTTCGCCCTCACCGCCCGCCACGCGCGCGGCACCGTGCTGCGCACCGAGCCGGTCGGCCCGACGTACCCGACCAAGCGGTACGGCGACGTGCCGGTGCTGGACACCGTCGCCGTGCACGACGAGGAGACCGGCGGCCTGGCCGTCTTCGCGGTCAACCGGGGCCCGGACGCCCTGCCGCTCGAGGTGGACCTGCGTGGCCTGCCCGGGCTGCGCGGCGAGGCGCACACCACGATCGCGGCCGGCGACGACCCGGCCGCCACGAACACCGAGACCGACCCCGAGCGGGTCACGCCCCGGGACCTCACCACCCCCACCCTCGACGGCGGCCGCTGCACCGTGGCGCTGCCCGCCACCTCCTGGAACCTGCTGCGTTTCGTCCCGCAGTCGTGACCGGGCAATACTCCAATTCCGTCCCCCAAGGAGTTCGCATGATCCAGAACGAGATGAGCCGGCGGCGCCTGCTCGGCCTCGGCGTCGGCCTCGGCACGGCGGCCTCGCTGACCCTCGCCGGGTGCGGTGGCGGCAGCAGCAGCCCCGACCGTGCGGGCTCGGCGGGTAACGGCGGCAAGGACTACACCGGTCCGAAGGTCGACCTGAAGCTGTGGAACGGCTTCACCGGCGGCGACGGCGACATCTTCAAGTCGCTGGTGCAGCAGTTCAACACCGAGCACCAGAACATCGCGGTCAGCGTGGTCACCTACCAGTGGGAGGACTACTACAGCAAGCTGCCCGGCGCGGTCTCCAGCGGCAACGGCCCGGACATCGCGGTCATGCACATGGACCAGCTCGCCACGTTCGCCGCCCGCGGCACGATCAGCGAGCTGGACGACGTGGCCAAGAACCTGGACCTCAACGAGGGCGACTTCGCCCCCACCGTGTGGAAGGGCGGCCTCTACAACTCCAAGCGGTTCGGCATCCCGCTGGACATGCACCCGCTGGGCTTCTACTACAACAAGGCCGTCATGCAGAAGGCCGGCCTGGACCCGAACAAGCCGCCGGCGACGAAGGACGAGTACACCGCCGCGCTGACCGAGCTGAAGAAGTCGGGCGTGCAGGGCTTCTGGGTCAGCCCGTTCCAGTTCACCGGCGGCATGACGTTCTACAGCCTGCTGCACCAGTGGGGCGGGAAGCTCTTCGACGACGAGGTGGCGAAGGCGACCTTCAACTCCGACCCGGCGGTCGAGGCGTGCACCTGGCTGGTCGACCTGATCAAGCAGGGCCACTCGCCGGCCAACGTCGGCCAGGACGCCGACTACCTGGCGTTCAAGAGCGGCAAGAACGCCTTCAACTGGAACGGCATCTGGCAGATCAACGACCTGAAGAAGAGCGCGAACGTGGAGTGGGGCATCGCGCCGCTGCCGCAGATCGGCACCCAGCAGGCCGCCTGGGCCAACTCGCACAACTTCACCATCGTCAAGCAGCGCTCGGCCAACGAGAACAAGGTCTCCGGCGCGAAGGTCTTCATCAACTGGCTCAGCGAGCACTCGCTGGACTGGGCCAAGGGCGGCCAGGTGCCGGCCCGCAAGGAGGTCCGGGACAGCGCCGAGTTCAAGGCGCTCACCGAGGTCAACGCGCTCGCCCCGGAGCTGGAGTACGCGGCGTTCCCGCCGGCCGTCCCCGGCCTCGGTGAGGTCGTCCT
Organism: Micromonospora sp. NPDC051300; assembly: GCF_044455315.1. Taxonomy (NCBI): domain Bacteria; kingdom Bacillati; phylum Actinomycetota; class Actinomycetes; order Micromonosporales; family Micromonosporaceae; genus Micromonospora; species Micromonospora sp. NPDC051300. The sequence goes on along the minus strand of NZ_JBITEP010000001.1, from coordinate 151,157 downwards.
GACCTTCTACAACGCCTTCAACGAGGCGGCGCTGAACAAGAAGTCGCCGAAGCAGGCGCTCGACGACGGCGTGGCCAAGGCCAACAAGCAGCTCGAGGACAACCGCAAGAAGTACGGGAACTGATCCGTCGTGGCCGACGTGATCGAGGTCGGGGCGGCGCGTGACGGCGCGCCGCCCCCGGCGGGGCCGACCCGTCGCCGGGGCGCGACGCAGCGCGGCAACCGGGCGACGCCCTACCTCTTCCTCGCGCCCTACCTGATCCTGTTCGGCGTCTTCGGTCTGGCGCCGATCCTGTTCGGGCTCTGGATCAGCCTGCACCAGTGGGACCTGCAACTGCCCAACCGGACGTTCATCGGGCTGGACAACTACAAGGACCTGTTCTCCAGCGACTCGGCCATCTACGGGGACTGGTGGTCCAGTGTCCGGGCGACCGGGATCTTCACGCTGTTCTCGGTGCCGCTGCTGGTGGTCATCCCGCTGGGGCTGGCGCTGCTGCTCAACCGTTCGTTCCCCGGCCGTACGTTCTTCCGGGCCGCGTTCTTCGCCCCGTACGTGCTGGGCGTGGCGGTGATCGGCCTGCTCTGGCGGTTCCTGCTGGACGCCAACCTGGGCCTGGTCAACCGGCTGCTCGGCGCCGTCGGCCTGCCCTCGGACACGCCGTGGGTCACCGACGTGCCGTGGGCCTGGGTCTCGCTTGTCGGCGTGACCGTCTGGTGGACCTGCGGCTTCAACGCGGTGATCTACCTGGCCGGCCTCCAGGACATCCCGGCCGAGCTGTACGAGGCGGCGAAGGTCGACGGCGCCGGCGGGTGGGACCGGTTCCGCCACGTGACGATCCCCGGCCTGCGCCCGGTCATGCTCTTCGTCTTCACCACCACGATCCTCGCCTCGGCGAACGTCTTCGGGCAGGCATTCCTGATCACCCAGGGCGCGCCGGGCGAGCAGACCCGGACCGTGGTCTGGCGGATCGTGGACGAGGGCCTACGCGACTACGACGCCGGTCGGGCCGCCGCGATGAGCGTGTTCTTCGCGCTGATGCTGGCCGTGGTGAGCATCGTCAACTTCCGGCTGTTCCGCTACCGGGAAGACTGAGGGGCTGACCATGTCGAAACTGCGCCCGGTGGCGCGCTACGCCGTCCTGCTCCTGATCACCGCGATCTTCGTGACGCCCCTGGTCTGGATGCTGCTGACGTCGGTGAAGACCTACGACGCCGCGCAACAGGTCCCCCCGAGTTGGTTGCCGAACCCGTTCTCCACCTACGGCTACGACCAGATCCTGAACAGCACCGCCAACCCGGTGCTGCGCTGGTTCCTCAACAGCATGCTGGCGGCCACCCTGCACACGCTGCTGGTGCTGGTGACCGCGTCGATGGCCGCGTACGCCCTGGCCCGGATGCGGTTCCGCGGACGCGGCCTGCTGTTCGCGCTGATCGTGGGCACGCTGTTCCTGCCGCCCACCTCGCTGATCATCCCGAACTTCATCATCGCCGAGCGGATCAACTGGATCGACACGCTGACCGTGGTGATCGTGCCCGGCGCGGCGAGCGCGTTCGGGGTGTTCTTCCTGCGCCAGTTCTTCCTCTCCATCCCGGCCGAACTGGAGGAGGCGGCGGTGCTGGACGGGGCGAACCAGTGGCAGATCTTCCGCCAGGTGCTGCTGCCGCTGTCGAAGCCGGCTCTGGCCACGCTGGCGGTGCTGTCGTTCCTGACCAACTGGAACGACTTCCTCTGGCCGGTGTACGTGCTGTTCAGCCCGGAGCGGCTGACCCTGCCGGCGGGCCTGGGCCTGCTCCAGGGCGCGTACGTGACCGACTATCCGGTGATCATGGCGGGGGCGATGCTGGCCAGTGTGCCGGTGCTGATCCTGTTCGTGCTCGCCCAGCGGCACATCATCCAGGGCGTCTCCCGCAGCGGCCTGAAGGGATGACCGGGCGACTTCTCCGGCGCGGCGCGGCGGCCGTGGCCGCCGCGCTGCTCGCCGCCGGCTGCGGCAGCGGGTCCACCACCGAATCGAGTACGCCGAAGGACGCGAACGTGTTCACCAACCCGGTCGTCCGGACCGACGCTCCCGACCCGCAGGCGATCCGGGTGGGCGACACCTGGTACCTGTTCCACACCAACGCCGGCGGCCGGAACGTCCCGGTGCTCACCTCGCCCGACCTGGTCGAGTGGACCCCGGCCGGTGACGCGCTGCCGGAGCTGCCGGACTGGGCGGACGCGGGCAAGACGTGGGCGCCGGAGGCGATCCAGCTCGCCCCGGACCGGTTCGTCCTCTACTACACGGTGGCCGACCGGGCCTCGGGCCGGCAGTGCCTGGGCCGGGCGGTGGCCGAGACGCCGCTCGGGCCGTACGCGGACGACTCCGACAAGCCGCTGGTCTGCCAGCCGGACCTGGGCGGCTCGATCGACGCCAGCCCGTTCCGGGACACCGACGGCAGCCTGTGGCTGCTGTGGAAGAACGACGGCAACGCGATCGGGGTGGACACCTGGCTCTGGTCGCAGCGGCTCTCGCCGGACGGGCTGACGCTGACCGGCCCGGCGACGAAGCTGCTCAAGCAGACCGAGCCGTGGGAGGGCACCCTGATCGAGGGGCCGTTCTTCCACCGGCACGACGGAAAGCTGTTCCTGTTCTTCGCCGCCAACGCCTACGACAAGGAGACGTACGCCGAGGGTTACGCGGTGTGCGAGGGCCTGACCGGTCCGTGCGTGAAGGCGCCGGAGAACCCAATCCTGAAGAGCAACGACGTGGCGACCGGGCCGGGGCACGCCTCCATCGTCGAGCAGGACGGCCGCACCTGGCTGCTCTACCACGCCTGGCCGCCGGGCCAGGAGGGCACCACCGACCCGGGCCGGCAGGTCTGGCTGAACGAGCTGGTCTGGACCGACGGCAGGCCCTCGGTCCGCGGCCCGCTCCGCGAGGTCCAGCGGTAAGGCGGGGCCCCCTCTTAACACTCTGGTGTGAGAGGGGGCCCCTTCTATACAGGAGGCGTTAAGAGGGGGCCCCTCCTTACACCTCGGCGGGTTCGGGAGTGTCGTCGGCGTGCTCGCGGCGGGCCAGCCGGTTCTTGCGGTGCCCGTAGCCGAAGTAGATGATCGCGCCGAGCGCCATCCAGATCAGGAACCGCACCCAGGTCTCCACCGACAGGTTGAGGCTGAGGTAGAGGCAGGCCGCCGCCGTGACGATCGGCAGCACCGGCGAGAACGGCACCTTGAACGGCCGGTCCAGGTCGGGGCGCCGCTTGCGCAGGATCGGCACCGCGATCGCGACAAGCATGAACGCGCAGAGCGCGCCGATGCTCACCAGGTCGGCCAGCGCGGACAGCGGCAGGAAGCCGGCCAGCAGCGCGACCGCCACCGTCATGATCGCGGCGATCCGGTAGGGCGTGCCCCAGCGCGGGTGCACCTTGGCGATCGACGGCGGGATGAGCCCGTCCCGGGCGATGGCGAAGCCGATCCGGCCCATGGCCACCAGGTCGACCAGGATCACGCTGGTCAGGCCGGCGACGGCGGCGATGGAGACGAGCGTGGCGGCCCAGCCGGCGCCTACCGCCCGGAACGCGGACGCGATCGGCGCGCCCTCGTCGATCTCGGTGTACTTGACCATGCCGACCACGACAAGCGAGACGCCGATGTAGAGCACGGTGGAGATGACCAGCGTGCCGAGCAGGCCCAGCGGCAGGTCGCGCTTGGGCTTGCGGGTCTCCTCACCCAGGTTCGCCACGGCCTCGAAGCCGGTGTACGCGAAGAAGACCACCGCGGCGGCGGTGAGCACCCCGACGAAGCCGAAGACGGACGGCTCCAGCCCGAAGAGGGCCTGGGTGACCGGCTGCTTGATGCCGTCGTCACCGGCGCCGGCCGGCTCGCTGGACGGGATGAACGGGGTGAGGTTCGCCGCCTTCACGAAGAACAGCCCGGCGATGACCACGAAGGCGCAGATCGCCACCTTCACCAGCACCAGCACGTTGGTGACCCGGGCGGACTCGCGGATGCCGACGATGGCGACCACGCCGAGCAGCAGCACGATGCCGATCGCGCCGAGGTTGACGATGCTGCCCTCCTCGGCGAACCAGGCGCTGGGCAGGCCGAACAGGTCGGCGAGGTAGCCGGACCAGCCGCGGGCCACCACCGCCGCGCCGAGCGCGAACTCCAGCAGCAGGTCCCAGCCGATGATCCAGGCGACGATCTCGCCCATGGTGGCGTACGCGTAGGTGTAGGCGCTGCCGGCGGTCGGCACGCTGGCCGCCAGCTCGGCGTAGCAGAGCGCGGCGAGCAGCGCGACCACGCCGGCGATGCCGAAGGAGATCACCACGCCGGGTCCCGCGCTGTTCTTCGCCTCGACGCCGGTCAGCGTGAAGATCCCGGTGCCGATCACGATCCCGATGCCGAAGCCCATCAGGTCGAACGCGCCGAGGCGGCGCTTGAGTCCGGGCTTGCCGTCCTCGCCGTCGGCGTCGCCCTGGGCGAGCACGTCCTTGATCGGCTTGGTCCGCAGGACTGACATGGATCACCTCCCCCAACGGTGGCGAACCGCCAGGGTCGGCGGCCCGTGACCGGCCAAGCTACCCAGCCGTTCCGCCACCCAATCCCGTACCTCGGGTGTCGGAATGGTCACGATCCGCGAGGTGACCCCGCTCACCGCGCGCCGGGCGACGGACCTGGCGCATCGATCCGGGCCGGGGTCTTGCGCCAGGTCGGGATAGATGAAAGTTTCCTACCGGTGGCTTGAACTTTGCGGCAGATGTTGCCGTGGGCCGCCGTCCGCCCCCCGGACCCGACGAAGGGACCGCACACCGCATGAAGGCAACTCCGCTCAGGGCTGCCGCGCTCGCCGTGGCGCTGCTCGGCGCGCTGGTGGCAGGCGTTCCGGCGCAGGCCGCACCGAACGAGACGACATCCACCAACTCCACCGACTGCGTGACGAACCCGGCGACTCCCAAGCGGCAGTTCCGGGCCATGTGGATCGCCTCGGTGACCAACATCGACTGGCCGAGCAAGGACTCCTGGACCGCGCCGGACCAGGTGGCCAAGCAGAAGGCGGAATACCTGGGCTGGCTCGACCTGGCCCAGAAGCTCAACCACAACGCCGTCGTGGTTCAGGTCCGCCCCACCGCTGACGCGTTCTGGCCCTCGCCGTACGAGCCGTGGTCGGAATACCTGACCGGCGTGCGCGGCAAGAACCCCGGCTGGGACCCGCTGGCCTTCCTGGTCGACGAGTCGCACAAGCGGAACCTGGAGTTCCACGCCTGGTTCAACCCGTACCGCGTCTCCATGCCGGCCCCCGGCGGCGCCGGCGCCGACGTGTCGCAACTCGCACCGGACAGCCCGGCCCGGGCGCACCCGGACTGGGTCTTCGCCTACCCGCCGGCCGGCGTCGCCGGCAGCCGGCTCTACTACAACCCCGGCATCCCGGCGGTCCGCGAGTTCGTCCAGACCGCGATGATGGACGCGGTCAACCGGTACGACGTCGACGGCGTGCACTTCGACGACTACTTCTACCCCTACCCGAGCGGGACCTACCAGGTGCCCGACGACGCCACGTTCGCGCAGTACAACCGCGGGTTCACGGACAAGGCCGACTGGCGGCGGGACAACATCAACCTGCTCGTGCGGGAGATGAACGCCAAGATCAAGGCGGCCAAGCCGTGGGTGAAGTTCGGGGTCAGCCCGTTCGGCATCTGGCGCAACGCGTCGGCCGACCCGAACGGCTCGGACACCACCGGCTCGCAGTCCTACGACATCATCTCCGCCGACACCCGTAAGTGGATCAAGGAGGAGTGGATCGACTACGTGGTGCCGCAGCTCTACTGGTACATCGGCCAGTACCCGGCCGCCGACTACGCCCGGCTCGTGCCGTGGTGGGCGGAGCAGGTGCGCGGCACCCACGTCCAGCTCTACATCGGCCAGGCCGACTACAAGAGCGGCGACCCGGCGTACGGGTCGTTCTGGATGAACCCGCAGGAGCTGTCGAACCACCTGACGCTCAACCGGTCGTACCCGGAGGTGCTCGGCAACGTGCACTTCTCGGCGGTGCAGGTCCGGGCCAACCGGCTCGGCGCCACCGACATCTACGCCGCCGAGCACTACTCCCGGCCGGCGCTGGTGCCGAGCATGACGCACCTGCCGCACAAGCCGCTGCTCTTCCCGGTGGTCACCAAGGCCCGGCGGGAGGCGGACGGGGTACGGCTGAGCTGGCGGCAGCCCGCCGACGGCAAGGGCCCGCTCGGCACCGCCACCTCGTACGCGATCTACCGGTTCGACGGCACCGGCCTGGCCGGTCGGTGCGACTTCGCCGACGCGTCCCACCTGGTCGGCACCGTCCGGGCCACCGACGGCGCCACCCAGTCCTGGGTGGACACCACGGCGGCCGAGGGCACGCGCTACACCTACTACGTGACCGCGCTGGACCGACTGGCGAACGAGAGCCCGGCGAGCCCGCCGCGCTTCGTCCGCTGACCGGTGACGCCCGGGGCTCCCGTCGGGGAGCCCCGGGCGTTCCCGCGCGGTCTCAGCCGGCCCGGATGAGCCGCACCTCCAGACCGATCTCCCCGTCCCGGTGCACCTCGGCGCCGCCGAACGCGCTCGCCTCGGCGAGCCGGACGAAGGCGTCGGCGGTGACCGCCCGCCGGCGCAGCATCCGCAGCGCCGCACGGGTCCAGAAGGCGTCCAGCCGGCCCACCCCCATCCCGGCCACCTCCCGCGCGATGTCCGCCGCCGACGCGTCGGCCCGCAGGTCGTGGATCACCGCCCGGCCGCCAGGCCGCAGCACCCGGTGCATCTCGTCCAACGCCCGCACCGGGCGGACGAAGTTCTTGAACGCCGCCTGGCAGACCACCAGGTCGAACGTGCCCGCCGGGAACGGCAGGTCGTGGACGTCGCCCTGGCGGAAGTCCACCGCCACGCCCGCCCGCCGGGCGGCCTCGTCGGCCAGCGCCACGAACGTCCGACTGACGTCCAACCCGGTGATCCGGTACGCCCCGAGCCGGGCCACCTCGATCGCCAGGTAACCCGGGCCGGGTGCCACCTCCAGCACCGCCGCCCCCTCGGGCAGCCCGTCGGCCAGCGCGGCGGCCTGCCGGCGGTACCCGGCCACCTGGGCCGCCGAGCCGCGGTTGCGGGCGTACCAGCGGGCCGCCGCCCCCTCCATCTCGGGCATCACCTTGCGCTTGGGCGCGCGCAGATCCTTCGTACCCATCTCTTCCTCCGTCTCGATTCGTGCGGACACGAACCGACCCGGGGACGGACGCCCGGTTATCGTTGCGGTTGCCACCTTGCGGCCGGGTCGCCGTTCCCGCGGTATCGGTTCGCAGGTCAGGGCCCCGGCGGCGGTGTTACCGCACCCCGCCGGGGTCCGTGGGTCAGTGCTCCTCGGTCCCCCTCTCCGCCGGTTCCGCCCACTCGGGCGGCATGGCGCCGGTCTCGTGCCAGGCCCGCCAGGCGGCCAACCCGGGCAACGAACCGGTGGTCAACTCGTCGAGCAGCCCGCGCACCCAGGTCGCCTCGGCCTCCCGGACGGCCAGGTCGTACTCGGCCTCGACGAGGAAGAGCCGGGGCACCTCACGGGCGTGCCGGGCCAGCTCCGCCCGCTGCGCGTCGAGCTGCTCGGTCAGCCGGTCGAGGCGCCGGCGCAGCAACTCGGTCGCCTCGGCCGGGTGGAGCGCGCCGAGCACCGACAGGCCCGCCTCGAACCGCGGCTGCTCCCGCTCCGGCACGGCGACCAGCTCCCGGGTCCAGTCCACGAGCTCGGTCCGCCCGGCGTCGGTGATCCGGTAGACGGTCCGCTCCGGACGCCGCCCCTGCCGGCCGCTCTCCACCGACTCGACCAGACCGTGCCGCTCCAGGTTCGCCACCACCGTGTAGAGCGAGCCCCACTTGATCGGCATGTCCTGGTCCTTGCCGCGCGCGCGGAGCACGGTGGCGATCTCGTACGGGTGGCGCGGGCGCTCGACAAGCACGGAGAGCACGGCGAGCGCCAGCAGGTTGCCGACCCGGCGTCGCTTCGGCACGGCCGACTCCTCGCATCCGATTACTCGTAGGCGAGCATATGCGGCCTCTCGCCGGGAGTCATTCGTCTGTTTGGGCGGATGTCAGCAAGTGGCTGCCCCCACCATCCCCCGACGTCACCGCATTGATCGACAATCTTCGAAATCCGGAGATCCCGGAGCGGCCGACCCGACGCCGACCACGCGGAGGTCCCCCCATGTCCCGACGCCTCGCCACCACCCTCGCCGCCGGCATGATCGCCCTGCTCACCATGCTCGGCCTGGCCTCACCGGCCGCCGCCGCGGTGAGCACCCAACAGAAACTCTCGGTGCTGTCCAGTTGGACCCAGACCAGCGCCAGCAGCTACAACGCCTGGAACAGCGCCCGGCTCAACCGGACGCCCTGGGTCGAGTACGGCTTCGACTGGTCCACCGACTACTGCTCGTCCAGTCCGGACAACCCGCTCGGCTTCTCGTTCAACCTCTCCTGCTACCGGCACGACTTCGGCTACCGCAACCACAAGGCCATGGGCATCTTCTCGGCCAACAAGTCGCGGCTGGACAGCGCGTTCTACGCGGACCTCAAGCGGGTCTGCGCCACCTACAACGCCGTCGTCCGGCCCGCCTGCTACAGCCTCGCCTGGACCTACTACCAGGCGGTGAGCGTCTTCGGCTCGGTCGCGGCCGTGCAGCAGTCCGACATCGACCGCGCCGCGCGGATGAAGGCCGACGCCGAACGTCGCGCCGCCGCCCGGAGCTGACCCGCCGCCGGGGAGTTCGCCCGTCGGGCTCCCCGGCCGCGGTTCCGGCTCAGCCCGCGGTGCTGCGCGGTTCCGCCGCCGGCCGCGAACCGGACGGGCCGAACCAGAACGAGTCCGCCGTCAGATCCGGATGCTCGACGTGCAACGCCATCGCCGCCGCCTCGTCCAGCCGCAGCCCCGCCCCCGCGCCGTACGCCGCGTCGAACGCGTCGTCGCCCAGGGCCCGACGCAGCTCCGCCTGCCGGGCCAGCCAGTACGGCTCGAAGATGCCCGGCGTCGCCCGCAGGCTCGCCCGGGTGGCCTGCGCGGCGCCGAAGAGCCGGGCCGCGGCCACCGCGTCGCCGGCCAGCGCGCAGCGCACCGCGATCGCGTTGATCGTGTCGCAGGCCCGACCCAGATAACCGTGGCTCATCCGGGACCGCAACGCCACCAGCAGGTGCTCGTGCGCCGCGACCAGGTCACCCCGGCCCAGCGCCACCATGCCCAGCAGCATGTCCACCGACCGGCGACCCCGCTCCACCGGACGGCCCGCCTCCACCGGACGGGCCGCGCCGAGCACCTCGGCCGCCTCGTCCAGCGCGCCCCGCCGCCAGAGCAACTCGGCCAGGTTGTAGACGGCGAGCAGCGCGTCGTCCACCACGTCCTGCGCGTACGCCCAGTCGAGCACCTCACGGCAGACCCGCTCCGCCTCCGCGAACTGACCCATGTCGACGAGCGGCGCGGCGCGCCCCGCCAACACCCGGGCCAGCAACCCCAGGTCACCCGCCTGCCGGGCGGCCGCCTCGGCCCGCTGCGAGTAGCGCAACTCCTCGGCGAACTCCCCGTCCGCGCCCGCGTGCAGCGAATGCATGTGGTAGGCGGCGGCCAGCTCGGCCTCCGGGATCTCCTCGCCGGTCTCGGCGATCCGACCGTAGAGCCGGAACAGCCAGAGCCGGCCCTCCCGGGCCAGCCCGCGCTCGCGCCACCACTGGTCCAACCCGCCGGCCAGGTACAGCCCCGACCGGGCGCTGCCGCCGGTGGCGCACCACCGCAACGCGGCCCGCAGCTCACCGGCCAGCGGGTCCAGCGCGTAGAGCGACAGTGTCACCGGCCGGCCGTCCGGACCCAGGTGCGCCCGGTCCAGCGCGTGCCGGGACCAGGCCACGTGCCGGTCCCGGGCGGTCTGCTCCTCGCCGGCGGAGATCAGCCGGCGGGCCGCGTACGCCCGGATCGGGTCCAGCATCCGGTAGGTGCTGCCCGAGGCGTGCGGCTCGGCCAGCACCATCGACTTGTCCACGAGCACCGACAGCGGATCCAGCGGATCCTCGTCCAGCAACCACTGCACGGTCGGCAGGTCCACCGGGCCGGCGAAGACCGCCATCCACCGCAGCAGCCGGGACGAGCGGGCGCCGAGCGTCCGGTAGGACCAGGTCACCGTGGCCTGGATGGTCAGGTGGCGCTCGCTTGCCGAGCGCTGCACCGCCCGCGACGCCGGGGTCGGCGGGGCGGACCCGGTCGCGGCGGCCACCAGGTCGACCGTGTCCTGCTGGTTGCCGCTCCAGCCGGCCTCCACCGGCGGCGGCTCGGCCGAGTCGCGCCCCGCGTCCAGGGTGCCCAGCATGTCGTCGAGCCGCTCCGCCAACTGCCCGGCGGAGAGCACCCGCAGCCGCGCCGCGGCCAGCTCGATGGCGAGCGGCAACCCGTCCAGCCGCCGCACCACCCGACGCAGGTCCTCCTGCTCGGTCACCTCCGGCGGCCGGCCGCCCCGGGCCGCGGCGGTGCGGTCCAGCAGCAGGGCCACCGCGTCGCTGCCGCCGACCCCCGGGCCCTCGTCCACCGACAGCGGCGGGATCCGCCACACCACCTCGCCCGGCACCCCGAACGACTCCCGGCTGGTCGCCAGCACCCGCACCCCCCGGCCGCCGGCCAGCAGGCGGCTGATCACCTCGGCCGAGGCGGCCGGCTGGGCGTCACAGGTGTCCAGCACGACGAGCATCCGGCGCGGACCCGCGTACTCGACCAGGGTGTCGACCATCGGTCGGCCCGGCTCCGGGCGGAGCCCGAGCACGGCGGCGATCTCGAACGCGACCAGGCCCGGGTCGGTGACCGCGGCGATGTCGACGAACCACACCCCGTCCGGATAGTTCTCGACGATCCCGGATGCCAGCTCCACCGCCAGCCGGGTCTTCCCCGCGCCGCCCGCGCCCAGCACCGTCACCAGCCGGTAGGCCTCCACCAGCCGACCCAGCTCGGCCCGCTCGAAGTGCCGGCCGACGAACGAGGTGACCTGGGTGGGCAGGTTGTGCGCCGCCGCGTCGGCGGTGCGCGGACGCGGGAACCGCCGCTCCAGGCCGGGCGCGACGAGCTGGAACAGCCGCTCCCGGTCGTCGAACCCGCGCAGCCGGTGCAGGCCCAGGTCGAGCAGGGACGCGCCGTCGGGCAGCGGATCGGCGTGCCGGGCGGTGGCGGCCGAGCAGAGCACCTGGCCACCGTGCGCGGCGGCGGCCACCCGGGCCGCCCGGTGCACCTCAGGGCTGGCGTACTCCCCGTCGCGCGGCTCCGCGTAACCGGTGTGCAGGCCCATCCGGACCCGGGGGGTGGCATCGGGATTCGGCCAGTCGTGCGCGGCGAGCGCGCGCTGCGCGGTCAGGCAGGCGCGCACCGCGGCGGCCGCGTCCGGAAAGGCGAGGAAGAACGAGTCGCCCTCGGTCAGCAACTCCGCGCCGTCGGTGCCGGTGAGCGTGTCGCGCAGCAGCCGGCGGTGTTCCGTCAGCACCGGCCGGTAGACCGGGCCGAGCATGCGGGCCAGCCGCGTCGAACCCTCGATGTCGGTGAACACGAAGGTCACCCACCCGCTGGGGAGGTGGATCCGTTGCGACATACGTCGAACCTCCGCCCGCTGACGTCGGGTTTCATGCTGCCCTATGATCGCCTCGTCACGCATCGTGAGAACGGTCGGGCAGATTCCGACCAAACGTTCCCACGAACGGCGCGCGCCCCGCAGCCCGGTCAGCAGCCGCAGGCGCCACCACAGCAGCCGCCGCCACCGGCCGGGGCGGGCGGGCCGCCGACCGGTCCGGCACCGCCCCGCCCACCGGTGAAGGCCACCGTGGAGAGCAGCTTCACCGTGTCGGCGTGGCCCTGCGGGCAGGTGGCGGGCCGGCCGGCCTCGGCCATCGGGCGGTTGACCTCGAAGGTGTCACCGCAGGCGCGGCAACGGAACTCGTACCGGGGCATGCCGCCAGCGTACGGCCGGGCCTGACGCCGTCGCACGGATGGGTGATACTCGTCGGGTGGTGGACGGCGAACGGCGACCGACGGTCCGGCCCCTGCGACCCGCCGCGCCGCCCGACGGCGGCGCCGGGCCGGTCCCCCGCCCCCGACGAGGCAGGTCCACCGATCCCGCACCGGGGTCCACTCCGGAGCCCGCCCCCGAACCGGCCGCGACGGCCGGGGCGAACGCCCGCCCCGGAGCGGACGCGGAGCCGCCGCCCGGCGCGACCGCCGGCAACGCGGGAGACGGCCGACCGACCGCAGAGCCGAGCGGCGCGAGGCGGGCTGGGGCGAGCACCGACGCCGCCGCGGAGCCGGACGACGACGCCGCCGCCACCGCGAAGCGTGAACCGGAGGACGGCGCCACCGCGGAGCGCGAGCCGAAGGACGACTCCACCGCGGAGCGCGAGCCGAAGGACGACGACACCACCGCGAAGCGCGAGCCGAAGGACGACGCCGCCGCGAAGCGCGAGCCGAAGACGGAGGACGACAGCGAGGCGACGGCGGGCGACGGCACGGACGCGAAACCCGCTGTGGTCGGCGGCGGGCCGGCGGCCGGCCGGCGGCGGCGGGTGCCGTTCGCGCACGCCGGCCCGGTGCGGCCGCGACAGCTCGCCGTGGGCGCGGCCCGGGCCACCCGCGCCTGGTCCCGGCGACCGAGCGGGCGCACCACCGTGCCGGCGCTGTTCCTGCTGGTCCTGGTCGGTGCCGCCGTCGCGGCCGGCGCGGTGCTGGTGCCGGCCGCCGTGCGCAAGCCGGAGCCGGTCGCCGTCGAGGCCACCAGCGCCGCGCCCGTCCAGACCGTGCCGCAGACCGGTGCCGTGCCGGGGCTCACCGGAGCGCCCGGTCCGAGCGGGCTCCCCGCCACCGTCGGCCCGACCGGCACCCCGCCGGCCGGCCGGCCGACCGCCAACCCGGCCCTGCCGACCGGACGCCCGGCCGACGCGCTGGCGGGCTGGGCGCAGCGGGTCGCCGCCACCACCGGCATCCCGGCCGTGGCGGTGCAGGCGTACGGCTACGCCGAACTGGTGCTCGCGCAGAGCCAGCGCGGTTGCCGGTTGAGCTGGACCACGCTCGCCGCGATCGGCTACGTGGAGTCCCGGCACGGCTCGTTCGGCGGGGCCACCCTGCTGCCCAGTGGCCTCACCTCGAAGGAGATCCTCGGGTCGCCGCTCGACGGGCAGGGCGGCCGCTCCCGGATCCTCGACACCGACCAGGGCCGGCTCGACGGCGACACGACCTACGACCGGGCCCTCGGTCCGATGCAGTTCATCCCGAGCACCTGGCAGGAGATCGGCGCGGACGCCGACAACGACGGGGTGAAGAACCCGCACGACATCGACGACGCGGCGCTGGCCGCGGGCGAATACCTGTGCAAGGGCGGCCGCGACCTGACCGTCCCGGGAGACTGGTGGGGCGCGATCCTCTCCTACAACGATGTGCGGCGTTACGCTCAGGAGGTCTTCACGAAGGCCGACGAGTACGGACGCACGAGCGGCACGTGACGTGACGGCGCGCGTACATTCGCGGACTCAACCCTTCCCCCGAGCTGCGGTTGACGGCAAGCTAGACGGGTGATGGTGCGCGAGTGGGACCCTCGGACCGCGTCGTCCGCCGAGATCGCGTCGCTGCTGGACACGCTGAACGCGGTCCTGGCGGCTGATCTTCCGCAGGATCCTCCCTGGCGGGCGAACTCCCTGCGGGAATACCTCTCCGAGGTGATGCCCGGCGAACGACGGATCTCCTGGGTCGCCCAGGACGACCCGGCGCCGGACGGCACCCCCGGCGCGCTCATCGGGCACGTGCACGTGCTGCTGCTCGGCGGCATCGGCGTGCTGGAGGTGCTGACGCACCCGGCCCGGCGACGCACCGGGATCGGGCGTGAGCTGGTGCGGGTGGCCGCCCGTCGGGTCTGGGACGAGGGCTTCCAGTCGATCGGCGTCGAGGTGGTCGGCGACACCCCGGCCGTCGGGTTCTACGAGGCGCTGGGCTTCACCCGCGAATACGTGGAGACGCGCAGCGTGCTCGACCTCGCCGCGGTGGACTGGCCGGCGCTGACCGAGATGGCCACCGAGGTGGGCGCCGGCTACCACGTCGAGTTCTGGCCGGGCGGGCCGCCGGACGAGCTGATCGAGGCGTACGCGCGGGCGAAGGCCGAGGTGCGCGACGTGGACGACGTCGAGCTGCGGCCCAGCTCCTACGACCCCGAGCGGCTCCGCGACAGCCTCGCCACGCTGCACCGGCGGGGCATGAAGCCGTACATCGTGCTGGCCCTGCACGAACAGACCGGCGAGGTGGCCGGGTTGACCGAGGTGGTGGTGCCGGCACAGCACCCGACCCGCGCCGACCAGTACGACACCATCGTGGTCCGCGAGCACCGCGGCTACGGCATCGACCGGGCCATCAAGGCCCGGATGCTTCTGGAGCTGCGCTCGGCCGAGCCCGAGGTGGCCGAGGTGCAGACCTGGAACGCGCAGGTCAACGAGTCGATGCTCAAGGTCAACGCGGAGCTGGGCTACCGGCCCGACCGCGACTGGTGCGAATACGGCGTCGACGTCGGCGAGCTGGTGCACCGACTGGACAGTCATCGCTGACCCCTGTTCACCAAACGGCTGCCCGGGGGATGGACGACGGACGGCCACGACCCTTAACGTGCGTTAGTTCCCGCCCACCCATCGTGGAGGCTCCATGCGCCCGCGCCGCACACTGGCCGCGCTCGCGACCACCGCCGCCGTCACCGTCACGGCCATCGGTGTCGCACCCCTCGCGGCCAGCGCCGCGCCCACCGACCTGTTCATCTCCGAATATGTCGAGGGATCGTCGAACAACAAGGCCGTCGAGCTGTTCAACGGCACCGGCGCCCCGGTCGACCTGGCCGCCGGCGGCTACCAGCTCCAACTCTTCTTCAACGGGGCCACCACCTCGACCACCGTCGCGCTGACCGGCACCGTCGCCGCCGGGGACGTGTTCGTCTTCGCCGCCGCGTCGGCCGCGCCGGCGATCCTCGCCCAGGCCGACCAGACGTACGGCGGCGCGCTGTTCAACGGCGACGACGCGATCGTGCTGCGCAAGGGCGAGACGGTTGTCGACTCCCTCGGCCAGGTCGGCGTCGACCCGGGCTCCGAGTGGGGCACCGGGCTCACCAGCACCGCCGACAACACGCTGCGCCGGCTGCCCTCGGTGACCGCCGGCGACACCGACCCCACGGACGCGTTCGACCCGGCCGCCCAGTGGGCCGGCTTCGCCACCGACACGTTCGACGGGTTGGGCAGCCACACCGTCGACGGCGGCGGCCCGGTCGACCAGCCGCCGACGCTCACCTGCGGCGGAGCGCTGACCCTGGAGGCGGGCGCCACCGCCACCCGCGAAGTGACCGCGACCGACGCCGACGACACGATCACCGACCTGGCGGTCACCTCGGTCGTGCCGGCGCCGGCGAGCGGCTCGATCACCCGTACCGCGTTCACCCCGGCGGCCGCGGCCGGCGGCACGGCCAAGGCCACGCTGACCGCGACCGGGCTGCCGGCCGGCGGCTACACCGTCACCGTGACCTCGACGGACGCCGACGGCGGCACCGCCACCTGCACGCTCGCGGTGCAGGCGACGAGCGTGCTCTCCGTCGGCGAGGTGCAGGGCCGCACCGGCGACGACGAGAGCGGGCGCACCGACCGGTCGCCGTTCGCGCCGGCCACCGGCAACGGCACCAGTTCCACGCTCTACGACGTGCGCGGCGTGATCACCGGCAAGTCGCTGACCCGCACCTCGGCCGGGGCCGACCAGTGGGGCTTCTACCTGCAGAGCCGGCTCGGCAGCGAGGACGGCGACCCGCTCACCTCGGACGGCCTCTTCGTCTTCATGGGCTCGTTCACCACGCTGATCGGCGGCTACGCCCCGACCGTCGGTGACGAGGTCGTGCTCCGCGGCCGGGTGTCGGAATACTTCAACCAGACCCAGCTCTCCGGCGCCTCACTGGTCCGCAAGCTCGACTCCGGGCTGGACGTGGACACCGCGGTCCGCATCGACGACGCGGTTCCGCCGGCCGAGGCGGACGCCGCCGACAGGTTCTGGGAGCGGCACGAGGGCGAGCGGATGCGGGTCCGGGCCGGCAGCGGCGTCTCCGCGCCCCGGCACATCTACGCCTCCACCGCGGACTCCGAGATCTACGTGCTGGACCGCGAGGACCCGATCATGAAGCGGTCGGATCCGTACGCCCGCCGGGTGTTCCGGGACGCGCATCCGCTCGACGACATCCCGGGCACGCTCTTCGACAACGGCAACAACCAGCGGATCCTGCTCGGCGCCGGCGGCGTGAAGGCGACCGCGGGTGACTCCACGGCGCTGCTGCCCGAGGCGCGCACCTTCGACACGCTGACCGAGGACGCCTTCGGCTCCGTCTCGTACGCGTTCAGCAAGTACAGCGTGCAGCCCGAGCAGCTCACCCTGACCGGCGGCGCGGACCCGGCCGAGAACCACCCGCCGCTGCCGGCCGACCGCACCAGCGAGGTAGCGGTCGCCACGTACAACGTGGAGAACCTTTACGACTACCGGGACGACCCGTTCGACGGCTGCGACTTCGCCGGCAACTCCGGCTGCCCCGGCGTCAGCCCGCCGTTCGACTACGTGCCGGCCAGCCCGGAGGCGTACGCGGCCAAGCTGGCCACGCAGGCGCGGCAGATCGTCAACTCGCTGCACAGCCCGGACCTGATCCTGGTGCAGGAGGCCGAGGACCAGGACATCTGCTCGGTGGTCGACGGCAGCCTGGCCTGCGGCGACACCGACAACGCCGACGGTGCGCCGGACACGGTGCAGGAGTTGGCGCTGGCCGTCGCGGCAGCCGGCGGCCCGGCCTACGCCGCCGCGTACGACCGGACCGGCGCGGACGCCCGGGGCATCGCCTCGGCCTTCCTCTACCGCACCGACCGGCTGACGCTGGCCCAGGCGACCGCCACCGACCCGCTGCTGGGCTCCGCGCCGACGGTCGACTACCGCTCGGCCGCGCTGCCGTCCAACGCGGACGTGCAGAACCCGAAGGCGTTCAACGCGGTGCTGCCGGCCGACGTGGACCGGTCGACCGGTGTGGACGGCAGCAACGTCTACACCCGGGCGGCCCAGCTCGCCCGGTTCACCGTCAAGGCCGCCCCGGGTTCGAGCGAGCAGTTCACCCTCTGGGCGGTGGCCAACCACTTCTCGTCCGGGCCGGACAGCCGGGTCGGGCAGCGTCGGGAGCAGGCCGCGTACGGCGCCGCGCTGGTGCGGGCGGTGGAGGCGACCGACGCGAACGCGCGGGTGGTCTACGGCGGCGACCTGAACGTCTTCCCCCGCCCCGACGACCCGATCGCGACCGCGCAGAACCCGACCCCGTCGGACCAGCTCGCTCCGCTCTACCAGGCGGGCCTGCACAACCTCTGGGACGACCTGGTCGCGGACGCGCCGGCGGCGGCGTACTCGTACACGTTCAGCGGGCAGGCGCAGACGCTCGACAACATGTTCGTCAACGACCCGATGCACGAGGACCTGGTGCAGGTGCGGACGGCGCACATCAACGCCGACTATCCGACCGACGCCGCGGAACTGGGCGATCGGGGCGCCAGCGACCACGATCCGACGGTGGCCCGGTTCCGGTCGCGCGCCGCGCTGCGGGTGGCCGACACCTCGGTGACCGAGGGGGACAAGGGCACCAGCACGATGACGTTCACCGTCACCGTGTCCCGCCCGCTCTCCGAGCCGGCCCTGCTCTGCGCGGCCACCTACGGCACCACCGCGCAGGCCGGGTCCGACTACGACCCGTACGTGGGCTGCCGGGTGCTGGCCGCGGGCCGGACGGCGCTGGCCTTCCCGGTCAACGTGCGCGGTGATCGCAAGCGGGAGGCGGACGAGCGGCTCACCCTGTACGTGGCCGGCGTGCCGGGGCTCCGGCTGGCCGACCCGTCCGGCGTGGGGACGATCCTGAACGACGACTGACCGGTCGACCGTCCGGCGGCCCGTCGATTCGCTCACCAGCGGATCGGCGGGCCGCCGCGGTATCCGCACCGTTGCGGGTCGGGCGGGGGCGGGACGGTGCGGTACTTGGCCACCCGCACCTCCCACTGGCTGCGCCGGCGCAGCGCGTCCCGCACGTCCCGGTTCCGGTAGAACGTCTCCGGCGGCCGGGCCAGCCCGTAGATGTCGGCCCACCACTCCCCCGGCCGCGGGTCGGTGACGACGTCGAGGTGGGACGGGTAGCGCCGCTCCGCGCCGTCGCGCAGGTCGGCCCCGTCCCGCATCGGCATGAGCACCGCGCCGGACTCGTCGACGACGACGAGCCGGTAGCCTGCCGTGCCGACGATCCGCGACAGCATGGCGAGACTGGGCGTCAGGGCACCGGACTCGATCCGCCCGACCGTGGCCGGGTGCACGCGGGCGAACCGGGCCAGTTCCCGCTGGCTGGCGTCGGCGCGGCGGCGGACCGCCCGGACGATCCCGGCGGCCGGGAAGGGCACGTCGAGCGGCTCGGTGAGCAGCGCGGGCGGTTCGTCGTCCGCCCGCCCGGCGCCCGGAGTGGCCTCGTCGGGTGTGGCGGGCGCGTCGATCGCGGCGTCGTCGGTGGGACCGGTCATCCCGTCACCCTCGTGCCTTCCCGCCGGTTCGCCAACCCCGCCCGTCCACGCTGTGGAAAACCCGGCGTACGGCGGGTAGCCCGCTCCCGCGACCTCGATGCGCCCACCCGCCGGCCCTCGATTCCGTAGCCGTCGCACCGGACACCTCGACACACGCCCACCGGGCATGACTGGAACGCCAGGGGTGCCTCACGCCCCCGCAGACACCCATACCGTTCCACCCATCGGCCCGCCGGAGCACCGCTGGAACGCCATGGGTGTGTCCGGCTGCCGTGGACTCCTCACGCGTTCCACCCGCCACGTCACCGGCGATCCTGCGCTTCGGGGCCCGGCCCCACCGGAATGACATCTCACGGACGGTGATGTTGACGGTGCGTGACGCGCAGCGTCACTCGAATAGCTCGCTTTCGCTCCGCACAAGCCGCTAAACGGATAGTTCACGCCTATTGCGTCGGGTGACCGGCGCACTCGACGGCGCCTTTGCTCTGCAGCCACCGAGGCAGCGGTGACTGACCGTGCCTGCTGCGCCGATGGCTGCAGAGCAAAGGCGCGGAGTGGTGACGTCCGCAGGCCGCACGAATGTGACGCTCCGCTACGAGAACAGTTGACCCGAAGGCGTGAGAACGGGAGGCGGCGGGTACGCCCGAGGCGAAGTGACGGAAGAGCCGCACCGAACGGTGGCGGCGGGCGTCCCGGTGCGTGACCAGGCGTGAACAGGCGAGGCGGCACGGCGCGGACGGTCCGGACGAGCTCAGCCCTGGATCACAGGTCGCAGAGCCGGCGGCCGGAGCGGATGTCGCCCAGCGCGGCGTGCAGCTCGGCGATGCGCCGTTCCGCCTCGGCGGTGAGCTGGTCGTGCAGTCGCTGCCAGTCCGCCAGCCCGGGATCCGGCGGCAGGGCGGCGAGCAGGTCCCGGATCTCGCCGACGCTGAGGCCGACCCGTTGCGCCACCCGGGCGACCCGCACCCGGCAGGCGGCGTCGGGACCGAACCGGCGCTGGTTGCCGCTGGTCCGACCGGCCTCGATCAGGCCCTGGCGCTCGTAGAAGCGGATGGCGGAGCCGCTGACCCCCGCCTCGCGCGCCACCTCGCCCACTGAAAGCATGCCCACCCCGCGACGACTTGACTTCAACAATTGTTCAAGTCTTAGCGTCCAGCCCATGACGACGCAAGAACCGCCGCTCACTCTCGCCGTGCTCGTCGGCAGCGTGCGCCGGCCCCGGATGGGCCGCATGATCGCCGACTGGTTCGTCGACCACGCCGGCCGCCGCGACGACCTCCGCACCGACCTGGTCGACCTCGCCGAGGTGCCGCTCCCGCTCGCCGACACCCCGCCCGGCGGCAACCCGGCCAGCCCGATCGCCGGGCGACTCGACGCCGCGGACGCGTTCGTCGTGGTCACGCCGGAATACAACCACAGCTTCCCGGCCGCCCTGAAGAACGCCATCGACTGGCACCACCGGGAATGGGTGGCCAAGCCGGTCGGGTTCGTCTCCTACGGCGCCGGCTCCGGCGGGATCCGCGCGGTCGAACAGCTCCGGCTGGTCTTCGCCGAACTGCATGCCGCCACCACCCGCAGCGGCGTCGTGCTCACCGCGCCGTGGGACCGCCTCGACCGGCAGGGCCGGCTGGTCGCCGACGGCCCGCTGGAGCGGGCCGCCGACGCGACGCTCGACGAGCTGAGCTGGTGGGGCGAGGCGCTGCGCGCCGCCCGCGCGCGGAGGCCGTACGGTCAGTAGCGCTCGCGGAGCATCTGGGCCGCCTCGACCGCCCAGTAGGTAAGGATGATCTGGGCGCCCGCCCGACGGATCGAGGTCAGCGTCTCCAGCATCGTTCGCTCCCGGTCGATCCAGCCGTTGGCGGCGGCGGCCTCGACCATGGCGTACTCCCCGGAGACCTGGTAGGCGGCGACCGGGACGTCCACCGCGGCCCGGACCGCCGACACCACGTCGAGGTAGGGCAGCGCCGGCTTGACCATCACCATGTCGGCGCCCTCGGCGACGTCCAGCTCGACCTCGCGCAGCGACTCCCGCAGGTTCGCCGGGTCCTGCTGGTAGGCACGCCGGTCGCCGTCCAGCGCCGACTCCACCGCGTCGCGGAACGGGCCGAAGAACGCCGAGGCGTACTTGGCGGCGTACGCGAGCACCGAGACGTCCTGGTGCCCGGCGGCGTCCAGCGCCTTGCGGACCACGCCGACCTGGCCATCCATCATCCCGGACGGCCCGACCACGTGGACCCCGGCGTCGGCCTGGGCGACCGCCATCTGGGCGTACGCGGCGAGCGTGGCGTCGTTGTCCACGCCGCCGTCCGGGGTGAGCAGGCCGCAGTGCCCGTGCGAGGTGAACTCGTCCAGGCAGAGGTCGCTCATCACCACAGTCGAGTCACCGACCTCGGCGATCACGTCCCGGATGGCCACGTTGAGGATGCCGGCCGGGTCGAGGCCGCCGGAGCCGGTCTCGTCCCGCTCGGCCGGCACCCCGAACAGCATGATCCCGCCGACCCCGGCCTGGACCGCCTCGACGGCCGCCTTGCGCAGCGAGTCCCGGGAGTGCTGGAGCACCCCGGGCAGCGACGCGACCGCCCGCGGCTCGGCCAGCCCCTCCTTGACGAACATCGGCACGACCAGCTCGGCCGGGGCGACGCGGGTCTCGGAGACCAGCCGCCGCACGGCCGCGTTGCGGCGCAGCCGGCGGGGCCGGATCTCGGGGTACGGCATGGGGGTGCCTCCTGTCAGCGGAACCTCAGGGCGGTCGGCCCCTGCACCTTCGAGCCGCGGCGCTGCTTCGCCGGCATGGCGGCGAGCTTCTCGCGCAGCTCGACGGCGTAGGCGGCGAGCGCCTCCACCAGGTCGGGCACCGAGGCGTGCGGCGGCTGCACGTCGACCCGCAGGCCGAACTCCGTCGCGGTCTCCGCCGTCTTGGGCCCGATGACGGCAACAACGGTACGCGCGTGCGGCTTCCCGGCGATGCCGACCAGGTTCCGGACCGTGGAGGACGAGGTGAACAGCACCGCGTCGAACCCGCCCGACTTGATCGCGTCGCGGATCTCGGCCGGCGGCGGCGCCGCCCGCACGGTCCGGTACGCGGTCACGTCGTCGACCTCCCAGCCGCGCTCGGTGAGGCCGGCGGCGAGCGTCTCGGTGGCGATGTCGGCGCGCGGCAGCAGCACCCGGCCGACCGGGTCGAGGATCTCGTCGTGCGGCGAGAACTCGGCCAGCAGGCCCTCCGAGGACTGCTCCCCGGCGGGGACCAGCTCCGGCTGGATGCCGAACGCGCGGACCGCGTCCGCGGTCGCCTCGCCGATGCAGGCGATCTTGACGCCGCCGAAGTGCCGGGCGTCCAGGCCGTGCTCGCCGAACTTCTCCCAGACCGCCCGGACCGCGTTCACCGAGGTGAAGATCACCCAGGCGTACCGGCCGTCGACCAGGCCCTTGACCGCGCGCTCCATCTGGGCCGGGGTGCGCGGCGGCTCGACCGCGATGGTCGGCACCTCGCACGGGATCGCCCCGTACGCGCGCAGCCGCGCGCTCATCGCGCCGGCCTGCTCCTTGGTGCGGGGCACCAGCACCTTCCAGCCGTACAGCGGGCGGTTCTCCCACCAGCTCAGCTTGTCGCGGTCGGTGACGCCCGTGCCGACGGTGAGCACGACGCGGCCGGTGAAGCCGAGCGCCGCCGCGACGAAGGAGTCCACGCTCGACGTGGTGGTGTACTGCGTCTCGCCGGTGCCGTCCCCGGTCACCCCGACCGCGGTGGTGCCGTCGACGCCGGCGGCCAGCAGCCCGTCCCGGACGGCGGCCAGGTCACCGGCGTCCACCGCGAGCGCCAGCGAGCCCCGGCCCACGGCCGCGGCGAGCGCGTCGAAGTCCAGCGCGGTGACGTCCTCGACGTCGGCGGCGGTCCGGACGCCCGGCAGCGGGACGCCCGCGTAGGTGGCGACGCCCTCGGCCTGGCCGACGCCCGGCACCACCTCGAAGTGCGCGGCGGTGCGCGCCACCGCCTGCACCTCCTTGACCACCGAGTCGTGGCCGAACGGGTCGCCGGCGACCAGGTGCACGGCGTTCTGGCCAGAGCGGGCCGCGGAGATCAGCACCTTCGCCACGTCCCCCGGTACGCCCTCGGCGGGGCTGAACTCGGCGTCGGCACTGGCCTGGGCGCGGACGTAGGTGAGCAGCGACTCGGGGACTCCCCGGTCGTACACCACGTGGTCGGCCTCGACCAGGGCGTCGAGCGCCCGGCGGGTCAGCAGGCCCGGGTCGCCGGGGCCGGCCCCGACGAAAGCGATCTGGCCTACGGGCTTACGGGTGCGGGTCATTCTGTGCTCCCAAGTTGCTGGGTCCCCGGGCCGGGGTGTCCTTCTTGGCCGAGGATCGAGTCGGCGCCGAGTTCGAGGAGTTCGGCGGCGAGTGCCTTGCCGATCTCCGCCGCGTCGGCGGGCGTTCCGGTGCGGGACAGTCGGAGGTCACGGGAACCGTCCGGGCTGATCACCGCACCGCGCAGGTAGATCTCCTCACCGGTCTCACCCTCGGCGAGTTCTCCGTAGGCGGCCACGGGTGCGCTGCACCCGGCCTCCAGGGTGGCCAGCAGCGCCCGTTCCGCGGTGACCGCGGCGCGGGACGGCGCGTGATCGAGCAGCGCGAGCAGCTCGACCAGGTCGTGGTCGTCGGCCCGGCACTCCACGGCCAGCGCGCCCTGGGCGGGCGCGGGCAGCATGAGCATCGGGTCGAGCGTCTCGGTGATGACGTCGGCGCGGCCGATCCGGGTGAGCCCGGCCCGGGCGAGCACGACGGCGTCGAGGTCGGCGTCCGGGCCGAGCACCCGGCCGAGCCGGGTGTCGATGTTGCCCCGGATCGGGGTGACCTCGAACTGCATGCCCAGTGCGTGCAACTGGGCGATCCGGCGCAGCGCGCCGGTGCCGATCAGCGCGCCGGGCGGCAGCTCGGCGAGCGTACGGCCGCCGATGGCGATCAGCGCGTCCCGCGGGTCCTGCCGGGGCGGTACGGCCGCGATGTGCAGGCCGGGCGCCGCCGCGGTGGGCAGGTCCTTGTACGAGTGGACGGCGAAGTCGATCTCACCGGCGGTCAACGCGTCGCGCAGCGCGGAGACGAACACGCCGACGCCGAGCCGCTGCACCGGCGCGGTGGACCGGTCGCCGGCGGTCACCACCTCGACCAGCTCGACCGGGCGGCCGGTGGCCGCGGTGAGGGCCTCGGCGACGTGGCCGGACTGGGCCAACGCGAGGACGCTGCCCCGGGTGCCGAGGCGCAGGGGGGCGGTCATCGCGCACCTCCGGTGGACGGGACCTCGCCGGCGTCGAACGACGACCGGCCGTCGGTGTCGGTGGCGACCACGTCGGGGACGGTGTCGACCGGGGACGTCTGCGGCACCTCCAGGTCGAACAGCTCGCGCAGCAGGGCCGCGTACTGGTCGCCGCCGGGTTCGGCGGCGAGCTGGCGGACCCGGACGGTCGGCTGGTGCAGCAGGCGCTGCACGACCCGGTGCACGGTGCGGGCGACCTCGGCGCGCTGGTCGTCGCTGAGGTCGGGGCGGCGCTGGCCGAGGCGGCGCAGCTCGGCGGTCACCACGTCGTCGGCCCGGCCGCGCAGGGCGGCCACGGTCGGCGCGACGTCGGCGCCGCGCAGCCAGCTCAGGAACGCCTCGACCTCGCCGGCGACGATCCGGCCGACCTCGGCGGCGTCGGCGGCGGCCGGCCCGTCGGCGAGGACGCCTGCCATCCGGTCGATGTCGATCACCTCGACGCCCGGCAGCTCGGCGACGCCCGCCTCGACGTCGCGCGGGACGGCCAGGTCGAGCAGGACCAGCGGGCCGCGGTCGGCGTCGCGGCGGGCCAGCGCCCGGGTCACCACGTCCCGGGTGAGCACGGCCTCGGTTGCGGCGGTGGCGGCGACCACGATGTCCACCGCGGCGAGCGCGTCGACCAGGTCGGTCATCGGCACGGCGGTCGCGCCGTACGACTCGGCGAGCCGGACGGCGCGGGCGGCGCCCCGGTTGGTGACGGTGAGCGGCCCGGCGCCCAGCCGGGACAGGGTGGCCACGCCCAGCGAGCCCATCGCCCCGGCGCCGACCACCATGGCGGGCCGGCCGGTCAGGTCGCCGTCGAGCAGGTCGGCGGCGAGGTCGAGCGCGGCGGTGACCACGCTCTGCCCGGCGCGGTCGATGTCGGTCTCGGCGTGCGCGCGCTTGCCGACGCGCAGCGCCTGCTGCATCAGCTCGTGCAGCAGCCGCCCGGCCGAGTCGGCGCCGCCGGCGAAGTGGTAGGCGTCACGGAGCTGCCCGAGGATCTGCGCCTCGCCGACCACCATCGAGTCGAGCCCGGCGGCGACCCGGAAGACGTGGTCGACGGCGGCGGCGTCGTAGTGCACGTAGAGGTGCGGGGCGAGCGCCGCCGGCGGGGAGCCGGCCTGCTCGGCGAGGACCGCGCAGATGTCGCCGAGGCCACCGTGGAACCCGGACACGGCGGCGTAGACCTCCACCCGGTTGCAGGTGGAGACGAGGACGGCCTCGGCGACGTACGGCTGGGCGACGAGGCGGTCCAGCGTGCGGGTGAGGTCCGCGGGCGGGACGGCCAGCCGTTCCAGGGCGGCGACCGGGGCGGTGCGGTAGGACGCGCCGACGACGAGCAGTTTCACGTGCCGATCGCCTCCTGGGTGTCGGGGGTGGCGAGCCCGCCGGGCAGGGCGGTGAGGCCGGTCCCGCCGGTGGCGGGCAGCGCGGTCAGCGACGCCTTGCGGTGCTCGTGGAAGGAGAGGATCTGCAGCTCGATCGCGAGGTCGACCTTGCGCACGTCGACCCCCTCCGGGACCGAGAGTACGCACGGCGCGAAGTTGAGGATGCTCGTCACGCCGACGGCGACGAGCTGGTCGGCGACCGCCTGGGCGGCCGGCGCCGGGGTGGCGATCACGCCGATCGAGATCGACTCCTCGGCGACCACCCGGGGCAGCTCGTCGACGTGCCGCACGACCAGGCCGTGGATCTCCTCGCCGACGCGGGAGGGGTCGGCGTCGAGGAGCGCGGCGATCTGGAAGCCACGGCTGGCGAAGCCGTCGTAGCCGGCCAGGGCGTGACCGAGATTACCCACGCCGACCAGGGCGACGGCCCGGCACTGGGTGAGCCCGAGCACCGACTCGATCTGGTCGATCAGCAGCGCGACGTCGTAGCCGACACCCCGGGTGCCGTACGAGCCGAGGTGGGAGAGGTCCTTGCGGAGCTTGGCGGAGTTGACCCCGACGGCGCTGGCCAGGCCCTCGCTGGACACGGTCTCGTGACCGGAGTCGGCGAGCGCGTGCAGCGCGCGCAGGTATTCCGGGAGCCGGGACACGGTCGCCTCGGGCAGCTCCGGTAGCGCCGGTACGGCACCGGTGCGGCCGGGCGCGCCAGAAGGACGGTGCTGACTCATGAGACTCCGTGCGGTGCGATCCTCGACCGGCGTCGGGGGCCGGCCGTTTCGGGCCTCCCGCTGGCGACCGATGTTGCCGGCTGTGCTAGCAGGGCGCGTCGGAACTACAGAGTAGGCGCTTGTGAAGAGGTGCACAAATCGCGATCTTGATGACTCGCGACGCGGCTCCACCTGCCCCTCCATTCCCACAAGATCGATCAACCGCGCCTCCTCGGCGGCGCGTGGCGATTATTGCTCAATCCCGACTTCTCTGACCAATCGCGCGCGCCCGGTAGCGCTCCGTGATCGGCGTGGCGAGGCGCGGCTCACGTCGCCCGGTAGGGAGAACCCCACCTGGGAGAGGCCGGCGAGCGGGATGGGCCGGGCCGATTCCCGCCCATAGCCTCGAACCATGACCGCCGTACCGATCCCCGCCTCGCCCGCCCGGGGCCTCCTGAGCCGACTCGCCCGCGACACCGGCTACGTGATCTTCAGCCTCCCGCTCGCGCTGATCGGCTTCGTGCTCGCCGTGGCCGGGATCTCACTCAGCGCCGGGCTGCTGGTCACCACGCTCGGCCTGCCGGTCCTCGCCGGCACCCTCTACGCGGCGCGCGGGCTGGCCGACCTGGAACGGCTCCGGCTGCCCGGCGTGCTCGGCCGCCCCCGGGTCCGCCCGGTCTACCTGACGCCCCCGCGCGGGGCCGGGTTCTGGCGTCGCGTGTTCACCCCGATGCGCGACCCGCAGTCCTGGCTCGACCTGCTGCACGCCTTCGTCCGGCTCGTGGTGACCCTGCCCACGTTCGTGCTGATGCTGGTGTGGTGGGCGCTGGCGCTGACCGGCACGCTCTACGGCGCGTACGACTGGGCCATCCCGCGCGGGCCGGACGACCAGGACCTCAGCGAACTCCTCGGGATGGGCGACGGGACCGGGGCGCGGATCGCGCTGAACACCGCGATCGGGCTGTTCGCCCTGCTCACCCTCCCCCTGGTGGCGCGGGGCCTGGCCCGGGTCCAGGCCGCCGTGGCGTACTCCCTGCTCACCGGCGTGGCCGAGATGCGGCAGCGGATCACCACGCTGGAGGAGCAGAAGCGGGCGGCGGTCTCGGCCGAGGCGTCCGCGCTGCGCCGGCTGGAGCGCGACATCCACGACGGGCCGCAGCAGCGCCTGGTCCGGCTCGCGATGGACCTGGGCCGGGCCCGCCAGCAGCTCGCCGCCGACCCGGAGGCGGCCCGACGCACGCTGGACGAGGCGGTCGCCCAGACCCGGGAGACGCTCGACGAGCTGCGCGCCCTGTCGCGGGGCATCGCCCCGCCGATCCTGGTGGACCGGGGCCTGCCCAGCGCGCTCGCCGCGCTCGCCGCCCGGGCCCTGGTGCCGACCGAGCTGGTGGTCGACGACGAGCTGGGCACCGCCGGCGGCCGGCTCGACCCGGGGCTGGAGAGCACCGCCTACTTCGTGGTGGCCGAGGCGCTGACGAACGTGGCCAAGCACAGCCACGCCACCGACTGCCGGGTGGAGGTGACCCGGAAGGTGGGCCGGCTGGAGATCAGCGTCGACGACGACGGGGTCGGCGGCGCCCACCTGGCCAAGGGGCACGGGCTCAGCGGCATCGCCGACCGGGTCCGGGCGGCCGGCGGCACGCTGGCGGTGGACAGCCCGGCCGGCGGGCCGACCCGGATCCACGCCGAGCTGCCCCGGTGACGTCCGCCGGCGACGCTCCCGGCCCGGCGGAGGCCGCACCGTGGGACCCGGACGTGATAGACACCGGACCCATGCGGGTGGTGATCGCGGACGACGCCGTACTGCTCCGGGAGGGGCTGATCCGGCTGCTGACCGAGTCCGGGCACGAGGTGGTGGCCGCCGTCGGCGACGGGGACGCCCTGGTCGAGGCGGTGGTGGCGCACCGGCCGGACGTATCGGTGGTGGACGTGCGGATGCCGCCGTCGCACACCGACGAGGGGCTGCGCGCGGCGGTGGAGGCCCGCCGCCGGGTGCCGGGCACGCCGATCCTGGTGCTGTCGCAGTACGTCGAGGTGTCGTACGCCGACGACCTGCTGGACACCGCGGGCGGCGCCGGCGGCGGCATCGGCTACCTGCTCAAGGACCGGGTGGCCGCGATCGACGAGTTCCTGGACGGGCTGGCCCGGGTGGCCGCCGGCGGCACGGTCCTCGACCCGGAGGTGATCAGCCAGTTGCTGGTGCGGCGCCGGCGCGACGACCCGCTGTCGGCGCTGACCCCGCGGGAGCGGGAGGTGCTGGCGCTGATGGCCGAGGGCCGCTCCAACACCGCGATCGCCCGCATCCTGGTGGTGAGCGACGGCGCGGTGGAGAAGCACGTGCGGAACATCTTCACCAAGCTCGACCTGCCGCCGGACGCCACCACCCACCACCGGCGGGTGCTCGCGGTCCTGGCCCACCTGCGCGCCTGACCGGCGCGTCTCAGGGCAGGGCGCGGGCCAGCGTCACCGCCTCGGTGAGCGTGTCGGCGACCGGGTGGCCGCTGGCGCGCAGCCGGGCCGGGTCGGAGAGGCCGCCGGTGTAGAGCACTGCCGCGCCGCCGACCGAGAGGGCCGCGTCCGCGTCGTCGAGCGAGTCGCCGATCAGCACCACGTCGGTGCCGTCGAGCCCCAGCTCGGCCAGGTGCTTCTCCAGCCACTCGGCCTTCGGGCCGCCGCCGACCGCCGCGCGCAGCCCGTCGACCCGGCGGAAGTGCGGGGTCAGGCCGTAGGTGTGCACGGTGGGCACCAGCTCGTCGTGGAACCACATGGACAGCAGCGACTGGCTGCCCGGCCAGGCGGCGATCGCGGCGGTGGCGTCGGCGGCCAGCGCGCAACTGGTCAACCCGGCCCGGTACGCGTCGTGGAAGATCCGGTCGAGCGCGCCGAACGCCTCCGTGTCGACGGCCCGGCCGAGCATCTCGGCGTAGTAGTCGGCGATCGGCCGGCGGAACCGCACCCGGTGCTCGTCGGCGCTGACCGCCGGGCCGCCGGCGCTGGCGAAAGCCACGTTCGTGGCCCGCACCACCAAGTCGAGGTCGTCGAGCAGGGTTCCGTTCCAGTCCCACACCAGGTGGCGCCGTGTCTCCGTCACCCGGACACGATAGCTAGAGCTGAGGGGTGGTCAGGTCCCGCAGCAGCCGGTCCTCCTCGACCCGCCAGTAGCCGTGCTCCTTGCCGTCGAGCAGCACCACCGGCAGCCGGTCGCCGTAGTCGCGCTCCAGCTCGACGTCGCCTGTCACGTCCTTCTCCACCCAGCGGTCCCCGGTCACCGCCACCACCCGGTCGAGCGCCGCCTTCGCGTCGTCGCACAGGTGGCAGCCGGGCCGGGTGATCAGGATGAGCCGCGGGTCACTGGACATCGGATACCTCCGTGCGGATCTCGGTCTTGCGGACCTTCCCGATCGCCGAGTACGGCAGCGCGTCGACGAACTCGACGGCGGTCGGGCACTTGAACCGGGCCAGGTTACGCGCGCAGTAGGCGAGCAGCTCCGCCGCCGACACCTCGGCCGCCCGCACCACGTACGCCCGGACAGTCTCGCCGGTCCGGGGGTGCGGCACCCCCAGGACGGCCGACTCGGCCACCCCGGGGTGCGTCTGGAGCACCAGCTCGACCTCGTGCGGGTAGACGTTGAAGCCGTTGACCAGGATCAGCTCGCCGAGCCGGTCGACCAGGAAGAGGTCGCCGTCGCCGTCGGCGTAGGCCACGTCGCCGGTGGCCCACCAGCCGTCCGGGCCGGGCCCGCCCCGCCCGTCCGGCCAGTAGCCGTCGAACAGGTTCGCCCCGCGCGCCACGATCTGCCCCGGGTCGGTGCCGGTCGGGTCGTCGGAGAGGTCCATCCCGTCGTCGTCGGCCTCGGCGGCGGGCACCCCGTCGCGCCACAGCTCGACGTCGTCGGACCCGACCAGGCGCAGCTCGACGCCGGGCAGCGGGCGGCCGATCGAGCCGGGTTTCGGCTCACCGCCGACGAGCGTGGAGGTGAGCACCGGCGCGGTCTCGGTGAGCCCGTAGCCGACGTGCACCGGGTGCCCGGTCAGCTCGGTGAAGCGCGCGCCGGCCGCCGGCGGCAGCGGTGCCGCGCCGCACACCGCGAGTCGCACGCCGGTCAGCGCCGCGGCCGGGTCGCCCGGCGCGTCGGCCCAGGTCAGGAACATCGACGGTACGCCGAGCAGCACGCTGACCCGGTGTCGGGCGATCTGGTCGAGCGTCCCGTCCGGGCCGGGCTCGTCGACGAGCACGCCGGTCGCACCGTGGTGCACCACGGCGCCGAGCCCGGAGTTCAGCCCGTACGCGTGGAACAGCGGCAGCGCCAGCAGCACGGTGTCGTCCGGCCCGACCACAGGCGGGTCGATCCGGCCGACCTGGTCGTGGTTGGCGGCCAGCGCCCGGTGCGACAGCATCGCGCCCTTGGGCCGCCCCTCGGTGCCCGAGGTGTAGAGGAGGACGGCCAGGTCGTCGCCGCCGCGCTCGGGGAACCGGACGGGGTCCTCGCCGGCGGCGACCGGCGGGGTGGTGTGCACCGCGCGCAGGGCGGGCAGCTCGGCCGGGTCGACCCGGGCGGTCACCTCGGCGGCGCCGACCAGCACGGCGGCGCCGGAGTCGGCGAGGACGTGCCTCAGCTCCCGGCCGGTCAGCCCGGGGTTGACCGGCACGGCGACCAGCCCGGCGCGGAGCACGGCCAGGTAGGTGACCACGAAGTCGGGGGTGTTGCCGAACGCCACCGCCACCCGGGGCGGGTGCCCCGTCGGGTCGGACGGCGGGGCGGCGGCGCGCAGCGCGCGGGCGGTGGCGGTGACCGCGGTGTCCAGATCGGACCAGCGGAGCGTCCGGTCGCGCCAGTGCAGCGCGGCCCGGTCGCCGTGGTCGACGGCCGCCCGGCGGAGCCGGTCGGCGAGGTTCGGTGCGGGGCTTTCGGCGGGGTCCGGCACGGTGGCTGAGTCTGGCACAGCCGGGTCCGCCGGGCCATGCCCCGGAGCGCCGCCCGGGTCCGTCGCACGGGACCGCAATTGAGGTAGCGTGGGATTCCCGAGCGCGGGATCTGGATCTCCATCGGACGGCGGAGGCGTCGTCCGGGCGGACCCCCCGGGTCGCCCCCGCGACACGCCGAGCGAAAAGAAAATCCGCTCCGACCTGGACTTCCATTCGCAACCAGGTTCCGCGGCGAAAGTCAATCGCCCACGACGGACAACGGGTCCGGCGGTAGTGCGACCACACGGGAAATACTTCCGCTCTGTGTAACGGACTTGCCACGCGCGGGTGACGTTGGGCCTATCATCACTCGGGTCGGCTCACCCCATTTGCCGTGAGTCGACACCCCTCAGCCCGAGGAGGCCCCCGTGCCCGTGAGCGCATTGGACCAGCACCTCAAGGGGATCTGCCGCCCGCCGGCACGTCCCGGACCGGCCGTGCCCGACCGGGTCGTACCCGGACCCGCGGCGCCGGCGCGGTCGCTGTCCACCTTGATCGGGGAGGCACGGTGACCACCTTCGGTTACGCGGACCGACCGGCCGGGCTGACCGGCCCGACCCAGCGGAACCCGCTCAACGAACGCGCCGACCCGGCCCCACGCGCCGACGGTCTGCTCACCGCGCGTAGCGAGGCCGCTGGGCGGACGCGCAGTCGCACCCACCACGGCAACGAGGCGCCGCTGCGCCCGGCGCTGCCCGGCGGCAACGCGAAGCCGGCCGGCGGCCGGGTCGGCGCCCCGCCCCGGCCCGGCCCACCGCCCCAGGTGCGGCGCGGCGAGGCGGCGACGAGCGCCGAGCCGTCCGCCGCCGAGACCGCGGTGCTGCCCGCGGTCCCGGCCGGCGACACCGCGGTGCTGCCGGCCGTCCCGGCCGCCACGCCCGCCACCGGCTTCCCGAGCCGCCCCGACCCCTCCGACCCGGCCACCGAGGTCTGGGCGCTGGTCGAGCGGGCGCAGGCCGGCGAGGCCGAGGCGTTCGGCCTGATCTACGACCGGTACGTCGACACCGTCTTCCGGTTCGTCTACTTCCGGGTCGGCAACCGCCAGCTCGCCGAGGACCTCACCTCGGACACCTTCCTGCGGGCGCTCAAGCGGATCGGCAGCTTCACCTGGCAGGGGCGCGACCTGGGCGCCTGGCTGGTCACCATCGCCCGCAACCTGGTCGCCGACCACTTCAAGTCCGGCCGCTACCGGCTGGAGGTGACCACCGGCGACGTCCTCGACGCCGACCGGGAGGACCGGGGCCCGGAGGGCAGCCCGGAGGCGGCGGTGGTCGAGCACATCACCAACGTCGCCCTGCTCACCGCCGTCAAGCAGCTCAACCCGGAGCAGCAGGAGTGCATCGTGCTCCGGTTCCTCCAGGGCTTCTCGGTGGCCGAGACGGCGCGTGCCATGGGCAAGAACGAGGGCGCCATCAAGGCCCTGCAGTACCGCGCGGTACGGGCCCTGGCCCGGCTGCTGCCCGACGGCTTCCACGGCTGACCCGACCGGTCCCGTCCCGTCCCGTCCGCACCACCGGCGCACCCGCCGGTGGTCGGCGTGTCTCCGACACCCGCCGCGACCCCGATCACACCCGGTGATTTCGCCGCCGATCGGGCCGTAACCGGCGACCCACGCGAACCGTTTCTCCGGGTGCGACCAGTGGTTGTCCCGGCGTCCCCCGGGCCCACCCGGTCCGGCGGGTCAGGTCGGCCGTCCCGGTCGGCCCTTCGGCCGCACGCTGCCACCGGTCGCTGGTGACGATGACGGCCACCCGGCCGTGACCAGCGGAAGGGGGTGCCCGCGGTGGACAGCGACCTCTTCTCCGGTCGGCGAGCCGAGCGCTTCGCGCAACTCCTCGACGAGGCCAACGGCGGACGCCGACACCACGTCCGGTCCCGCGCCGACAGCGGGCTCACCGGGCTCGTCGAGATCGGCCGGCGGCTCACCGTCGAACGGCCCACCGTCGACGTCGACAGCGAGTTCCGCACCGGCCTGCGGGCGATGCTCGTGGCCACCGCCGAGCGCGAGAGCGCCACCGCCGCGTCCGCGTCCGCCTCCGGCGCCGCCACCGGCATCCGCGGCGCGCTGCTGCCCGCCATCACCGGCCGCCGGGCGCGCGCCCGGGGTGCGATCCTCGTCGGCGTGGCCGCCGGCGCCATCGCCCTCTCCGGCATCTCCGCCGCCAGCGAGAACGCGCTGCCCGGCGACGCGCTCTACGGCATGAAGCGCTCCACCGAACGCGCCCAGCTCGCACTGGCCAACTCGGACATCAGCCGGGGGCAGCTCTTCCTCGGCTTCGCCCGGACCCGGCTCGACGAGGCCGACTCGGTCCGCCACGACCGGCTCGGGTTCAGCGCCGTCCTGGACGACATGGACGCGGACACCCGCCAGGGCGTACGCCTGCTGACCACGGTGGCCGCGCAGCGTTCCGACCCGACGGCGCTGGACGCGGTGGACACCTTCCTCGCCGGCCAGCGGCGGGTGGTCAGCGGCCTGCTCGACCGGCCCGACCACGCCGACCGGGACCGCACCCGACGCTCCCTGGCGCTGCTCGACGCAGTCGGCCGGCGTGCCGACGCGCTGCGCGAGGCGATCGCCTGCGGGCTGCCCGTGCCGGCGGGCAGCGACTCGCTCGGGCCCACGCCGACGGGCTGTCCCGGCGACCGCTGAGCCCGCCGCCACACTTCTCCCGGCGGACACCCGGGCGTCACGGCGAGCCGGATACGCTCGACGCGGAGCCCGCACGGGGCCGTCGAGGGAGGGAGGTCACCCGTGACCGAGTCCCACAAGGTGACGGTCAGCACCGACGTCCACGGACACACCGCCGGCTGGGCGGAGACCCCGGAGGCCCCGGCGACCACTGTCGCGCCGGACCCGACCGCCGCCGCGTTCTTCGACGTGGACAACACGATGATGCAGGGCGCGTCGATCTACTGGTTCGCCCGAGGGCTGGCCGCCCGCAACTACTTCACCGCCGGTGACCTGGCCCGGTTCGCCTGGCAGCAGGCCCGGTTCCGGCTGCTCGCCACCGAGCACGTGGGCACCATGTCGCAGGCGAAGGAGGCCGCGCTCGCCTTCGTGCAGGGCTGGCGGGTCGACGACGTGGAGCGCCTCGCCGAGGAGATCTTCGACGAGCTGATGGCGCCGCGCATCTGGGCCGGCACCCGTCGGCTGGCCCAGCGGCACCTCGACGCGGGCGAGCGGGTGTGGCTGGTCAGCGCCGCTCCGGTGGAGATCGGCCGGGTGATCGCGGCCCGGCTCGGCCTGACCGGCGCGATCGGCACGGTGGCCGAGGTGGTCGACGGCGCCTACACCGGCCGGCTGGTCGGCGACCTGATGCACGGGCCGGCGAAGGCCGAGGCGGTCACCCAGCTCGCCGCGGTGGAAGGGCTGGACCTGGCCCGGTGCGCGGCCTACAGCGACTCCGCCAACGACCTGCCGATGCTGTCCGCGGTGGGACGTGCGGTCGCGGTCAACCCCGATCCGGCGCTCCTGCGGCGGGCCCGCGAGCGGGGCTGGGACGTCCGCGACTTCCGCACCGGGCGCCGCGCCGTCCGCATCGCCGTGCCGTCGACCGCCGCCGCCGGCCTGCTCGCCGGCGCGGTCACCGCCGGCCTGGCGCTGCACCGCCGCCGCCAGCGGGCCTGAGCCGCGCCGGTCAGGGGCCGAACGGGTCCGGACGGCGTTCGAGCAACTTGTGCAGCGTCTGCTGGATGGTCTCCCGCACCTGGTCGGCGAGGTTGAAGACGACGAGCGGGTCGTCCGCCGAGTCGCGCAGGTGCGCGGTCGGGATCGGCGGGCAGAACTCGATCAGCCACTTGCTCGGCAGCGGCACCATGCCCAGCGGCCCGAGCCACGGGAACGTCGGCGTCACCGGGAAGTAGGGCAGCTTGAGCAGCCTGGCGAGCGGCTTGATGTCGGCGAGCATGGGATAGATCTCCTCGCCGCCGACGATCGCCACCGGCACGATCGGCGTGCCGGTACGCAGCGCGGCGGAGACGAACCCGCCCCGGCCGAACCGCTGGAGCTTGTAGCGGTCGGAGTAGAGCTTGCCGACCCCCTTGAAGCCCTCCGGGAACACGCCGACCAGCTCGCCGTTGCCGAGCAGCCGTTCCGCGTCCGGGTTGCAGGCGACCGTGCCGCCGGTCTTGCGGGCCAGCTCGGAGACGACGGGCATCCGGAAGACCAGGTCGGCGCCGAGCAGCCGCAGGTAGCGGTGCCCGGGGTGCCTGTCGTGCAGCGCGGTGGAGAGGATCAACGCGTCCAGCGCCACCGTGCCGGAGTGGTTGCCCACCACCAGGCCGGCGCCGTCGGCCGGCACGTGTTCCAGGCCGCCGACCTCGGTGCGGAACCAGTCCCGGTAGAGCAGCCGCACCAGCGGGTGGAAGACCGCGTCGGTGAGGTCGGGGTCGAAGCCGAACTCGTCCACCTCGTAGTCGCCGGAGAGCCGCCGCCGCAGGAAGGCGAGCCCCTGCGCGACCCGGCGGTCCCAGTGGTCCCCGGGACGGTCGGTCACCGCCGGCGCCGTGTCGGCCGGCGGTCCGGCCGTCGCGGTGTCGGCCGCCCTGTCCCGGGCCGACGCCGGCACGGCCTTCTTCGCGACCGCTTTCTTGGCAACGGTCTTCTTCGCGACGGCCTTCTTCGCGACCGGCTTCGGGGCGGCGGGCTCGTCGGCGCCCGGCTTCGCGGCAGCGCCCTGGTCGGCCGCCGGCTTCGCGACCGCACGCTGGTCGGCCGCCGGCTTCGCGGCGACGGGCTCGTCGGTGGAGGTGTCCGGCTCGTCGGCCGGCGCCGCCGGGCGGGCGGCCGGCGCGGTCACCGGCCGGTGCCCGTTGCGCCGCGCCGGCTCCGCGTCCGGCCCGGGCCCCGCCGGGGGTACGTCGAACCGCGCGTCACGCCGCTCCGGCGAGCTGCTCACGAACGCTCCTGGACGGTCGAGCGGACCTGACGGATGCTCTCCAGCACCAGTTGCTCGGCGGCGGCGAGCTGGTCCCGGGTCACCACCACCCCGCCGTGGTGGGCGCGGACGAAGTCGTCGAAGGCGGCCGCGGTCGAGCGGGGGGTGAAGCCGAACTCGCGCTCCAGGCGGGTGGTGTCCACCACCCGACCGTGCACGAAGAGGTCGACCTGGTCCAGGCCGTACCGGCCGAAGCCCATGGTGCGGGCGACGGCGGCCACCCCGGCCAGGCCCGGCTCCAGCACCGGCACGGCCACCCGGCCGGCCCGGCGGATGGCCTGCGACAGCGACAGCACCCCCGGCCCGGCCACGTTGAAGGTCCCCGGGTGCTCCTCGGCGACGGCCCGGTAGAGCACCGTCAACGCGTCGTCGATGTGCAGGAACTGCAGGCGCGGGTCGCGACCGAAGATGGTGGGCACGACCGGCTGGGAGAAGTAGCGGGTGAGCGTGGTGTCGGCGGTGTAGCCGATGAACGGCGCGAAGCGCAGCACGGTCGCGGTGACCTCGGGGCGACGGCGGCGGAAGCCGCGAACGTACCCCTCGATGTCGAGGATGTCGCGGCCGAAACCGCCGCGCGGTACCTCGCGCGGCTCGGTCTCCTCGGTGAAGACGGCCGGGTCGCGGAACGAGACCCCGTAGGCGGCGGTCGACGAGCGGACCACGAGGCGGCGTAGCCGGGGCGCGCGTTGGCAGGCGGCGAGGAGCTGCATGGTGCCGATGACGTTCTGCTCCTTCATCGCCGCCCGGCCGCCGTGCTGCGGATCGGGGGCGGTGACGAGCGCGAGGTGCACCACGGCGTCGACGTCGAGGTCGACGAGCAGGCCGCCGAGCGAGTCCAGGTCGAGGCGGATCAGCTCGACGTCGGCGAGCAGGTCGGCCAGCTCGGGGTTGGGTGGCGCCGGGTCGACGCCGATGACGCGCTCGATGCGGGGGTCGGCGGCGAGGCGGGCCGCGACGTTCGCGCCGAGGAACCGGCCGACCCCGGTGACGACGACGACCCCCGGGGCACCGGAGGTGCCACCGGGGGTCATGTCGTGCGCCTTGCGCGGCAGGCAGGATCGAGCCGGGACGTCCGCGGCCTGATCACCTGAGCCTCCGAGGGTCGACAGTTGGCAAGTGGTGCCGGTGCCGGGTCAGCGCCCGGCCCCGGTCACTTGCCGAGACGGCGACGCTGGACGCGGGTCTTGCGCAGCAGCTTGCGGTGCTTCTTCTTAGCCATGCGCTTGCGGCGCTTCTTGACCACCGAGCCCATACGAAAGCCTTTCGATGCAACGTGCGGGGCGGACCGGCAGGCGCCACCGCACGATGGCGCCGTGCCCGCTTGCGGACAACGGACCGGACCAGCGAGGTGGGCAGGGCACACCAGGGTGCGATCTCGGTCGGGCTCCAGGGTAGCCGGAGTGCGTCAGCAGGACCAACGCGCCCCCGTCGATGCCCCTTTTCGTCGCACTCGGCGGACGGCCACCGAGAGGTCAGGCGGACTCCTGGAAGGCGCCCCGGAGGTATTCGTGCACGGCGTGCTCGGGCACCCGGAACGAGCGACCGACCCGCACCGCGGTCAGCTCACCGCTGTGCACGAGACGGTAGACCGTCATCTTGGAGACCCGCATGACCGTCGCCACCTCGGCGACGGTCAGGAACCTGACATCCGACAGCCGTGCGTCGGACTGCGACCCGGCCATGGCTCACCGACCCATTCCCGTGCCCGGCGCGTGTCACCGGGCAGGTGCTCCCGCCTCGACGAGCGACGCGCGTGTAATGAGTACGGTAGCGGGACGGCTGTGACCTGCGCGATCCCTTCCGTCCTTTGATCATGGCAGGACGGGCGTCCGCCAGGGCTTTTTCGCCCGGACGGGTGGCGCGTCCGGATCGCCTACTCGGCGCGCAACGCCACCACCGGGTCCAGCCGCCCGGCCCGCTGCGCCGGCACCACCCCGAACACGATGCCGACCGCCGCCGACACCCCGAAGGCGAGCGCCAGCGACCACCAGGTGATCGCCGCCGGGATC
This sequence comes from Micromonospora sp. NPDC051300, assembly GCF_044455315.1. Lineage (NCBI taxonomy): Bacteria > Bacillati > Actinomycetota > Actinomycetes > Micromonosporales > Micromonosporaceae > Micromonospora > Micromonospora sp. NPDC051300. The sequence continues at coordinate 113,265 of NZ_JBITEP010000001.1, read as the reverse complement.
GGCGAGAACGCGTCGACGAGAAGCGCGGTGCCCACCCCGAGCGCCATCCCGGTCAGGCCGCCGATCGAGGTGAGCAGCACCGCCTCCAGCAGGAACTGCACCCCGATGTCCCGGGGCCGGGCGCCGACCGCCTTGCGCAGGCCGATCTCGCGGGTCCGTTCGCGCACCGAGACCAGCATGATGTTGGAGACGCCGACGCCGCCGACCAGCAGCGAGATGCCGGCGATGGCGGCCAGCACGCCGGTGAGCACACCGAGGATGTCGCCGAGCACACCGAGGATCTGCTGCTGGGTGACGGCGCTGAACTCGGTGTCCGGGTGCCGGCGGGACAGCTCCGCCACGATGCGCTCGCCGAGCTGGTCGATCCGTTCCCGGTCGGGCGCCTTGACCGCGATGCCGTCGATCCGCTGGGTGCCCCACAGCCGTTGCGCGGCGGTCACCGGGATGTGCACCTCGTCGTCCCGGTCCACGCCGAGGCTCTGCCCGAGCGGGGCGAAGACCCCGATCACCCGGAACCGGACGCCGGCCAGCGTGACCTGCTGACCGAGCGGGTCGCGGTCGGGAAAGAGCGCCCGGGCCACCGAGGCGCCGAGCACCGCCACCCGGCGGCTGGTGTCCACGTCGGCGCCGGTCAGGTAGCGGCCCCGCTGCAACGACCGGGTGAACACCGACGGGGTGGTCTCCAACACGCCCTGCACGGTGGTGAAGTCGGACCGCTTGCCGGCCCGCGCGGTCGCCCCGGACGCCACCGTCACGGCCACCCGGCCGGGGTCGCCGACCACCCGGGAGACGGCGTCGACGTCCTTGAGGTCCAGCGGGGACACCACCGGGGCGGTGCCCACCTCGATCTTCCCCGGCACCACCAGGAGCAGGTTCGAGCCGAGCCCCTCGACCTGCTGCTCGACCTGTTGCTTGGTGCCGGTGCCGATGGCCACCAGGATGACCACCGAGGCGACCCCGATGATCACCCCGAGCATGGTCAGCAGGCTGCGCATCCGGTTGGCCCGCAGCGCGTCCAGCGCCACCCGCCAGGCCTCGGCCACCCTCATCGGGCATCGCCGCCCGGGTGCGGAAGGCGTCCGGTGGCTCCGGTGGCGCCACCGGAGCCACCGGACGGGCGCCCCGGCCCGCTTCCGGACGCGGACCGGGGCTCCGCGCTGGGAGCGTGCTCCAGTGTCGCAGGTCCGCCGCCGCCGCCCGACCCCGGTCGATCATGGGTGGTGTCGGACTGGATCAGCCCGTCCCGGACCGCGATGCGCCGGCGCGCGCGGGCCGCCACCTCCTGGTCGTGCGTCACCATCACCAACGCCACCCCGGACTCGGCGTTCAGCCGCTCCAGCAGCTCCAGCACCGCCTCGCCGGTGACGCTGTCCAGGTTGCCGGTGGGCTCGTCGGCGAGCAGCACCGCCGGTTCGGTGACCAACGCGCGGGCGATCGCCACGCGCTGCTGCTCACCGCCGGAGAGCTGGTTGGGCCGGTGGTGCAGGCGGTGCCCCAGCCCGACCCGGCCGAGCATCGCCGCCGCCCGCTCCCGCCGCTGCCGCGCGCCGACCCCCCGGTAGACCAGCGGCAACGCCACGTTGTCCACGGCGGACGTCCGGGCCAGCAGGTGGAACGCCTGGAAGACGAAGCCGATCGTCTCGTTGCGCAACGTCGCCAGCTCCGGGGCGGTCAGCGAGGCCACGTCCCGGCCGCCGATCACCAGCCGGCCGTCACTGGGCCGGTCCAACCCGCCGAGCAGGTGCATCAGCGTCGACTTGCCCGACCCGGACGGGCCGATCACCGCGACGTACTCGCCCTGGGCGACGGTGAGCGACACCCCGCGCAGCGCGGACACCGACACCCCGTCCAGCTCGTACGTGCGCCAGACGTCGACCGCCTCGATCGCGGCGACGGTCACCGCAGTTCCTGGCCGTCGCGCACCTGGTCGGCCCCGCGCACCACCACCCGGTCGCCGGCCCGCACCCCGTCGACGATCTGCACCAGGTCCTGACCCTGCACGCCGACGGTCACCGGCACCCGGTCGGCGCGGCCGTCGCGCAGCACCCAGACCGCGTCCCGCCCGTCGGCGGAGAAGACCGCCGAGGCCGGTACGGCCACCGCGTCGGCCGCCTCGCGCACCCGCAACCGGACCACCGCGTTCATGCCGGGGCGGGGCGCCGGGGCGGCCTCCGCCTCGCCGAACCGCCCCCGGCCCAGGTCCAGCCGGACCCGGTAGGTGACCCCGCCCCGGGCCGAACTGGTGGGCAGCACGTCGACCGAGCGCACCGTCGCGTCGTACGTCGCGCCGGTCACCGCGTCCAACTCCACCGAGGCGGGCACCCCGGCGCGGACCAGCAGCACGTCTGTCTCGTCCACCTCGGCGAGCAGCCCGAGCCGGCCGGTGTCCACCACGGTGAGCACCGGCGTGCCGGCGGTGACCCGGCCACCGGCCGGCACGGCGTCGTCGACCCCGGCCGGCGGCCCGCCCGACCCGGCCGCGCCCAACGCCGACGGGTCGAGGCCCGGCGGCACCTGACCGCCGGTCGCCCCGAACAGCCCGGCCAGGTCGGTCGGCGCCGCCGACCGGGTGCCACCCGGCTGCACCACACCGGCGATCGGGGCCCGCAGCGTCAACGCGTCGACCGTCGCCTTCGCCAGGTCGTACGCCTGCTGGGCCTGGAGGCGCTGCGCGGCCGACAACGCGCCGACGGCGCTGTTCAGGCCGGCGACGCCGCGCTGCACGGCGGTGACCGCGCGGTCGGCGGCGCGGGCGGCGGACGCGTACTGCTTCTGCGCCGACTCGACCTGGAGCAGCAGCGCGGCGCGCGCCTGCGGGTCGCCGACCTTGCCGGCGGCGGCGCGGGCCGCGGCGAACGCCTCGTCGGCGGCCCGGTCGGTGCCCCGACGGTTGCCGCCCAGGTCGCCGACGCCGACGCCGCGCCCGGCCCGCTTCGCCGCGCGCAACGCGTCCCGCGCCTGGGCCAGCCGGTCCCGCGCGGACGGCGAGTCGACCACCGCGAGCACCTGCCCCTTGGCGACCCGCTGACCGGGTTGGACACGCAGCGCGGCCAGGGTGCCGTCGGCGGGGGCGGTGAGCGTGGCCGCGGCCCGCGCGGTCACCGTGGCCGGCGCGTCGATGACCTCGGAGACCGGCGCGCGGCCGACCGGGGCGACGGTGACCGCCGGGGTGTCGTCGCCGCAACTGGCGGCCGTGGTGCCGGTCAGCGCGACGGTGGCGAAGAGGGCGGTGAGCAGGCGGGGCCGCGTGGCTGCGCGCAGCCGCGGCGAGGGAGGGCGGACCACCCGGCCCATGCTACGACCCGTCGACAGGCGTCGACCCCTCGACGCGTCGTGGCCGACGCTCAGCCGGCGGCCGCCCGGACGTAGGCGACGCAGTCGTCGTGCAGCATGGACCACGGGTCGCCGAACACCTCGTCCGCGGCCTCGTCCGGGGACCGGCGCTGGTGCACCACGGCCCGGAAGAAGTCCAGCACCCGCGGCTCGCCGTAGCGGTCCACGAGGTGCCGCACGGCCAGGTAACCGACCCCGTACGCGCCGCCGACCCGATCGTCGGAGGCGTCGTCGGCCGGCGCCAGGGCGTCCAGCCGGCCGGCCCAGTCGCCACGGACCAGCTTGCGCACCTCGGCCAGCCCTTCGTAGCGGTCCACCGGCTGCCCGTCCGTGCCGGCGTACTCGGCCAGCCCCTCCACCAGCCACCAGTAGGCGTGGTCCGCGTAGCCCTGGTCGGGCAGCGAGGAGGCGTGCGTCAGCTCGTGCCGCAGCAGGTCGTCGACGCCGCCCGGGGCAAGGCTCTGCGCGTTGAGCACCACGTCGTGGCGGTCGCCGCCGACGCCCACCGCGTACCCGGCGGTCCACTTCGGGCGGCCGCCGCCGTACCAGCGCTGCCACTCGGCCCGGCCGGCGTAGTAGACCAGGTAGCGGTCCGGCGGCGGGCCGACCGCGTACCGGTCGGCGACCCGGGCGGCGGCCTCGGCCTGGGCGAGCAGGCCGGGCAGCTTGCCCCGCTGGGCGGGCGTGGTGGCCACCAGCGCCCGCTTCCCGACCGCCACGGCCAGGTCGTCCACCGCCCACGGGCGTACCCCGGTCGGGTCGGTGCGGGACGGCTCCACCGCCAGCAGCCGCGGCTGCTCCCCCACCAGCCGCCACCGGGTGCCCAGCCCCGTCGTGCTCGGCGCGCAGCCCGGCGCCACGAAGCAGTAGCCCACCGTCACCGGCAACCGCCACTCCCCCGGCCGCCCGTCGACCGCCACCGGCACCCCGTCGGCGGCGGGCCGCCACACCGTGACCCGGAGCGCCCGCAACGCCGCGTACCGCTTGGTCAGCGCCGGCCGGGCGGCCGGCTCCGCGACGGCCAGGAAGCCGGTCCGGTCGCCGCCGAGCAGCGCCACGCCCTGCCGGTCGAGCTGCCCGACCATCCGCTCGGCGAGCTGCCGCTCGGCCGCCGTGCCGCGCTGGGCCAGGCTCGCCGCCGGCCGTCCCGCCGCGTCCGGCGCCAGCTCCCGCAGGAGTACGCCGGGCACCGCGCCCGCCACCAGGCCGAGCGCGAGGCCGAGCGCGGTCCACATCGGCCACCGCCGCTTCCGCGACGGCACGACGGGTACGGGCACCTGCGGCACGCCGGCAGCCGGCAGCCCACTCGGAGCCGGCGGAACGGGTGCCGGCCACGCGGTGGGAGCCGGCGTACCCGGAACGGACGCCCGAGCCACGGCGGGAGCCGGCGGCGTGCTCGGTGGTGCCGGGGCGGAAGCGGTCGCGCTCGGCTCCGGGTGGGCCGTCGCGGCGGGGACCGTCTCGGTTCCCTCGCCGCCGGACGGGGACCGGGTGGGGGTCGCCTCGGTCGACGTGGTTGCCGCCGGGGCCGGGGCGGGACCGTCGGCGTCGCCTCCGCCGGCGGCGGTGCTCGTCCCGGCGGTCGGCGCGTCCCGGCGTAGGGAGGGCTCGTTTGTTCCGGGGTCGCCGGACGGAGGCACCTCGGGAGGATCGACAGGGCCTGGCGCGGGCGCTGCCGCACGCGGCTCATTCGGAGGCGCACCCGCCCCGGTCACGACCGAATCCGACTCGGGTGATGCCGCGGCAGGCTCGGGGGCGGCCGGGCGCGGCTCGGGTTGGGCCGGATCCGGCTCGGGCGCGAGGATCCCCGGCTCGGGTGCGTCGCGGCTCGGCTCGGCCGGGCCTGGCGGGGGCGCGATCGGCGGCCCGTCGGAGGCGGCCGGTAGGGGGGTGACCGCTCCGAGCTTCGGAGACCGGTCGTCCGTCGAGGCGCGAGGCGATGTCACCACGTCGGCACGGGGCTGCTGCCCGTCGCCGTTACTCCCGGCTGGTGGCTCGTCGCCGTCGGCTGCCCGGCCGGGAGGCTCCTCGTCGCCGTCGGTCACCGGCGAAGGGTACGACCAATCGGGCGTTCCGGGAAAGAGCCCTTCCCGTAATCCCTGTGGCACAACCCCGCAATCTTGAGACGAAACGCGGGGCGAGGGACGGCGAGCCAGATCTTGGAAGGAAGTGGCCCCCATAGGGGCTTCAAGCTTCCAAGATCCAGCCACGGACCGCGCACCTGGCCGAAGAGGCGGGTCAGATCGGGTCGCCGGCGCGGACGAGGAGGGCCTTGTCCAGGGCCCAGAGCAGCACCAGGACCACGCCGGGCAGGGGGTGGCCGGCCAGGGCCAGCAGGACGCCGCCGACCAGGAAGCACGCGGCCTGGACGCCGAGCTTGGCCGGGGCGGGCAGCGTCACGGCGGCCCGGGGCGAGCAGAACGCGCCCCAGACCACGGCGATTGCCAACGGCGCGCCCAGCCCGGCGAGCAGCCGCACCGGCCAGCCGGCGTCGAGCGTGAAGCCCCAGAAGCCGGCGGCGGTCAGCAGCGCCAACTCCAGCAGGAAGATGAGTCCCCGCAGCGTGCCCCTCATCGGGAACCCCAGCCGCGGTACGCGACGTCGAGCCCGTCGATCATGCGGTCGAACGAGCGGTCGACGTCGCGGGGCAGCCCGAATCCGCCGGCCGCCTCCAGGGTGACGAAGCCGTGCACGGTGGCCCGGAACATCCGGGTGGCGTCGACGGCGGCGTCGCCCTGGACGCCGTACCCGCGCAGGATGGCGAAGATCGCGTCGACCGCGCGTTCGGCGGCGGCCAGGTGCTCGGGGTCGGCGGGGTCGGGCGCCCGCTGGGTGGCCGGGTAGCGGCCGGGGTGCCGGCGGGCGTACGCCCGGTAGGCGGTGGCGACGGCGCGCAACGCGTCGCCGCCGGCCCGGCCCGCGGCGGCGCTGGTCAGCACGTCGGCGATCTCGGCGGTGGCCAGCACGGCGAGCTTCTGGTGCAGGGCGTCGACGCCGCGCACGTGCTTGTAGAGGCTGGGCAGCGCGACGCCGAGCCGGCCGGCGAGCGCGGCCAGGGTCAGCCGGTCGTGGCCGACCTCGTCGGCGAGCACGGCGGCCTCCCGGACCACTGTCGTCGGGGTCAGGCCGGCCCTAGGCACGCGCGGTCACCGTCAGGAACTCGACCAGGTCGGCGGCGGTGGCGTCGGGCTGGTCGGCGTGCGGGTAGTGGCCGGAGTCGGCGATCATGCGCGCCTCGGCGACGGCGAACTGCCGGCGGGCGGCCCGGGCCTCGGCGCCGGGGTCGGAGAAGTCCGGGTCCTTCGTGCCCATCAGCACCAGCACGGGCTGCCGCACCTGGGCGGCCCGTGCGGTCCAGTGCGGGTCGACCGGCGCGACCACGCCGCGCACCGCGTCCATCCGGCCGCGCAGCCTGGCGACCAGTTCCCTGCGGTACGCGGCGTCGTCGGCCGGCCGCCCGCACGGGAACAGCGTGCGGTGGAACTGCCCGAACAGTCGGGGGCTACGCAGCACGACGGCCTGGAGCGCCCGCATCACCGGGTTGGGCTTGGGCTGAGTGGTGAACGGGCTGATCTGCACGATGCCACTGACCAGCTCCGGCGCCTCGGCGGCGGCGAACACCACGGCCGCCCCACTGGACGAGCTGCCCACCAGCGTGGCCGGGCCGCCGCCGAGGTCCCGCACCACGGCGAGCAGGTCGCCGCCGACCTCGGCCGGGGCGTACGTGGGCCAGTGCGGGCTGGAGTCGCCGTGCCCGCGGACGTCGGTCGAGGCGACCCGGTAGCCGGCCGCCACCAGCAGGGGAGTCAGGTGCCGGAAGGCCGCCCGGTTCTCCCCCATGCCGTGCGCGAGCACCACGAGGGGCCCCGAGCCGTGCACCTCGTACGCGATGGTCCCGCCGTCCCGCACCACCTGGCTAACTGTCATAGCCATAAAGCTAATGTCATTAGCCAGGCTCGTCAAGGCTTGACCTCAACCCGACCTGAGGTCGCACGATCTCGGCATGCCGATCTCCCCGGACACCCACGTACGCCTCGCCCGGCCCAGCCGCGACATGGCCGCAGCCGAACGGTTCTGGGCCGACGGCCTCGGCCTGGACGTGCTCTACCGGGGCGCCGCCGACGGCCCGGGCGAGTACGACCTGGTGATGCTCGGCGTACCCGGGGCGGGCTGGCACCTGGAACTGTTCGGCGGCGCGAACCTGACCGTCGACCCGCGCCCCGGCGGGGAGGACCTGTTCGTGCTCTACCTGGACGGGCCGGTCGAGGACGACCAGGTGACGAGACTCGAACGGGCCGGCGGGACCAGGGTCTCCGCCGGCCCGTACTGGGACAGGTGGGGGATCGCGTTCGCCGACCCGGACGGCTACCGCCTCGTGCTCTCCACCCGGGCCTGGTCGAACGACTGACTCACTTCTTCGACAGCACCGCGCGCCCGAAGAACGCCAGGTTGGCCGGGCGCTCGGCCAGCCGGCGCATCAGGTAGCCGTACCACTGGTCGCCGTAGGGGACGTAGGTGCGCACGGTGTAGCCCTCGCCGACCAGGCGCGCCTGCTCCTCCGGGCGGATGCCGTAGAGCATCTGGAACTCGAGCCGGCCCGGGTCGCGGTCGAACCAGCGAGCCCGGTCCTCGCCGATCGCGATCAGGCGCGGGTCGTGGGTGGCCAGCATCGGGTAGCCGTCGCCCGCCATCAGCACGTTCATGCAGCGCACGTACGACTTGTCCACCTCGCGGGCGGACTGGTAGGCCACCGACTCGGGCTCCTTGTAGGCGCCCTTGCACAGGCGCACCCGGGACCCGGCGGCGGACAGCTCGCGGCAGTCCGACTCGGTCCGCCGCAGGTACGCCTGGAGCACCGCCCCGGTCGCCGGGTGGTCCTTGCGCAGCTTGGCCAGGATGTCCAGCGTCGAGTCGGTGGTGGTGTGGTCCTCCATGTCCAGGGTGACAGTGGTGCCGACCGCGTCGGCCGCCGCGCAGATCTGCCGTGCGTTGTCGTACGCGAACTGCTCGTCGAACGCCTGGCCGAGCGCGGACAGCTTGACGCTGACCTCGGCGGGCGGGGTGAGGCCGGCGGCGCCGAGCAGGCGCAGCAGTCTGAGGTATTCGTCCCGGGTGGCGTTCGCCTGCTCACCGGTGGTGGTGTCCTCGCCCAGATAGTCGAGGGTGACCGCTTGGCCGTCGCCGACGAGTGCGCGGGTCGCGCGCAGCGCGTCGTCGGTGCCGGCGCCGGCGACGAACCGGCGGACGACGTCCCGGGTGAACGGGGCCGTCGCGACGAGCCGCTCCACCTGGGATGACCGGGAGGCGGCGAGGATGACGGAACGGAGCATGAGCCGAGCGTAACGCCCGGCCCCGCACCCGCGCCGGGTACCCGAACTGGCGACGATCGGCTACAACGTTCACGTGGAACGACACCCCCGCCGCCGGCTCCGCTCGGCCACCGTCCAGCTCGGCGCGCTCACCGCGCTGGCGCTCGCGCTCTCCGGCTGCAACAACGGCTACGACGACGACGATGACGACTGCGCGCTCGGCCCGGCCGGCGGGGGCGGCGACACGGTCGCGGTGGCCCTGCGGATCCCCGCGCCGGCCACCGCCGCGCGCGGCGACGTCGCCCCGACCACTGCCGCGCTGCCCGAGCGCGGCGGCTTCGGCACCCACCTCGCCTCCTGCGGCGGCTGACGTGCGCCGCGAGGCGAGCACTCCGCGCCCCGACTGGGACGAGACCATCCGGGCCCAGGGCCTGGTGTACGTCGACACCGAGCTGCCCGACGGCGAGATCATGTCGTACTGGGACGAGACGGCGGCGTACTCCTTCACGCTCGACGAGGTGCTCAAGCTGGAGGAGGCGACCGAGGAGCTGCACCGGATGTCGGTGGCCGCCGCCGAGCACGTGGTGGCCCGCCGCCGCCACGCCGAGTTCGGCATCCCGGAGTGGGCCGCCGAGGCGGTCGCCCGCTCGCTGCGGGAGGCCCCGCCGACGCTGTACGGCCGCTTCGACCTCGCCTACGACGGCACCTGGCCGCCGAAGATGCTGGAATACAACGCGGACACCCCGACCGCGCTGGTCGAGGCGAGCATCGTGCAGTGGTACTGGCTGGAGCACACCCGCCCGGACGCGGACCAGTGGAACAGCCTGCACGAGCGGCTGGTCGGCGCGTGGGCCAAGATCGGCGCCGGGCTGCACGAGCCGCGCGCGCACGTGGTCTGGTCGAACGAGGAGGAGTCGGGCGAGGACCAGATCACCGCCGGCTACCTCGCCGAGACGGCCCGCCAGGCCGGGCTGGACGTGACGCTCATGCCGATCCAGCGGATCGGCTGGGACGGGCGGCGCTTCGTCGACGCCGACGACCGGCCGATCACCACCTGCTTCAAGCTCTACCCCTGGGAGTGGATGCTCGCCGAGCCGTACGGGCCGCCGGCGCTCGACCCGGGCACCCCGACCACCTGGATCGAGCCGGCCTGGAAGCTCCTGCTGTCGAACAAGGCGCTGTTGGCCGTGCTCTGGGAGCTGTACCCCGGGCACGACTACCTGCTGCCGGCCTACCTCGACTCGCCGCGCGGGATGACCGAGTACGTGGCCAAGCCGCTGCTCGGCCGCGAGGGCGGCTCGGTACGCATCGTGACCGCGGACACCGAGATCACCAACCCGGGCATCTATGGCGACGAAGGCTTCTGCTTCCAGGAGTTCCGCGCGTTGCCGCAGTTCGAGGGCAACCACACGGTGCTGGGCAGTTGGATCGTGGACGGCGCGTCGGCCGGCGCCGGGGTGCGCGAAAGCGAGAGCCTCATCACAGACGGTTACGCGCGGTTCCTGCCCCACTACATCGACGCGGCACGCCCGGTCTGAGTCGTCTACCGTTGGTGTCGTGAACTTCGACGCGTACGCCCGGACCGGGGTCGAGCTCGTCAACGCCCGGCTGGACGACCTCGACGGCCTGCGGGCCCTCTTCCCGGACGAGAACGCCTGGATGCGCGACGAGGTCGCGGAACGGGACCTGGCGATCTTCCGTCGGGCGCAGAAGCGCCTGCGGGACGTCTTCGAGTACGGCACCTCCGGGCGCGACGCCGACGCGGTGACCGAGCTGAACGCGCTGCTGGAGGCGTTCCCGGTGCAGCCGCGCATCTCCGGGCACGACTCCTCGGACTGGCACATGCACGTGACCAGCCGGGGCGCCTCGGTCTCCGCCGAATACCTGGCCGGCGCCGTCTGGGGCCTCTCCGTCTGGCTCTGCGAGTACGGCAGCGCCCGCTTCGGCGTCTGCGCGGACGAGCGCTGCGGCAACGTCTACCTGGACACCTCGTCGAACTGCTGCCGGCGGTTCTGCTCGGAACGCTGCGCCACCCGCTCGCACGTGGCCGCGCACCGGGCCCGCAAGCGCGCGGCGGTCGGCGAGCAGGCCGTCCCGGCCCAGCCGCTGGCCCCGGTGAGCTGACCTTCGGCTGCCGGCCGGGCTCCGGCCCGGCCGAGCCACCCGGCGCGGCCGGGGCGAGCGCCGGAGCTGTTTCGGCCGGTCAGGCGTCGACCGGGGAGGGCGCGGTCAGGTTCGCCCTGGCGAACTCCAGCGACTCGCGCAGGTCCGCCTCGCGGACCGCGCGGCTCTTCGCGCCCCGGGTGGTCACCTCCACCGCGACCGAGCCGGTGAAGCCGCGCCCGGCCAGCGACCGGAGCAGCTCCGCGCAGGGCTGGCCGCCCCGGCCGGGCACCAGGTGCTCGTCGCGCCCCTCGCCGGTGCCGTCGCCCAGGTGCACGTGCGCCAGCCCGGCGCCCATCCGGTCGGCCATCGCCAGCGCGTCGGTGTGCGAGGCCGCGCAGTGCGACAGGTCCAGCGTGTAGGCGGCGTAGCCGGTGTCGGTCGGGTCGAAGCCCGGCACGTACGGCACGAACTGCCGGCCGGCCATCCGCACCGGGAACATGTTCTCCACCGCGAACCGCAGGCCGCCGAACTGCCCGGCGGTGGCGTCCAGCCCGTCGGCGAACGTGCGCGCGTAGTCCCGCTGCCAGGTGAACGGCGGGTGCACCACCACGGTGGGCGCCTCCAGCGTCTCGGCCAGCTCGGCGGCCCGGCGCAGCCGCTCCCACGGGTCGGGGCTCCACACCCGCTGGGTGACCAGCAGGCAGGGCGCGTGCACCGACAGCACCGGCACGCCGTAGTGCTCGGAGAGCCCGCGCAGCGCGCCCGCGTCCTGGCTCACCGGGTCGGTCCAGACCATCACCTCGACGCCGTCGTACCCGAGTGCCGAGGCGAGCTGGAACGCCGCCGCGGTCCGTTCGGGGAAGACCGAGGACGTGGACAGGAGCACCGGGACGCGGGAAGTCACGCCCCTCAGGGTAGCCGCACCCGCCGGTAAGCATCGGGACGAGCAGCCGCAAAGCGCCCAGAGCGGCCGCGCGAATCACATCGGCGCGAGCTGATCCAACCGGCGCAGGATGACGCCCTCCCGCAGCGCCCAGGGGCAGATGTCCAGGCACTCCACGTCCAGCCGGCGCATCACCGCCTCGGCCACCACCGCGCCCGCGAGGAGCTGGTGCGCCCGCTGCGCGCTGACCCCCTCCAACTCGGGCAGGTGGGTCGGCGGGATGTGCCTGACGAACCCGAGCACCTGCCGCAGCCCGGTGCGGGTCAGGCTGCGCCGGGCCCACAGACCCGCGCCTGAGGGCGCGGCGCCGGCCAGCCGGGCCAGCGTGCGGAACGTCTTCGAGGTGGCCACCGGCCGCTCCCAGCCCACCTCGGTCAACTGTTTGACCACCGGGTCGAGCTGCGCGTCCACGTACTCCCGGAGCGCCTCCACGGCCTCGGCCGACGGCGGCATCAGGCCGGCCGGGTCGACCGCCAGCCGCTCCCGGCTGAGCCGGCCCGCGCCGAGCGGCAGCGAGACCGCGACGTCCGGGTGCTCGTCTATGCCGGCGGCCAACTCCAGCGAACCGCCGCCGATGTCCAGCGCCAGCAGCCGGCCCGCCGACCAGCCGAACCACCGCCGCACCGCGAGGAACGTCATCCGCGCCTCGTCCGCGCCGGAGAGCACCTCCAGGCGTACGCCTGTCTCGTCGCGGACCCGGGCCAGCACCTCGCCCGCGTTGGTGGCGTCGCGGACCGCGCTGGTGGCGAACGCCAGCAGGTCCTCGGCGCCCAGCCCGTCGGCCGCCGCCCGAGCCATGCCGACCGCCTTGACCAGGCCGTCCGCGCCGGGGTCGGTCAACGCCCCGTCCGGGCCGATCTGCTCGGCCAGCCGCAGCACCACCTTCTCCGAGTGCGCCGGCCAGGGATGGGCACCGTGGTGGGCGTCGACCACCAGCAGGTGCACCGTGTTGGAACCGACGTCGAGGACACCCAGTCGCATGGCAAGAACCCTAGGCGCAACACGTTTCGTCGGCTCGCCGGCCGGCCGGGGGGACCGCGCGTACGCTGGTCCGGGTGACAGGGCAGATCGAGCTTCACGTGCTGGTTGACGACCCGGCCGACCCGCGCAGCCGCGAGGTCGGGCTGGACTTTCCGCGGGAGTGGATCGAGTTCGCCGACCCGGCCGACCCGAAGCACGTCGTCCGGGCCGACCTGACCTGGCTGCTCTCCCGCTGGACGTGCATCTTCGGCTCGGGCTGCCACGGCATCGTGAAGGGCCGGGCGGCCGACGGGTGCTGCTCGCACGGCGCGTTCTTCACCGACGCCGACGACGAGAAGCGGGTCCGGGCGGCGGTCAAGCGCCTCACGCCGGAGACCTGGCAGCACTTCCGACGCGGCTTCAAGAACTGGACCGAGAACGACACTGTCGACGGCAAGACGCCGGCCCGGCGCACCGCCACCCGCGACGTGGACGCGCCGTGCGTGTTCCTCAACGACGCCGACTTCCCGGCCGGGGGCGGCTGCGCGCTGCACGCCCAGGCGCTGCGCGACGGGGTGCACCCACTGGAATACAAGCCCGACGTCTGCTGGCAGTTGCCGGTCCGCCGGGACCAGGAGTGGCACACGCGGCCGGACAACACCAAGGTGCTCATCTCCACGCTCGCCGAGTTCGACAGGCGCGGCTGGGGCACCGGCGGTCACGACCTGGACTGGTGGTGCACGTCCTCCACCGACGCGCACGTCGGCGCCGACCCGATGTACGTCTCGTACGGGCCGGAGCTGACCGCGCTGATCGGCGCGCCCGCGTACGCGAAGCTGGCCGAGCTGTGCGCCGCCCGCCAGCGCCAGGGCCAGATCGCCCCCCACCCCGCCAGCGAGTAAGGAAGGGCCCCTTGTTAACGCCTGCGGTAGAGGCGGGGGCCCCGCTTAACGCGTCGGCAGCGCCGCGTCGACGAGGGCACGGGCGGTGCTGCGGGCTGCCTCGGCGATCGCCGGGTCACCGTCGAGCACGCCGCCGGCCAGTCCCCCGTCGAGCAGCAGGGTGAGCTGACGGGCCAGCAGCTCCGGCTCGGCGGCCCCGGCCTGTCGGGCCAGCTCGGTCACCCAGGCCCGCACCGCGTTCTTGTGCGCGACCGTCCGGGCGTGCACCGCGCTGCCGGCGGACGACTCGGCGGCGGTGTTGATGAACGCGCAGCCGTGGTAACCCTCGCGGCGGCACGCGCCGGTGAGCGCGTCGAACATGCCGACGAGCTGATCGCGCGGATCGTCGCCGGCCGCCCGGGCGGCCGCACGCAGCGCGCCGGACCAGGCCAGGTCGACCTTGTCCAGGTACGCCAGGACCAGATCGTCCTTGCGCGGGAAGTGCTTGTAGAGCGTGGCCTTCGCGACGCCCGACTCGGCGATCACCGTGTCCACCCCGACGCCGCGCGGCCCGTACGCGTAGAACAGCCGGAACGCGGTCTCCAGGATGCGGTCCCGGGCGGTGCCGGCGGGGGTGCGGGCCATGGGTTCCTCCCTCGTGGTTCGCCGAAGTCTACAGACAGGTACGTCTCCGTCCCGTTCAGTAGACAGACCTGTCTGTTAGCCTCGGCCGCACGGAGCGGGACGCATCGGCGTCACGCGATTTCCTCAGGACGGACACGACATGCGCATCGCAGTAGTTGGCACCGGCATGGTCGGCCGCACCATCGCCGCCCGCGCGGCCGAACTGGGTCACGACGTGGTCGTCGGCACCCGCGACGTCGCCACCACCCGCGCCGGCGAGTGGGGCGAGTGGGTCGCCGCCCATCCGGGCGTCACCCTGACCGGGTACGCGGACGTCGCCGCCGGGGCGGACCTGGTGGTGAACGCGACAAGCGGCGACGGTTCGCTCCCCGCCCTCGACGCGACAGGCGCGGACAACCTCGCCGGCAAGGTCCTGCTCGACATCGCCAACCCGCTCGACTTCGGCCAGGGCTTCCCGCCCACCCTGTCGGTGCTCAACGACGACTCGCTCGGCGAGCGGATCCAGCGGGCGTTCCCGCGTACCCGGGTGGTGAAGGCGCTCAACACGCTCACCGCCGACCTGATGGCCCACCCCCGGCAACTCGCCGACGGGGACCACAGCGTCTTCGTCTCCGGCGACGACGCCGACGCGAAGAAGGTGGTCACCGAGCTGCTCACCAGCTTCGGCCACACCGACGTGATCGACCTGGGCGACATCACCACGGCCCGGGGCACCGAGATGCTGCTGCCGATCTGGCTGCGCCTCTACGGCCGGCTGGGCACGCCACTGTTCAACGTCAAGGTGGTGCGCTGAAGGCCGGCACCCGTTCTCGGGTGCCGGCCTTCGCGAGTCTTACTTGGTCCAGTGCTGGTTGACGAGGTCGGTGGCCTGCTTCTCCCACTGGGCGTACGCGTCCGGGTACGCGCTCACCTGCACGGTCTGCGCGGCGTCGGTGAGGGGCATGTCCTGCCAGCCGTCGACCTGCTTGAGGCCCTTGAGGAAGGCGAGGGTGGAGTGCTCGGGGTCGGTGATCTGCTCCGGGGTGCCCCAGCCGGAGGAGGGGCGCTGCTGGAACAGGCCCAGCGAGTCGTGGTCGTTGCGGTCGCCGAGGTGGCCGAGGTTCTCCAGCTTCGACTCCTGCAGGGCGGTGGCGATCGAGATGACCGCGGCCCGCTCGGGCAGGCCGGCCTTCTTCGTCGCGGCGATGATCGCCTTGACGTTAGCGGTCTGCTCGCCGTTCAGCGCGATGGTCGACTGCTCACCCTGCACGCTCGCCGTGGCCGTGGCCGGCTTGGCAGCGGCGTGGGCGGGGGTGTCGGCGTGGGCGGCGATCGGACCGGCGAACACACCACCGGTGAAGGCCAGACCAGCAATGCCCAGGATGCTCTTACGCAGGATCGTGTTCATGGTGGGGGCTCCATTCGGGGGTCAACACACCCGCGGGGGCGGGGTGTGGGCACCGTCAGGCGCTCAAAGATCAGGGGGGTTCCGGCTGCTCGCGGTGCGGCGCCGGAAGTGTGTGCAACGACCGGGCGGCCACCGTCATTCCCTCGCGGGGCGGGGCCGTGGAGGTTCGTCTTCCTCGGTCGTTCACCGGGTTACAACGCCCCGCCCCCACCAACGATTCCGCCACCAGGGTGCCACCCACCACCGCCAAACCAGACACCGCGCCCACCCCGGGCAGATACCACGGGCTGCGTCACGCCGGTCCAGGTCGAGTGCCGGTCGTGCTCTGACCGGCCGCCCACCGGTTCGCCCCCGGGCGCCGGTTGCGGCCACCCGTTGGAACGCCTACGGGCGCATCCCGCCCCCGGAGACACCCATAACGCTCCACCCACCAGCGCACCGAGGCGTCACCGGAACACCACGGGTCTATCACGCCCTCCCAGACACCCACCGCGTTCCACCCGGCAGCCTCTTGAAGCGTCACTGGAACACCATGGGTGCCTCAAGCCGTCCGAGACACCCATGACGTTCCACCCACCGACCCATCGAGGCGCGACTGGAACACGATGGGTGCCTCATGCCCTCCCAGACACCCACCGCGTTCCACCGACCGACCCACACAGGCGTTAGTGGAACGCCATGGGTGTCTCAGGCCCTCGCAGGCACCCACCGTGTTCCACCGACCGGCCCAAAGAAGCGTCACCGGAACACCACGTGTGTCTTAGGCCCTCACAGACACCCACCGCGTTCCACCCACCAGCGCACGCAGGCGTCAGTGGAACGCCATGGGTGTCTCGCGCCCTCGCAGGACACACCCATGGCGTTCCACCAGGCGGTGTCGGTGAGGGAGGGCGGGGGCGGGGTAACCCGTCCGCCGACCTCATGATCGACGTGGGCGGGCGGTCACGGCTCGAACTTGTAGCCCAGACCTCGCACCGTGACGATGTAGCGCGGCGCGGACGGCTCCGGCTCGATCTTGGAGCGCAGCCGCTTCACGTGCACGTCGAGCGTCTTGGTGTCGCCCACGTAGTCGGCGCCCCAGACGCGGTCGATGAGCTGGCCCCGGGTGAGCACCCGGCCGGCGTTGCGCAGCAACAGCTCCAGCAGCTCGAACTCCTTGAGCGGAAGCTGGACCCCGGCGCCGTCGACGGTCACCACGTGCCGCTCGATGTCCATCCGTACCGGGCCGGCGGCCAGGGTCGGCGCGCCCGTCTCGTTCGCCTCGCTGGTCTGCCGGCGCAGCACCGCCCGGATCCGGGCGACCAGCTCACGGGGCGAGTACGGCTTCGTCACGTAGTCGTCGGCCCCGATCTCCAGGCCGACCACCTTGTCGATCTCGCTGTCCCGGGCGGTGACCATGATGATCGGGACGTGCGACCGCTGGCGGAGCTGGCGGCACACCTCGGTGCCCGACATCTCCGGCAGCATCAGGTCGAGCAGCACGATGTCGGCGCCGGTGCGGTCGAACTCGGTGAGGGCGGAGGTGCCCGTCGCGGCGACGGAGACCTCGAAGCCCTCCTTGCGGAGCATGTAGGACAGGGCGTCGGAGAACGACTCCTCGTCCTCGACCACCAGTACGCGGCTCAACGGGTGTTTCCTTTCCTGTGGTCAGACCTGCCGGAGCTCGGCCGGGCCGGCCTCGATCCCAGCGGAGGCGAGTGTCGCCTCCAGGTCGTCCGGGGGGCTGGCAGGCAGCCTGAGGGTGAACGTCGACCCACCCCCAAGGGTGCTCGACACGTCCACCCGGCCGCCATGGTTGCTGGCGATGTGTTTGACGATGGCCAGGCCAAGGCCGGTGCCCCCGGTCGCCCGGGAGCGGGCCTGGTCGGCGCGGTAGAAGCGTTCGAAGATCCGGTCGACCTCGTTCGGCGCGATGCCGATCCCCTGGTCGGCCACCGCGATCTCGACGTGCTCCTCGGTGCCCCGCACGGTCACCCGGACCGTGGTGTCCTCGGCCGAGTAGTTGACCGCGTTCTCCACCAGGTTGGCCACCGCGGTGGCGAGCTGGCTGTCGCTCCCGTACGCGGTCAGGCCCCGCTGCCCGCCCACGACGATCTCCACCCGGCGGGCGGTGGCCGCGGTGCGGGTCCGGTCGACCACCTCGGCGAGCACCCAGTCCACCGAGACGGGTTCGGGCGCGGGCTGCGGCTCGGCGCCCTGGAGCCGGGTGAGTTCCAGCAGTTCCTGCACCAGCCGCCCGAGTCGGGTGGACTCGTGCTGGATCCGCTCGGCGAACCGCCGCGCGGCGACCAGGTCCTCGGACAGGTCGGGCGCGCCGTCGCCGGCCGGCTCGGTCGCGTCCACCAGCGCCTCGGCGAGCAGTTGGAGCGCGCCGATCGGGGTCTTCAACTCGTGGCTCACGTTGGCCACGAAGTCCCGGCGTACCCGGGCCAGGCGGTGCGACTCGGTGACGTCGACCGCCTCGATCGAGATGTAGCCGGCACCCAACCCCATGGCGCGCAGGTGCACGCCGAGCGGGTTGTCGCCGGCGCTGTCGCGGCCCCGGGGCAGGTCGAGCTCGATCTCGCGCCGCACGCCCGTGCGACGGACCTGCCCGGCGAGGGTACGGATGAGCGGGTGCGCCGCGATGGCGCCCGGTGTCGCCCCGGCACGGAGCAGGCCCATCGCCCGCGCCGCCGGGTTCACCAGCACCGGCACGTCGTCCGGGTCGAGCACCACCACGCCGGCGCGCAACGAGTCGATCGTCTTGCGGCCGAGCCCGGAGAGGCCCCCCTGTTGGTCGTCCGGAATCGTCGGCCTCCCTGCGTCACGACGGGGGGTCCCGTCGCCCCGTGACGCCCACCGGCGCCGCCACTGCCCCATCGGCCCGGACAGCATCGACCCGGCGACCAGTCCGGTCACCAGCGCCACGGCCACCGCGATGGCCACCGCCCATTCCACTCGGCGATCGTAGGGTCATTGTTAACCCAGGGATCGGTCACAAAGGGACGAACCACCCTCGATTCCGGGAATGTTCACCCGCGGGTCCCGCGTCGTTCATCCGCGTTCACCCTGGTGCCGGCCGCCCGGCCTACCGTAGGGCGCGCACCTGCTCACGCCGTACCCCTCTCGGGCCGCGGCCACCGACCCCAGGAAGTGACGATGCGCGACGAGTTCCGGGCCGACCTGCAGATTGTCAGCCAGTTGCTGGTGGACATGGCCGAGGCGGTGCGCGCGGCCATGCGGCAGGCCACCCGCGGGCTGCTCACCGCCGACCGCGCGGCGGCCGAGACGGTGATCGCGCGCGACGCCGAGATCGACGACCTGTACCGGCACGTGGAGGAGCGGGTCTGCGACCTGCTGGCCCGACAGGCCCCGGTCGCCTCCGACCTGCGGGCCATGATCACCGCCCTGCACGTGGCCGCCGACCTGGAGCGGATGGGCGACCTGGCCGACCACGTGGCGAAGACGGCGCTGCGCCGGCACCCCTCCCCGGCGGTGCCGGCCGAGTTGCGGCCGGTCTTCACCGACATGGCCGGCATCGCCGATCGGATGGCCGAGAAGATCGGCGCGGTGCTGGCCAAGCCCGACGCGGACGTCGCCGCCGAGCTGGACCGGGACGACGACGCGATGGACGACCTGCACAAGAGCCTCTTCGGCGTGCTGCTCGGCGACGACTGGCCGTACGGGGTGGAGACCGCGATCGACGCCACCCTGCTGGGCCGCTTCTACGAGCGCTTCGCCGACCACGCGGTGAACGCCGGCGAGCACGTGGTCTACCTGATCACCGGTTCCTCGTCCGCCTGACCCACCGGGGTGGGTAAGGCGGGGCCCCTTCTTAACAGGGGAGTGTTAAGAAGGGGCCCCGCCTCTACCAGAGGCGTTAAAAGGGGGCCCCGCCTTACATCTCAGCGGCCCTGGTTGGCGACGGCGGCGGCAGCCGCCTTGGCGGCCTCGGGGTCGAGGTAGGTGCCGCCCAGCACCTGCGGGCGCAGGTCGGCGTCCAGGTCGTAGCGCAGCGGGATGCCGGTCGGGATGTTCAGCTTGGCGATCGCCTCGTCGGAGATCTGGTCGAGGTGCTTGACCAGCGCGCGAAGCGAGTTGCCGTGCGCCGCCACCAGCACGGTCCGGCCGGCCAGGATGTCCGGCACGATCGAGTCGTACCAGTAGGGCAGCATCCGCTCGACGACGTCCTTGAGGCACTCGGTGCGGGGCATCAGCTCGGTCGGCAGCAGCGCGTACCGGGGGTCGCCCACCTGCGACCACTCGTCGTTGTCGTCGATCGGCGGCGGCGGCGTGTCGTACGACCGGCGCCAGAGCATGAACTGCTCCTCGCCGTACTCGTCGAGGGTCTGCTTCTTGTTCTTGCCCTGGAGGGCGCCGTAGTGGCGCTCGTTGAGCCGCCAGGACCGGCGCACCGCGATCCAGTGCCGGTCGGCGGCGTTGAGCGCCAGCTCGGCGGTGCGGATCGCCCGGCGCATCACGCTGGTGTGCACCACGTCCGGGAGCAGGTCGTGCTCGCGGAGCAGCTCACCGCCGCGCCGCGCCTCGGTCTCGCCCTTGGCGGTCAGGTCGACGTCGACCCAGCCGGTGAAGAGGTTCTTGGCGTTCCAGTCGCTCTCGCCGTGCCGCAGCAGGACCAGCGTCCCGACGGTGGGTCCTTCGCTCGCAGTCATGCGGATCATCCTGCCGTACCGGCCGGGTGGACACGCGGGGACCTGTGGTGACGACCACCACGTGGAAATGCGGATGACCATGCGTCCGGCCCGGCACTAGGTTGTAAGGCGTCTGAGATTGATCGGTCATTACCGAGCGGGGGGCGTCGGGATGCGGACGGTGCGAGGTTGGTTCCGGGACACGGCCGGCGGGTTGCCGCGCTCCTTCTGGTACCTGTGGACCGGCACGCTGATCAACCGGCTCGGCTCGTTCGTCCTGATCTTCCTCGCCATCTACCTGACCCGGGAACGCGGCTTCTCGGCCGCGCAGGCCGGCCTGGTCATCGGGCTCTGGGGCGTGGGCGGCGCGGTCGGCACCACGGTCGGCGGCATCCTCACCGACCGCTGGGGCCGGCGGCCCACGCTGCTCACCGCGCACCTCGGCGCGGCCACCATGATGGTCGCGCTCGGCCTCGCCCGGCCGCTCTGGGCGGTGGCCGTGGGCGCGCTGCTGCTCGGCACGTTCGCCGAGGCGGCCCGCCCGGCCTTCGGCGCCATGATGATCGACGTGGTGCCGGAGAAGGACCGGCTCCGCGCGTTCTCGCTGAACTACTGGGCGATCAACCTCGGTTTCGCCTGCGCCGCCGTGCTGGCCGGGCTCGCCGCCGAGGCCGGCTACCTGCTGCTCTTCCTGGTGGACGCGGCCACCACCGTGGTCACCGCGCTGATCATCTTCACCCGGGTCCGGGAGACCCTGACCCGGCCGGCCGCGCCGGTCGCCAAGGGCGCGGCGGCGCCGGCCGGCGCGCTGCGCACCATCCTGCGCGACCGGGTCTTCCTCGGCTTCGTGGCGCTCAACCTGTTCGCCGCGCTGGTCTTCCTCCAGCACATCTCGATGCTGCCGATCGCCATGGTCGACTCCGGGCTCAGCCCGGCCACCTACGGCTCGGTGATCGCGCTCAACGGCGTGCTCATCGTGATCGGCCAGCTCTTCGTGCCCCGGCTCATCCGCGGCCGGAGCCGGTCGCACGTGCTGGCGCTCGCCGCGCTGATCATGGGCGTCGGTTTCGGACTCACCGCGTTCGCGGACACGATCTGGCTCTACGGCCTCACCGTGCTGATCTGGACGCTCGGCGAGATGCTCAACTCGCCCTCCAACGCCACCCTGATCGCCGAGTTGTCGCCGGCCGCGCTGCGCGGCCGCTACCAGGGCGTGTTCTCGCTGTCCTGGCAGCTCGCCGGGGCCTCCGCACCGATCCTCGGCGGCCTGCTCCGGGAGCACGGCGGCAACACCGAGCTGTGGCTGGCGTGCGCCGGCATCGGCGCCGTGACGGCGGTGGCGCACCTGGTCTCCGGCCCGGCCCGGGAGCGGCGCGCCACCCAGCTCCGCGCCGCTGGCGTCCCGGCCGCGCCGGTCACCCTGGCCCGAACCCCGGCGCCCGAGGCGGCCGAGGCCGCGGCCACCGCACCCGCCGAGCCGGCCCGGACCGGTTCCTGAGTACGCCGACCGGCTGGGTACGGTACCGGGGGCGGATCGGTAAGGAAACCTTCCTGGAGGACGGGTGCGCGGCCTGCGGCGCTGGTGGGACGACACGGCCGGCGGCATGCCGCGCACCTTCTGGTACCTCTGGTCCGGTCTGCTGATCAACCGGGCCGGCGCG
The DNA here is from genome assembly GCF_044455315.1 of Micromonospora sp. NPDC051300. Taxonomy (NCBI): domain Bacteria; kingdom Bacillati; phylum Actinomycetota; class Actinomycetes; order Micromonosporales; family Micromonosporaceae; genus Micromonospora; species Micromonospora sp. NPDC051300. Next base: position 91,406 of record NZ_JBITEP010000001.1, on the reverse strand, counting down.
TTCGCGCTGCTGTTCCTGTCGCTCTACCTGACCTCCGCCCGGGGCGCCTCACCGTCGCTGGCCGGACTCGTCGTCGGCGCGTACGGGATCGGCGGCGCCGGCGGCACGCTGCTCGGCGGGGTGCTGGCCGACCGGTGGGGCCGGCGTTCGACCCTGCTCGCCGCCCACCTCGCCGCCGCCGGGCTGATGGCGGCGCTGGCGTTCAGCCGGCACCTCGCGGCGATCGCCGTGCTGGCCGCGCTGGTCGGGGTGGCGCACTCGATGCCCGGCCCGGCGTTCGTGGCGGCCATCGTGGACGTGGTGCCGGAGACCCGCCGTTCCCGCGCGTTCAACCTCCAGTTCTGGGCGTTCAACCTCGGCATGGCGGTCGCCTCGCTGCTGGCCGGGGTGCTCGCCGAGGCGAGCTTCCTGGCGCTGTTCCTGGTCGACGCCGGGGCCACCCTGGCCGCGGCGCTGGTCATCGCGCTCAAGGTGCCGGAGACGCTCGACCGCCGGGCGGTGACGCCACGCGCGGTGCTGGGCCGGCGGCCCGGGCTGCACACCGCGCTGACCGACCGCACCTTCCTCGCCTTCGTCGGGCTGACCTTCCTGCTCGCGGTGCTGACCATGCAGACGTCCACGATCATGCCGCTGGCGATGCGCGAGGACGGCCTGCGTCCGACCGCGTACGGGCTGGTGGTGGCGCTCGGCGGGGCGCTGATCGTGGCCGGGCAACTCTTCGTGCCCCGGCTGATCGAGCCGTACCGGCGCTCGACCGTGCTGGCCGTGTCCACCGGGCTGATGGCGCTGGGCTTCGGCACGCTCACCGTCGCCGACGGGTTGCCGCTCTACCTCGGCGCGGCGGTGGTCTGGACGGTCGGGCAGATGCTCGCCGCGCCACCGAACGCGCAGATCAACGCGGATCTCGCCCCGCCCGAACTGCGGGCCCGCTACCAGTCGGTGTTCTACCTGACGTTCCCGGCGGCGTCGTTCGTGGCGCCGGCGCTGGGCGGGCTCAGCCTGGAGCGCCTCGGCGAGCGGCACTGGCTGGTGGTCGGCGCGCTGGGCCTGTGCGCCGCGGCCGGGCACCTGCTCGCCGGCGGCCCTCGGGAACGCCGGATCGCCGCGCTGCGGGCCGACGACCGGCAGCCGGCCGAGATCCGGCGGTGAGAACGGCAGAGCGCCCACCTCGACCCCCGTCGAGATGGGCGCTCGTACCGTACGCCCGGCGGCGGCGGGCGACACTCACCCCCGTAAGCGTCGCCCGCTCGCGCCGCCGGTTCCACGGGCGGCACCGTCCCCCAACGGTGTGCTCCACCCGATCCTCGCATCTCGCTTGCGCGGATCTGATCGATCCGCCGCTCCCCCGAACGTAAACAAGCGTGACGCGGTGCAATAAAGTTAGTTCGCCCGGATTCCGGATTCAACCCAGATCGCTGTCTTGCCCGTCACAGCCGTCGTGTCGGGAATCCGGCTGCCCCTGCTGTGGTCTCCGCCGTGGCCAACGTCGGGTTCCCGTCGACCATTCCCGTAAACCTCAGCCGTCCTCGCGATTCGGGTTCTCGGTCCGGAAGAAGTTGCTCTGCCGGCCGTCGCGCAACTGCTCCTGGTAGATCAGGTTGAGCCGCCGCGAGTCGAACGTGCGGAACCAGTCGTCCCAGGTGACCTCCCGGATCCGGCTGCTCTCCCGGTAACCCGGCATGTTGAAGGTCAGCACCCCGGGCCGGTCGCCCCGCTCGGTGCCGGCGATGGTGGCCGGCTTCGCGCCCCGGGCCCGGGCCCAGCGCTGGATCACCTCGTGGTTGCGGGTCACCAGGCTGCGGCCGGGCCGCTCCGGGCGGTCCGCGAGCGACGTGATGAGCTGCGAGGACCCGATCGACCGGCTGGACGCCCGCCCCCGGGTCGGCGTGGCCTTCGCGCGCGCCGACGCCGACTTCCGCGCCGCCGTCGCCCGGGACGACGTGACCTTCGCCCGCGAGGGCGCGGCCGTCGCGCGAGCCGGGGCGGCCTTCGCCCGGGACGGCGCGGCCTTCGCCCTGGTCGACGTGGCCTTGGCGCGAGCCGGAGCCGCCTTCGCGCGGGCGGGCGCCGCCTTGCGCGTACCCGTCGCCTTGGCCCTGGCGCCGGTGGCGCGCGCGGCCGGCGCGGACTTGGCCGGGCTCCGCCGCGCCGCCGTGGTCTTCTTCGCGGCGGACCCGCGGCTGGCCGACGGCCGGCCGGCCGGGCCGGTGCTGCGCCGCGCGGCGCCGCCACGGCCCTCCGCGCGCATCGTGCGCGCGAGCGTCCTCACCAGTTCCGGCTTGCGCAGCGCGGAGATCCCGGAGACCCCGCGCCGGCGCAGTTGGCCCCGGATGTCGTCGACAGTCATCCGGGAGATCTGGGACTCCGACACCGTCGGGGTGTTCGGGGTCCGGTTACCGGTTTGCCGCTTCGTCCGGGTCGCAGTCGTGCCGCGACCTGAGCTGTTGCGCTGAGCCATGGGACACGCTCCTCGACAGTCCGTCCTCGGCCCGCGGTGGGTCCCAGTGCTCCGCACCGCGCGGTGCGGCATACCCGTCAGGCGGGCTCCGAACCTCCGGCGGTCGAGCCGGCCGGCGCCGAGGGCTCGAAGAGGTGCGCGAACGCGGCCAGGTTGGCCGTCGACTCGCCCCGCTTCACCCGCCACTCCCACTCCCGGCGGATGGCGGTGCCGAAGCCGATCTCCAACATGCTGTCGAACGACTCGTCGGCGTAGGTCAGCACCGAGCCGAACAGCCGGTCCAGCTCGTCGGCGTCGAGCCCGGCCAGGTTGACCCGGCCGGTCAGGTAGACGTCGCCGGCCGCGTCGATGGAGAACGAGACGCCGTACATCCTGGCGTTGCGCTGCAACAGCCAGGCCCACAGCTCCTCGCGACGCTCGTCGGGCTGGCGCATCACGAACGCCTCGATTCGCAACGCGTGCTCGCCGACGATCAGGTTGCAGATCGTCTTGAGCTTGTGCGTGCCCGGCAGGGTCACCGCGTACGACGCCTCGCCGGTGGACTCCCACTCCAGCTCGCGCTCCGCGCAGACGGCCTCGATCAGCGCGGTGACCTCACTCGTGCGGCTCATCGCACCCACTCTACGGTCGCCCGCCGCCGACCGCCGGGCGGCGGCGCGTCACCAGGAACAGGCGAGCGCCGGGTCGCCGAGCCGGCCGGCCAGCTTCGCCCGGTGCTCGGTGATCGCGTCGCCGTAGACGGCGAGCAGCCCGGAGACCGTGCGGTGCCAGGAGAAGTCGCGGGCGTGCCGCTCGGCCCCGACCGCGAGCGCCGCCCGGCGCATCCGCTCGGGCAGCAGGCCCGCCAGCGCCCGCGCCCAGTCGACCGGGTCGTGCCCGTCGATGAGCATGCCGCTGATCCCGTCGCGTACGGCGGTGACCAGCCCGCCCACGGCGGCGGCGAGCACCGGCGTGCCGCAGGCCTGCGCCTCCAGCGCGACCAACCCGAACGACTCGTTGTGCGAGGGCACCGCCACCAGGTCGGCGGCGCGGTAGAGGGCGGGCAGGTCATCCCCGGTCTGCGGGGGCAGGAACCGGACCCGGTCGGCCACGCCGAGCGAGCGGGCCAGCTCGATCAGCGCGCTGGGCCGGTCCAGCCCGCTGCCGCTCGGGCCGCCGCAGATCACCACGGTCAGCTCGTCGGCCAGCGCCGGATCCCGTTCGCGCAGCGCGGCGACCGCCCGGACCAGCACGTCCGGCGCCTTGAGCGGCTGGATCCGGCCGACGAACGCGACCACGTAGCCGTGCGCCGGCAGGCCGAGGCGGCGGCGGGCGGCGCGGGTCGCGGACTCCCGGTCACCGGGAGCGGGGCGGAACCGGTCCAGGTCCACGCCGGGCTCCACCACGGCCACCCGGCCGGGGTCGGCGGCGTACCTGTCGAGCAGGTCGCGGGCCTCCACCCGGGTGTTCGCGACCAGCCGGTCGGCCTCGGCGACCACCTGCTCCTCACCGATCACCCGGGCCTTCGGCTCGGGCCGGTCCCCGGCGGCGAGCCGGGCGTTCTTCACCTTGGCCAGGGTGTGCGCGGTGTGCACCAGCGGCACGCCCCAGCGCTCCTTGGCCAGCCAGCCGACCTGGCCGGAGAGCCAGTAGTGCGAGTGGATCAGGTCGTAGTGGCCGGGCGGGCGGGCCGCCTCGGCACGCAGCACCCCGGCGGTGAAGGCGCAGAGCTGACCGGGCAGCTCCTCCTTCGTCAGCCCCTCCAACGGCCCGGCGGTGACGTGCCGGACGGTGACGCCGGGCGCCATCTCGACCACCGGGGGCAGGTCACCGGAGGTGGCCCGGGTGAAGATCTCCACCTCGACGTCGGCCTCGGCCAGCCGTCGGGCGACCTCCAGGATGTAGACGTTCATGCCGCCCGCGTCGCCGGTGCCGGGCTGGTGCAGCGGCGAGGTGTGCACCGAGAGGGTGGCGATGCGGCGGGGCCGAGGCCATGGCAGGGCACCTCGCTGACGACCGACACCGGTGTGCAATTCCGCCACGTCCGCTCCCTCTGTCACGGTTGATGCCGTCCCGCACGACCGGCGCCTCTCGGGTCAACCCGTACGCCGGATGTCATCTTCCCCATCGGGGTTCGGAAATGCCTGCGGCGGGTTCCCCGGCGTGACGGACCTCATCACGGCGGCGAGCGGGGCGGCGGGGCAGAATGTCCGGATGACCTCAGTCGCCATCGTCACCGGAGCGTCCAGCGGGATCGGCGCGGCCACCGCCCGCCGGCTGGCCGCGGAGGGTTTCCACGTGCTCGCCGCGGCCCGGCGTACCGACCGGCTGGCCGCGCTGGTCGCCGAGATCGAGGCCGCCGGCGGCGCGGCCACCGCGGTCGCCTGCGACGTGACCTCGGACGAGTCGGTCGCCGGCCTGGCCGCCGCGGCGGACGCCGCGCCCGGCCCGGTCACCCTGCTGGTCAACAACGCCGGCGGCGCCCGCGGCCTGGACCCGGTCGAGACCGCCGACGTCGGCGACTGGCAGTGGATGTACGACGTCAACGTGCTCGGCACGCTGCGGGTCACCAAGGCGCTGCTGCCCGCGCTGGAACGCTCCGGCGCCGGCACCGTCGTGATCGTCAGCTCGACCGCCGGGCACGTCGTCTACGAGGGCGGCGGCGGCTACACGGCGGCCAAGCACGCGCAGACCGCGATCGCCGGCACGCTCCGGCTGGAGCTGTCCGGACGGCCGATCCGGGTGATCGAGATCGACCCCGGCATGGTGAAGACCGACGAGTTCGGGCTGGTCCGCTTCGGCGGCGACGCGGACCGGGCCGCCGCGGTCTACGCCGGGGTCGCGGAACCGCTCGTCGCCGACGATGTGGCCGACTGCGTGGCCTGGTGCGCCACCCGCCCGCACCACGTCAACGTCGACCAGCTCGTGGTCCGGCCGCTGGCCCAGGCCGCCCAGCACAAGGTCCACCGGCAGAGCTGATGAAGCCCCTGGGCGTCGTCACCAGGGGCACCACCAACCCCAACCGGCTCCGGCGGGTGGACAACTGGATCGTCGGGGCCTGCGGCGACGCGCTGCGCGCCGCCGCCGACCCGCTCGTGGTCGACCTGGGCTACGGCGCCACCCCGGTCACCCCGGTCGAACTGCGCGGCCGGCTCGCGACCCGGGTCCGCGCCGACGTGCGGGTGGTCGGGCTGGAGATCGATCCGGTACGCGTGGCCGCCGCCCAGCCGGCCGCTGACCCGCCCGGGTTGACGTTCGCCCGGGGCGGCTTCGAACTGGCCGGCCTGCGTCCCGCCCTGGTCCGGGCGTTCAACGTGCTGCGCCAGTACGACGAGAGCGAGGTCGCCGACGCCTGGCGCACGATCACCGGCCGGCTCGCGCCCGGTGGGCTGCTGGTCGAGGGCACCTGCGACGAGCTGGGTCGGCTGGGCGCCTGGGTGCTGCTCGACGCCACCGGCCCGCGCACGCTCACCCTGGCCGCGAAGCTGACCACCCTGGAGAGCCCGACCACGCTCGCCGAGCGGCTGCCGAAGGCGCTGATCCACCGCAACGTCCCCGGTGAGCGCGTACACGACCTGCTCGACGCGCTGGAGCACGCCTGGCACTCCGCCGCCGGCTACGCCCCGTTCGGGCCCCGGCAGCGCTGGGTGCACGCGGTGACGGCGCTGAGGGAGTCGGGCTGGCCCGTCCAGGACCGCCCGACCGCCTGGCGGCACGGCTACCTGACCCTCCCCTGGCCCGCCGTCTCCCCCACCTGACCCCACCCGGGGATCAGATGGTGCAGTTGACCAGGACCGGCTCGGGGTGCAGGGGGACGCCGAAGCGGGCGTGCACGCCGTCGCGGATCTCCCGGGCCAGGGCCACCAGGGCGGCGGTGCTGGCCGTGCCGGACTGGTTGGTGAGCGCCAGCGTGTGCTTGGTGGAGATGGCCACGCCCTCCGGGCCGGCGTAGCCCTTGCCGAAGCCGGCCTTGTCGATCAGCCAGGCGGCGCTGACCTTCACCACGTCGCCCGCGCCCGGCCAGTGCGGCGGCTCGCCCAGGTCGGCGGCGCGCTCCCGGAGCAGCTCGTACGCCTCGCGGTCGAGCACCGGGTTGGTGAAGAAGGAGCCCACCGACCAGGTGTCCGGGTCGGCCGCGTCGAGCACCATGCCCTTGCCGGCGCGCAGTCCGCGCACGGTGGCCCGGGCATCGGCCAGCGGCACCCGGTCGCCGACCTCGACGCCGAGCGCGCGGGCCAGTTCGGCGTAGCGGACCGGGCCGGAGAGCGGCGAGCGGGTGAGCCGGAAGTCGACCGAGAGCACCACCCAGCGGTCGCTGTACTTGAAGATGCTGCCCCGGTAGGCGAACCCGCAGTCCGCGGCCGAGATCCGGACCACCTCGCGGTGGGTGCGGTCGTACGCCTCGACCGCGACGATCGTCTCGGCGACCTCCTGGCCGTACGCGCCGACGTTCTGGATGGGCGTCGCGCCGGCCGAGCCGGGGATGCCGGAGAGGCACTCCAGTCCCGCCCAGCCGCGGTCGACGGTGGCGGCGACGAGGTCGTCCCACGGCTCGCCGGCGGCCACCCGTACCGTCACGGTGTGGTCGTCGGAGTCGACGACCACGAAGCCCCGGGAGCGGACGAGCACGACGGTGCCGGGGAAGCCCTGGTCGCCGATCACCACGTTGCTGCCGCCGGCCAGCACCAGCACGGCCTCCTCGCGGGCCTCCGCCGCCCGGACGAGGCGGACGATCGCGGCGGCGTCCTCGGCGATCTCCAGCCGGCCGGCCGGGCCACCCAGGCGTAGGGTGGTGTAGCGCGCCAGGGTGCCCGGGTCGGTCGGTCCGGTGGCGGTCGTCGGTTCGGCGTAGACGTCTGACACGCCTTTCACCCTAGGCTGAGGGCCAGCCGCGGCACCCACTGGTGGCCCGGTCACCCCCGGGAGGATGGCGATGAGCAGACTGCACCACACGAAGGACTTCTGGATCGGCGCGTTGCGGACCGAGGGGCCGGCGTTCGCCGCGGCCGTGACCGAGGCGCCCGCCGAGACACCGGTGCTGTCCTGTCCCGGCTGGACGGTCACCGACCTCGCCCACCACCTGACCCGGACCTACGTCTGGGTGGGCACCGTGCTGACCGCCGGCGTCACCGCCCGGCCGGAGCGGCACGACCCGGAGCCGCCCGCGGGTCTGACCCCGGCCCAGTGGTACGCACAGGAGTACGAGCGCCTCACCGCGCTGCTGGAGGGCCTGGACCCGGAGGCCCCGGCGTGGAACTTCGCCCCGCAGCCGAAGAAGGCCGGGTTCTGGCCGCGCCGGGTGGCGCACGAGACCGCCGTGCACCGCTGGGACGCCCAGCTCGCCATCGGCGCGGGCGACCCGATCGAGTCCAAGCTCGCGGCCGACGGGGTGAGCGAGGTGTTGGACACCTGGCTGCCGGCGGGCCGGCGGGTGAACTCCGGCCCGTGGCACGGGGTGGTCCAGTTGACCGCGACCGACGCGGCCCAGGAGTGGTATCTGCGGCTGCGCGGCGAGGGGGTGGCGTTGCTGGACACCGCCACGATCCTGGACCACGACGACCACCGGGCCCGGGCGCAGGTGACCGGCACGGCCAGCGACCTGTTGCTGGCGTTGATGGGCCGGATGAGCTTTGACGCGCTGGGGGTGGCCGGTGACCGGCGCCTGCTGGACGGGCTACGGGTGGGCTGACACAGCACCCGATATCGGGCGGAGAGGGGCGGTGATCGCCCCTCTCCGCTTTTTTCGGGCACTCTGAGAGCGCTCTCTTGACAGCGTCCCCGACCACCCACCAGGCTGTCGAGAGAGCGCTCTCTTAGTACCGGAACCGCCTTCCACCACCCGTTACGACCCCGAGAGGTCAGGACAGCATGCTCACCTTCACGCGCCGTCGACTCGCGGCGGTGGCCCTGGTCGCCGCCACCGCACTGCTCGGCACCACCGGCTGCGGCGGCGGCGACGACGAGGCCGCCGCCGACGGGCCGGTCACGCTCACCGTCGACGTCTTCGGCCAGTTCGGCTACGCGGATCTCTACCAGGAGTACATGGCCAGCCACCCCAACGTGAAGATCGTCGAGCGGGGCACCGGCAGCAACCTCGACGAGTACTCGCCGAAGCTCACCCAGTGGCTCGCCGCCGGCAAGGGCGCCGGCGACGTGGTCGCCATCGAGGAGGGGCTGCTGGTCGAGTACAAGGCCAACCCGCAGAACTTCGTCAACCTGCTCGACCACGGCGCGGCCGACCTGAAGGGCAACTTCCTGGACTGGAAGTGGAACCAGGGGCTCACCGCCGACGGCAAGCAGCTCATCGGCCTCGGCACCGACGTCGGCGGCATGGCCATGTGCTACCGCAAGGACCTGTTCGCCAAGGCCGGCCTGCCCACCGACCGGGAGGCCGTGTCCAAGCTCTGGCCCACCTGGACCGACTACGTCAAGGTCGGCGAGCAGTTCACCGCGAAGAAGACCGGCGCCTCGTTCCTGGACGCCGCGACCAACACGTTCAACACCATCCTGCTCCAGACCGCCGGCAACAGCAGCGGCTACAGCTACTACGACACCAGCAACAACCTGGTCGTGGGCAGCAACCCGGCGGTACGCCAGGCGTACGACACCACGATGGACATCATCGACTCGGGCCTCTCCGGCAAGTACGGCTCCTGGTCGGAGGAGTGGGTCTCCGCGTTCAAGCAGTCGAAGTTCGCCACCATCGCCTGCCCGGCCTGGATGACCGGTGTGATCGAGGGCAACGCCGGCCCCGGCGCCAAGGGCAAGTGGGACATCGCCCAGATCCCCGGCAACGGCGGCAACTGGGGTGGCTCCTTCCTCGCCGTGCCCAAGCAGGGCAAGCACCAGGCCGAGGCGATCGAGCTGGCCAAGTTCCTGACCAGCGCCAAGGGCCAGATCGGCGCGTTCAAGCTCAAGGGCCCGCTGCCCTCGTCCCCGCAGGCGCTTGCCGACCCGGCGGTCGTCGACTCGAAGAACGCCTACTTCTCCGAGGCCCCGGTCGGCAAGATCTTCGCCGAGGGCGCCAAGAGCCTGAAGCCGGTCTACATGGGTCCGAAGAACCAGGCCGTCCGGACCGAGGTGGAGAACGCCGTGCGCACCGTGGAACTGGGCAAGCGCTCCCCGCAGCAGGGCTGGACCGATGCCGTCTCCAACGCCGAGAAGGCCGCCGCCAAGTAACCCGAGCAGCGCGTGCGGGCGGTCCCGGCGACGGGTGCCGCCCGCACGGCGGAGAGGAGTTCTCAGGTCATGGCCGTCCAGCTCGACGCCCGCCCGCCTGTCGCACCGGCCCCCCGTCACTCCCGCCCCCTGCGGGGCGTCCGGCTCAGCCGGTTCGACACGAAGTACTCGCCCTACCTCTACATCGCCCCGTTCTTCCTGCTCTTCGGCGTCTTCGGGGCCTACCCGCTGGCGTACACCTTCTGGGTCTCGCTGCACGACTGGGACCTGCTCGGCGCCGAGCACCCGTTCATCGGCTTCGACAACTACAGCCAACTGCTCGCCGACCCGGACTTCTGGCACTCCGTGGTCAACACGCTGGGCATCTTCGTCATCTCCACGGTCCCGCAGCTCCTGGCCGCGCTCTGGCTGGCCAACCTGCTCAACCGCCAGCTCCGCGCCCGCACCACCTGGCGGATGGCCGTGCTGGTCCCGAACGTCACCTCGACCGCCGCGGTGGCGATCGTGTTCGCGGTGCTGTTCGGCCGCGAGTTCGGCATGATCAACTGGCTGCTCGACCACGTCGGGGTGAGCGCGATCGACTGGAAGTCGAACAGGTTCGCCGCCTGGGTCGCCATCTCCACGATGGTCGACTGGCGGTGGACCGGCTACAACGCGCTGATCTTCCTGGCCGCCATGCAGGCCATCCCCCGCGACCTGTACGAGTCGGCGTCGATCGACGGCGCCGGCCGGGCCCGGCAGTTCTGGTCCATCACCGTGCCGCTGCTCAAGCCGACGATCGTCTTCGCGGTCATCATCTCCACCATCGGCGGCCTCCAGCTCTTCACCGAGCCGCGGATGTTCAACTCGGGCACCAACGCGATCCGGGGCGGACCGCTGCGCGAGTCGCAGACCGTGACCATGTACATGTTCGAGAACGCGTTCGCGCCGCACTACAACTTCGGCTACGGCTCGGCCATCGCCTGGCTGCTCTTCGCGCTGATCGCGGTGGTCGCGGCGATAAACGTCCTGCTCCTGCGCCGGCTCGGCGGCGGCGCCCGCAAGGAGGTCTCCCGATGACCCGCCTCTGGTCGGCCAGCCGGCTCACCTACCTGGCGCTGATCCTCTCGGCCGCGCTGTCGATCTTCCCGATCTACTGGATGTTCGTGGTCGCCAGCCGCACCAGCGACGCGATGGGGCAGGTCCCACCGCCGCTGACCCCCGGCGGCAACCTCGGCGCCAACATCGCCCGGCTGTTCGACAACACCGACGCCTACTTCCTCACCGGCCTGATCAACTCGACGATCGTGGCCGTCACGGTGACCGTGTCGGTGGTCTTCTTCTCCACCCTGGCCGGGTTCGCGTTCGCCAAGATGCGCTTCCGTGGCCGCAACGCGCTGCTGCTGGCGATCGTCGCCACCATGATGGTCCCCACCCAGCTCGGCGTCATCCCGCTCTACCTGCTGATGACCAAGCTCAACTGGAACGACCGGCTGCCCGCCGTGATCGTGCCGGCGCTCGTCACCGGCTTCGGCGTGTTCATGATGCGCCAGTACGCCGGCCAGGCGGTCAGCACCGAGCTGATCGAGGCGGCCCGGATGGACGGCTGCAACACCGCCCGGATCTACTGGAACGTGGTGCTGCCCGCGCTGCGCCCGGCCGCCGCCGTGCTCGGCCTGCTCACGTTCATGACCACCTGGAACGACTTCCTCTGGCCGTACGCGGTGCTCAACGACCCGGAGAACCCGACCGTGCAGCTCTCGCTGCGGGCCCTGTCGGACGGGTACTACCAGGACATGTCCCAGGTGTTCACCGGCACGGCCATCGCCACGCTGCCGCTGCTGCTGGTGTTCGTCGTGTTCGGCCGCCAGATCATCGGCGGGATCATGGAAGGTGCGGTGAAGGCATGAGCGAGCTCCGTTTCCCCGAGGGCTTCGTCTGGGGGGCGGCCACCGCCGCGTACCAGATCGAGGGCGCCGCCCGCGAGGACGGCCGCGGCCCGTCGATCTGGGACACCTTCAGCCGTACGCCGGGGGCGGTGTTCCAGGGCCAGAGCGGCGACGTCGCCTGCGACCACTACCACCGGCACAGCGAGGACGTCGCCCTGATGGCCGAGCTGGGGCTGCGGGCGTACCGGTTCTCGGTGGCCTGGCCCCGGATCCGGCCGGACGGCACCGGCCCGGTCGAGCCGCGCGGGCTGGACTTCTACGACCGGTTGACGGACGCGCTGCTGGAGCGGGGCATCGACCCGATCGTCACGCTCTACCACTGGGACCTGCCGCAGGCGCTCGAGGACCGGGGCGGCTGGACGGTCCGGGAGACCGCCGAGCAGTTCGCCGACTACGCGGTCGCGGTACACGGCCGCCTCGGCGACCGGGTCGGCACCTGGACCACGCTGAACGAGCCGTGGTGCTCGGCCTACCTCGGCTACGGCAACGGGGTGCACGCCCCCGGCCGGCGCGACGCCGGGGACGCGTTCCGGGCCGTACACCATCTGTTGCTCGGGCACGGCCTGGCGGCGCGGGCGCTGCGCGCGGCCGGCGCGCGGACGCTGGGGATCACGCTCAACCTGGCCGACGTGCAGCCGGCGGACGCCGCCAGCGCGGCGGACGCCGAGGCGGTCCGGCTGGTCGACGGCCTGCACAACCGGATCTTCCTCGACCCGCTCACCGGCGGCGGCTACCCGGCGGACGTGTTGGCGCACGTCGAACGGATGGTGGCGACGGACTTCGTCCGGGACGGCGACGAGAAGATCATCGCCGCGCCGCTGGACCTGCTCGGCCTGAACTACTACTCGCCCACCTACGTGGCCGGGCGGGCGGACGGCGAGGGCGGCAGCGCCTACCCGGGCACCGCCGGCGTGGTCGAGTTCGTGCCGGCGACCGACCCGGTCACCGACATGGGCTGGTCGATCGAGCCGGCCGGGCTGACCCGGCTGCTGGAGCGGGTGGCCGCCGACCACCCCGGCCTGCCGCTGATGATCACCGAGAACGGCGGCGCGTTCCCGGACGCCACCCGGGACGCCACCGGCCGGGTGGCCGACGCCGACCGGACCGCCTACCTCGACGGCCACCTGCGCGCCGCACACGAGGCCATCGCCCGCGGGGTCGACCTGCGCGGCTATCTCGTATGGTCGTTGCTGGACAACTTCGAATGGGCCGAGGGATACCGGAAGCGGTTCGGGATCGTCCACGTCGACTACCTGACCCAGCGGCGCACACCCAAGCAGAGCGCCCGCTGGTACCAGGAGGTGATCGCCCGGAACGGGCTGTGACGAGGTGGTGGTAACGGGGATGACGACGGCACAGCGGCCGACCCTGGAGGCGGTGGCCCGGCGGGCCGGCGTCTCCCGGGCCACGGTCTCCCGGGTGGTCAACGGCTCGACCACGGTCGCCGAGTCGATCCAACAGGCGGTCCGCCGGGCGGTCGAGGAACTCGGGTACGTCCCGAACCTCGCCGCCCGCAGCCTGGTCACCCAGCGCACCGACTCGGTCGCGCTGGTCATGCCCGAGGCGGCCACCCGGGTCTTCTCCGACGACCAGGTGTTCCCCGGCATCATCCGCGGGGCCGCCCAGGAACTGGAGGCGGCGGACAAGCAGCTCGTGCTGATGCTGGCCGGCTCGCCGGCCGGACACGAACGCGTCGAGCGGTACACCACCGGGCGGCACGTCGACGGCGTGCTCTTCGCCTCGCTGCACGGCGAGGACCCGCTGCCCGGCCGGCTCGCCCGGCTCGGCATCCCGGTGGTGTGCAGCGGCCGGCCGCTCGACGGCGCCGACGTGCCGTACGTCGACGTGGACCACGAGGGCGGCGTCACCCGGGCGGTGGAGCACCTGATCGCCACCGGCCGGCGGCGGATCGCCACCATCGCCGGGCCGCAGGACATGGTCGCCGGCATCGAACGGCTGATCGGCTACCGGGCCGCGCTCACCGCCGCCGGGCTGCCGGAACTGGTCGCGTACGGCGACTTCACCCGGGAGTCCGGCACCGCCGCGATGCGCGAGCTGCTCGCCGCCGACCCGGAGCTGGACGCGGTGTTCGCCGCCTCCGACCTGATGGCGCACGCGGCCCTGCGGACGCTGCGCGAGGCCGGGCGGCGGGTGCCCGAGGACGTCGCGGTGATCGGGTTCGACGACATCGAGACGGCCGCCTACACCGAGCCGCCGCTGACCACGGTGCGACAGCCGATAGTGGAGCTGGGTCGGGCGATGACCCGCCAACTCCTGCGCATCGCCGCCGGCGAGGAGGTGGAGCAGGCCCTGATGCTCCCCACGGAGCTCATCCTCCGCGATTCGGCGTAAGGAGGGGCCCCCTGTTAACGCATTCCGCATAACAGGGGGCCCCGCTTAACAAACCGGTCGCGGCGCGCGGGCGGGGTGGCTAGCGTCGCGCGGATGAGTGATCCCCTGATCCGTCGCGCCCGTCCCGACGACGCGCCCGCCGTGGTGGCGCTGCGCGCGGTGGTCTTTCCCTACCTGGTCCGGGGCGTCGAGTCGACCCGCCGGATGATCGCCGAACCGCCGCCCGGCGAGGACTGGGCCGCCTGGGTCGCCGAGGCGGACGGGCAGGTGGTCGGCTGGACGTCGGCGTACCGCAACACGCAGACCTCGACGCCCGGGGTGGGCGAGATCTCCACCCTGCACGTCCACCCGGACCACCGCGGCCGGGGCGCCGGCACCGCGCTGTTCGACCACGCCCTCGACCACCTGCGGACACTCGGATCGACGCGGGTGCTCACCCACGCCCGCACCGAGTCGCTGCCGTTCGCGAAGCGCCACGGCTTCACGCCCAGCCGGGAACTGCGCTACTCGGCGCTCGACCTGGACCCGGCCCCGCCGATGCCGGAGCCGCCGGCCGGCGTACGGCTGCTGCCGATCGCCGGGCTCGACCCGCGTCGGGTCCACCGGGTGGACTCCGAGTCGGCCCGGGACGAGCCCGGTGACGTGCCGACCGACGCGCTCGACTACGACCTCTGGCTCCACGAGTGCTGGGAGAACCTGGGGCTGGACCGGGACGCCAGCACGGTCGCCGAGGTGGACGGCGAGCTGGTCGCGCTGAGCCTGGTCAAGCGGGACGGCGACCGGATGTGGTCGGACTTCACCGGCACGCTGTCCGCCCACCGGGGGCGGGGACTGGGCCGGCTGACCAAGCAGGCCGCCCTGCACGTCGCGGCGGCGCGCGGGGTACGCACCGCGTACACCTCGAACGACGAGGCGAACGCGCCGATGCTGGCGATCAACGAGGCCCTCGGCTACCGCCCGGTGGACAGCCAGTGGTCGTGCCGACGCACGCTCAGCTGAGCCGGCCGGCGGCGACCCGCACCGCCGTCGCGTACGTGTCGGCGCCGAACAGCACCAGCCGGGCTTCGACCACGTGCGTCGGCGTGGCCGCGTGCAGCACGGCCAACGCCTGCGCCACCGCGTCCTCGACCGGCCAGCCGTAGATCCCCGCCGAGATCAGCGGAAACGCGACCCGGAGAGCGCCTAGCTCGTCGGCGACCCGGAGGCTGTTCACGTAGCAGTCGCGCAGCAGCGCGGACCGGTCCTCGCGCGGCGAGAAGACCGGCCCGACGGTGTGCACCACCCAGCGCGCCGGCAGGTCGCCCGCCGTCGTGGCGACCGCCTGCCCGGTCGGCAGGCCACGCCCGTAGCGGGAGGCGCGCAGCGCCCGGCACTCCGCCAGGATCGCCGGCCCGCCGCGCCGGTGGATCGCGCCGTCCACTCCCCCGCCGCCGAGCAACGACGAGTTCGCCGCGTTGACGATCGCGTCGACCTGCTGGGCGGTGATGTCGCCCTCGATCAGCACGGTGTCCATCTCAACGCTCCTCGACGTGCTGGCCCAGCGACCGGCGGGCCAGCAGGGCGGCCCCGGCGACGGCGGCCGGCATGACCAGCACCGCGCCGAGCGGGATCAGGAAGCACAGGAAGACCGCCACCCCGAAGCCGAGCGCGGTCGGCCGGTCGGCGCGCAGCCGCGACCGCCGGTCCGGCAGCCGCATCCCGCGCCGCTGGAACGGCGCGCCGACCAGCTCCAGGGCGAGGAACCAGCCACCCACCAGGGCACCGACCACCGGCACCACCGTCTGGCCGACCAGCGGGATGAAACCGGCCGCGAAGAGGGGTACGCCGACCAGCGCGGAGACGGCCACCAGGCGCAACGAGTCGGCGATGCTGCGCCGCATCGAGGCCCAGAACGGCACCTCCACCATGCCCGGGGTGCCGCCGAGACGGTCCTCCACCCGCTCGGAGATGGCCTCGTAGAACGGGTCGCCGACAGCAAGCGTGACCGCGGTGAAGGTGAGCACCCCGACCAGCGCGGCCACCCCGACGACGGCCAGCCCGGCGGCGACCCGCAGCAGCCCGCGCGGGGTCGACGACCAGTCGTCGGCGAACGGGGTCAGCCAGGTGGCCAGGTCGTCCACGAAGTAGATGAGCGTGGCGAAGAGCGCCAGGTAGAGCACGCCGGAGATCAGCGCCGGCACGACGCCGAGCAGCATCAGTTTGGGGCTGCGGACGTACATGCCGAAGCCGCGCAGCAGCAGGCCGGCGCCGCCGAGGAAGCGGCTGACCGCGCCGGCCACGGGCGCGACGGTACGGGAGGCGTTCACGACGGCACAGCCTAGTGGGCCCGCGCACGCCGGCCCGTCGTTAGGAGGGGCCCCCTGCAATCCTTATGCATTAAGAGGGGGCCCTTCCTTACACCACAATGGGGGGGTGCGTGCGTCTCGGCTGATCTCGTTGGTGCTGCTGCTCCAGTCCCGGGAGACGATGACGGCGGCCGAGCTGGCCCGCGAGCTGGAGGTCTCCGAGCGCACCGTCTACCGGGACGTGCTGGCGCTCTCCGCCGCCGGGGTGCCGGTCTACGCCGACCGGGGCCGGGCCGGCGGATACCGGCTGCTCGGCGGCTACCGGACCCGACTGACCGGGTTGAGCCGCGACGAGGCGGAGGCGCTGTTCCTGGCCGGGTTGCCGGGGCCGGCCGGCGCCATGGGACTTGCCGACGCGGTGGCCGCCGCCGAGCTGAAGGTGCTTGCCGCGCTGCCGCCCAGCCTGCGGGACGCGCCGGCGCGTACCGGCCAGCGGTTCCACCTGGACGTGCCCGGCTGGTTCCGGGAGTCCGCGCCGCCGCCCCTGCTCACCGAGCTGGCCCGGGCGGTGTGGCGGGACCGGATGGTGGAGCTGCGCTACCGGCGCGGCGACCGGGAGGTGATGCGCACCGTCGCGCCGTACGGCCTGGTGCTGAAGAACGGGGTCTGGTATATCGTCGGCCGGGTCGGCGAGGCGTGGCGGACGTACCGGGTGGACCGGGTGGTCGGCGTCGAGGACGGCGCGGCGGGCTTCGACCGGGACGAGCGCTTCGACCTCGGGGCGTACTGGCGGGAGCAGGCCGGCGCTTTCCTGCGGGAGCTGCTGCGGGAGCGGGTCACCGTGCGGCTCGGCCCGGTCGGCCTGCGGCTGCTGCGGTACGCGGTGGACGCGGCGTTCGTCTACTCCGAGGCGGTCGCCGCCGCCGGCCGGCCCGACGGGCAGGGCCGGCTGGTGCTCCGGCTGCCCGTCGAGTCGGTCGACGTGGCGTACGCCCAACTGCTGGCGCTCGGCCCCGAGGTGGAGGTGCTGGAACCGCCGGAGCTGCGGGCGCGGTTCGCCGAGGCGGCCCGCCGCGCGGCGGCGCTCTACGCCGACGACACCGGTCAGCGGTAGCCGCTGTCGTCGGCCGGCTTGCCCGGCGCCACCACCTCGTCGTGGTAGCGGGCCCAGTGCGGCCGGGTGCCGTCGAGGTCGGTGAAGCCGTACTCCTGGGCCAGCCCGCCGCTGTCCAGGGACTGCCCGTTCCAGCGGTGCCGGTCCGGGTCGGCGGCAAGCGCGGCCACTGCCCGCCCGACGAACGCCGGCGTCTCCGACATGACGAAGTGCGGGTCGGTCCTCGCGCCGTCGCGCCAGTTCGCCTCGGTGACGCCGAAGTGCTCCAGCATCGCCTCGGAGCGCAGCCAGCCGGGGGTGAGCGCGACGGCGGTGCCGCCGTGCGGGGCCAGCTCGTGCGCCTGGGTGAAGCCGAGCCGGTTCACCGAGACCTTCGCCAGGTCGTAGAAGACGGACAGCCGGTAGGTGGCGTCGTTGTACGCCTTCGTGCCGTCGCCGACCTCGACGACCAGCCCGCCCGGCCGGCGGATCAGCAGCGGCAGCGCGAAGTGGCTGGTGATGATGTGGGTGTCGACGGCCAGCCGCAGCGTCCGGAAGCCTGCGTCGAGCGGCTGCTCCCAGACCGGCTTCTCCCAGGTGATCAGCGGGTCGGCGCCCCAGATGTCGTTGACCAGCACGTCGAGGCGGCCCTGCTCGGCGTCGATCCGTGCGACGAGTTTGCGTACCTGCTCGGGGTCGAGGTGGTCGACGGCGACCGCGACGCCGGTGCCGCCGGCGGCGGTGACCAGGTCGGCGGTCTCCTCGATGGTCTCCGGCCGGTCCATCTCGGAGCGGCGGTCCCGGGTGGTCCGGCCGGTGGCGTAGACGGTGGCGCCGGCGGCGCCGAGCTGGACGGCGATCTGCCGGCCGGCGCCGCGGGTCGCGCCCGCGACCAGCGCGACCTTTCCGGTGAGTGGTGAGTTCATGCCTCCACCGTGTCACCGATACCTGACAACCGAAGTCCGGTTTCCTGACCGAGTCGGATCCGCGATCATGACGGCATGCACCTGCTGCTCTCCGGCGTCGTCGGCTCGGTCGCGTACGGGCTGGCCGGCCCCGGCTCGGACACCGACCGGCTCGGCGTCTTCGCCGCGCCGACCGTCGCGTTCCACGGCCTGCGCCCGCCCCGGGAGTCGGTGGTCACCACCGACCCCGACGTCACGCTGCACGAGGCGCGGAAGTACGCGCTCCTGGCGCTGAGCGGCAACCCGACCGCCACCGAGCTGATGTGGCTGCCGGACGACTGCTACGAGACACGCACCGCGTTCGGCGAGCGGCTGATCGACATCCGGTCGGCGTTCCTCAGCGCGCCCCGGGTCCGCGACGCCTACCTCGGGTACGCGTCGCAGCAGTTCCGCAGGCTCGCCGCCGCCCCGGCGGACACCGGCGGCCGGCGGCGCTCGGCGAAGCACGCCCGGCACCTGGCCCGGCTGCTGCACCAGGGCCGGGTGCTCCACGCGACAGGGGTGCTGGAGATCCGGCTGGCCGACCCGGAGTGGTTCCGCGCGTTCGGCGAGCGGGTGGCCGCCGGCGCGCTGGACGAGGCGCAGGCGCTGGTGGCGGACGCCGAGGCGGAGTTCGACCGGACCCGCTCGCCGCTGCCGGAGCGCCCGGACGAGGCGACGGTGGAACGGTGGCTGCTCGACGTCCGGGCGGCGCATCTGCCGCGTTGACTCAGTCCGCGAGCCGGACCCGGACCCGGCGGTTGGCCCGCCCCTTGCTCTCCACCTTGACCACCTGGACCTTGCCGATCTGGGCGGTGGACGCGACGTGGGTGCCGCCGTCGGCCTGCACGTCCAGCCCGACGATGTCGACGATCCGCACCTCCTGCTCGGTCGGCGGGATCAGGTTGGACTGGGTGCGGATGATGTCCGGCAGGGCCAGCGCCTCGGCGCGCGGCAGCACCCGGACGGCGACCGATCGGTCGGCGGCCACCTCGGCGTTGACCAGCTCCTCGATGCGGGCCTTGAAGTCGGGCGGCACCTCGGGGAGGTTGAAGTCCATCCGGGCCTCGCCCGGTTCCATGTTGCCGCCGGTGACCAGCGCGCCGAAGTCCCGGAACACCACGCCGCAGAGCACGTGCAGCCCGGAGTGGGTGCGCATCAGCATGGTCCGGCGGGCGTCCTCCACCGCGCCTGTCACCTCGGTGCCGACCGGCGGCAGCGGATCGCCGTCTACCGGGATCAACCAGAGGTCGTCGGCCTTGCGGGTGCCCGCGATCCGGGTCTGTACGCCCTGCCAGAGCAGCACGCCGTGATCCGGCGGCTGCCCGCCGCCGCCCGGGTAGAACGCGGACCGGTCCAGCACGATGCCCTGCTCGGGATCGGCCGCCAGCACCCGGCACGTCCACTCACGCAGCGTGGGGTCGGCGAGGTCGAGGCGGTGCGTACGGCCGTGGTGTGTGACGCCCATGTCGGGCGACGTTACCCGTTCAGGAACGTCGAGATGCGCCCCCGCAGGTCGGCGCGTTCGGTCCAGAGGACGCCGGGCCTGTCGTACACGTGCAGGGTGGCCGCCGGCAGCGCGGCCGCGAGCTGCTCGGCGACGGCGACCGGATGCAGGTCGTCGTCGGCGCAGGCGATCACCAGGGCCGGCGCGGTGACCGCGGCGAGCGCGGCGGCGTCGTCCAGCGCGGCCTGCTCGGGCAGCCCGGCCAGGCCGGGCGCGAGCCCGTCGCGCAGCAGTTGGTCGAGCCGTTGCCGCAGGTAGGCCCAGCCGGCCGGGGTGTTGCGGACCGACGGCGGCAGTTCCAGCGACACCGCCTCGGCGAGCGCGTGCGCGTCGCCGTCGGCCACCGCGTCGAGCAGGCCGGTGAGGCGGGCGTGGGCCACCTCGCCGCGCGGCGTGTCCAGCACGGCGGGCAGGAAGAAGACGAGTTTCTCGAAGCGTTCCGGGCTCTCGGCGAGAAGCCGGCACAGCGCGCCCGCGCCGAGGCTGGCGCCGAACGCGCGGGTGGCGCCGCCCAGGTCGGCTACCGCGCGCAGGTCCCGGGCGAGGTCCAGGTAGGTCCACGGCCCGGTCGGGGAGTCGGACCGGCCGTGCCCGCGGAACTGGAAGAAGATGCGCCGGCCGGTGACGCCGCTGCCGAACGGGCGGGTGGTGGCGATGCCGTTGCCGAGCCCGTGCGCGAACACGGTGACCGGGTCACCGACGCCGGTGACCAGGCGTTCCAGGCTCACGCCGTGCGGGGTGGCGACCAGTTCGGTCTCCGGCTCGGGCAGCGCCGGCCGGCCGGTCCGTGGCCCGCCGGGACCGGGCCCCCAGGTGCGGGGACCGCCGTCCGGCGGCGGGGGCCAGCGGAAACCTCTCACCAGGACCCTCGACCGTCGTGCAGGTCCCGCAGGCCGGGCCGCACGTCGAGCAGGTAGATGAGGCCGGCGGCGATGCCGACCAGTCCGAACAGGCTGATCGGGCCGAAGCCGAGCAGGGTCAGCAGCATGCAGACCGCCAAGATGGCAACCCAGCCACCCTTGGGCAGCGTGCCGATCGCGGCGAAGCCGTCGCCGCGCTGGGTGATCGCGTGCACCAGTGCCACACCCTGGATGACCAGGGCGAAGACGAGCAGGATCAGCTGAATCACGGCTTTGACTTCGAACGCGAAGATCGGCGCGGCGTAGGCCATGTCGGCAAGCTTATGCCGAGACCCCGGAAACGTCCGACAGGACGGTGTCCGGGGTCTCGGTGGAGCGTCGGGTCACTCGGCGGCCGGGCGGGTCCGCTTCGTGGTCTTCGGCAGCTTCGCCGACGGCGTGTCGGCGGTGGCCCGGGCGGCGGTCGCCTTGGTGGCCCGGGTCCGCTTCACGGCGGCCGGCTTGGCGGCCACCGCCTCGGCCACCTCGGCCGGGCTGGGCGCCTCGGTCTTCGCGGCCACCGTCTTCGGGGCGGCCACCGGGGTGGTCTCCTCGGTCGCCTCGATGTCGGCGTTCACCGTGTCGGCGGCCTCCAGCACGCCGGCGCCGACGACCCGCTCACCGCGGGCGACCAGCTCGGCGTACGCGGCCAGGGCGCGCTCCTGCGCGGCGTAGGCGCCGGACACCACGGCGGCGGCGTTGCGGGTGGCGGTCTCGCGGAGCTTGTCCAGGTTGGCCGCCTGGCGGAGCTGGTCGAGGTCGGTCGTCCGCAGCGTGTCGGTGGCCTTCTGGCGCAGCTCGTAGCCGGTGCCGACGGCCTTGCCGCCGAGGTCGGTGACGACCCGGGTGCTGAGGCCGCTGACCACGGTGGGCAGCTTGCGGAGCTGCTCCAGGGCCAGTTCGCCGGCGCCGGCGGCGGCGTAGAGGGGGGCGGGGATGCGGTTGGTCTTCGGCTGGGTCATGACTGTTCCTCCTCGGCCGCACCGGCGGCCTTCCGGGCCGCCCGGCGGGCGGTCGTGCGTTCTTCGGCGGCGGTGGTCGGTGCGGGCGCGGTGCCCGCCTCGGTGACGGCGACCGATTCGAGGACCGCCTCGGTCGGGGTGCCGTCGGGCGTCACGGGGCCGGTCGCGGCCGGCGCGACGGTGGCCGGGGCCTCGGGCGCTGCGGTCGGGCCGGTGGGCTCCGCCAGGGCCGGCTCGGTCTGCTCCGCCGGGGCGGTGGCGCCGGTCGCCTCGGCGAGGCGCGCGTTCTCGCGGCGGAACGTCTCGTAGATCTGGGTGAGCGACTGCTTCTGGGCCATGGTCAGCTCGCTGTCGACCGCGATGGCCGCGAGCACGCCCTGGCCCTCCTTGTCGTCGAGCAGCCCGGCCCGCAGGTACATGGCCGGGGTGGAGACACGAAGCGCGCTGGCGAGTTGCTGGAGCACCTCGGCGCTCGGCTTGCGCAACCCGCGCTCGATCTGGCTCAGGTAGGGATTGCTGACGCCCGCCTGCTCGGCGAGCTGACGCAGCGAGATCTTCGCGTTGCGCCGCAGGTCGCGAATGAACCCGCCGACATCGGGAAGGTCCTTGCTGGTGGCCATGACTCCACCGTAACGCGGCCTGCTAGCTGCTGCAAGCAAAGTGCTAGCCAGAGTTAGCGACGTCACGACAAGCCGGTTGCGGGCCGGAAATCCGGTCCGTACCGTCCCATCCGTGACCAAGATCGAGATCAACGGCGCCCGCCTCGCGTACGACGAGGCCGGCGCCGGCAACGTCGTGGTGCTGCTGCACGCCGGCATCGCGGACCGGCGGATGTGGCGCGCCCAGGTGCCGGCGCTCGCCGAGCGGCACCGGGTGATCATCCCGGACCTGCGCGGTTACGGCGAATCGGAGCTGCCGACCACCCCGTTCGCCCACCACGACGACGTGATCGGCCTGCTGGACGCGCTCGGCGTCGAGCGGGCCGCGCTTGTCGGCTGCTCGTTCGGCGGACGGGTCGCGGTGGACACCGCGCTGGCCCACCCGGAGCGGGTCAGCGCGCTGGCGCTGTTCGGCGCGCCGGTCTCCGGCCACGAGTGGTCCGAGGAGACCGAGCAGCTCTGGGAGGACCTGGTCGGCGACGTGGATCCGGAGGACTTCGCGGCCACGGCCGCCGGCGAGGTGCGGTTCTGGGTGGTCGGCCCGAACCGGCAGCCGGCGGACGTCGACCCGGAACTGGTCCGGTTCACCGAGGAGATGGACCGCCGGGCGCTCGCCGCCGAGCAGGCGCTCAGCGCGATCGAGGTGGGCGAGTTGGACCCACCGGCCGTCGACCGGCTGCCCGAGCTGCGCATGCCGGTGCTCGCCGCCGCCGGTGCCGACGACCTCCCCGACATCCGCCGCCTGGCCGATCGCATCGCCGCCGAGGCCCCGCAGGGCCGACGCCTCCCCGACATCCCCGACGCCGCCCACCTGCTCCCCCTGGAGCGCCCGACCCCGACCAACGCCGCCCTCCTCGACTTCCTCCCCTGACGTCCCCGCCCCAACCCGGCGATCTTGCAGTTACTGCCCCGGCGAACCGGACACGGCGGGCGAAATCGAGGGCCGGAAACGCAAGATCGGCGGGGGGTGTCACCAGAGGGGGCGGAGGGCTCCCACGGGGAGGCCGCCGCCCAGGAGAGGCAGTTCGGCGTACTCGGTGAGGATGGGGGCACGGACGTCCAGGCGGGCCAGGGCCGAGGTCAGCACCGGCATCCGCGCGCGGGCCGCGCCGTCGTCGATCTTCAGGGCGACCGCGCCGACGCCCGGGACCGCCGCCGCCATCACACCCTCCGCGCCGATCTTGGCCAGCAGCCCGGGTACGCCGCGCATCAGCCGGGTGTCGTCGGCCTGGGTGCCGCCGACCATCTCCGGGTACGCCCGCATCGCGTCCGCCACGGTCCGCTCCGCGGTCCCCGGCTCGGCGCTGACCAACCGGAGGAAGGCGCGCGCCAACCCGGTCAGCGAGAGGGCGTGCACCGGCGCGCCGCAGCCGTCCACACCGATCGCTGCCGCCCGCTCACCGGCGAACTCCTCCACGGTGGCGGTCAGCCGCTGCTGGAGGGGATGCTCCGGCCGCCAGTAACCGTCAAGCGACCAGCCGGCGGCCAGACAGGTGCGCAGCATGCCGGCGTGCTTGCCCGAGCAGTTCATCAGCACCCGCGACGGTCCCCCGCCGGCCCGCAGCACCGCCTCCCGGGCGGCCTCGCCGAACGGCAGGTCCGGCGGGCAGTGCAACGCGTCCTCGCCCAGCCCGGCGTCCCGCAGCAACGCGCCGACCCGCTCGACGTGGAACTCCTCGCCGGCGTGGCTCGCGGCGACGAGCGCCACGTCGGCCGGGTCGGTCAGCGGCAGCCCGGCCCGGAGCATGCCGATCGCCTGCATCGGCTTGTTCGACGAGCGGGGAAAGATCGGCGAGGCGACGTCACCGGCCCCGGAGACCGGCGAGCCGGCGGCGTCGAGCACCACCACGGAACCACGGTGGACGCCCTCCACGAACCCGGACCGGACCACCTCGGCGAGCGGCACGCCGCCCTCGTACGTCTTTCCCACAAGATGGACGGTACCGACGGGACGCGGCCGGCCCGCAGCGGGGTGACCTGCGACGTCGGCCCCGGCCGTACAGGGGCGGGCGCTCGTGTGCCGCTTACACGCCGAGCAGCGTGCGGGCCTGGGCGGTGGTCAGCGGCGGACGCTGGGCGAGCTGGGCGAAGCCGACCGCCCGCGCGACGAGCTGCATGTTGGACTCCACCCGGCGGCCCTTGGCGTAGGTGACCGTGTCCTCCATGCCGACCCGCAGGTGGCCACCGGTGGAGAGCGAGGCCAGCATCACCGGGATGGTGCTGCGGCCGATGCCGGTGGCCGAGAACGTGGTGCCCTCCGGCAGGTCGCGCAGCATCTGCTGGGCGGCCACCAGGGTGGCGGTGGTGCCCGGCATGCCGCCCGGCACGCCCATCACGAAGTCGACGTGGACGTGCCCGCCGTGCGGCAGGCCGTACTTGCCGAGCAGCCGCTGCAACGCGGTGAGGTGGCCCAGCTCGAAGATCTCGTACTCGGGGACGACGCCGCGCTCTTGCATCCGGGTGTGCAGGTCGACGATGAACTCCCACCGGTTGAGGAACACGTCGTCGCCGAAGTTGACCGTGCCCATGGTGCAGGAGGCCATGTCCGGCGCGGCGTCGAGCACGGCGAGCCGGTGCGCCTCCGGGTCGGTCACCGCGCCGCCGGAGGAGAGCTGGACGATCAGGTCGGTGCTCTCCCGCAGCGCCGTCACGGTGTCCCGCAGCCGCCCCTGGTCGAGCGTGGGCCGCGCCTCGTCGTCGCGGATGTGGACGTGGATCACGGCGGCGCCGAGCGCCTCGCACTCCTTGGCGGTCAGCAGCAGCTCGTCGAGCGTCACCGGCAG
Organism: Micromonospora sp. NPDC051300; assembly: GCF_044455315.1. Taxonomy (NCBI): domain Bacteria; kingdom Bacillati; phylum Actinomycetota; class Actinomycetes; order Micromonosporales; family Micromonosporaceae; genus Micromonospora; species Micromonospora sp. NPDC051300. The sequence continues at coordinate 66,378 of NZ_JBITEP010000001.1, read as the reverse complement.
CGCCGGCACCTCCGCCTTGGCCGACTCCGCGCCGGTGGGGGCAACCGTGATCAACGTCCCTGTCGTCATGCCCCGGATCCTAGACCGCTCCCCGACCGCAAGTCTTCCCGCGTGAGGGGTGCCAAGCGGGGGCCCTTCCTCTGCCGGAGGCGTTAAGAAGGGGCCCTTCCTTAACTGTCGACGGCGGCGGCGCTGTCGCCCACCATCAGGCGGGCGTCGTCGGGGGTGTTGCGCTTCAGCACGGCGAGCGCGATCTGGCCCAGCTCGTAGTGGTGCACGGCGGTGCCGACGAACCCGATCGTCCGGCCGTCCACCGTCACCGGCGTACCGGCGGCCGGCGGCTGGTCGCTGGCGATGCCGTCCAGGTGCAGCAGCGCCAGCTTGCGCGGCGGCCGGCCCAGGTTGTGCACCCGGGCCACCGTCTCCTGCCCCCGGTAGCAGCCCTTGTCCAGGTGCACGGCCGGGGCGATCAGGTCCACCTCGGCGGGGATGGTCCGGTGGTCGGTGTCCACCCCGACCCGGGCCCGGCGGGCGGCCACCCGCATCGCCTCGTACGCCCACAGCCCGGCCACCGGCACGCCCGCGTCGCGCAGCCGCGCCACCACCTCGGCCATCGCGGGACGGGGCACCAGCAGGTCGACGCCGAGCGCCACCCGCCGGGCCCAGCCCCCGGACGGCAGCGGCGCGACGTCGTACACCACGGAGGGCCGCGCGGGCAGCTCGCCGGTGCGGAACTTGGGGCCCGGCACCCCGAGCAGTTCGGGCGCGGCCAGCTCGCCGACGCCCAGCGTGGCGACCGCGCCGGCGGCCTCCGGCCCGACCAGCGACAGCAGCGCGTGCCCGGCGGTGGCGTCGCGCGGGTCGACCTTGCTGAAGAACCGCATCTTCTCCAGGTACGACAGGAGGCCGGCGGTCATCCCCGGCTCGGTGTCCAGCCAGGTGGTCTCGCCGTCCTCGGCGACGAGCGCGTGCTGCTCCACGTGCCCGTTCGGCGAGAGCACCAACAGCTCGGTGCCCTGCCACGGGGCCAGCGCGGCCAGGTGCTGGCTGGTCAGCGTGTGCAGCCAGCCGATCCGCTCCTCGCCGGGCACCGCGACCACGCCCCGGTGCGACCTGTCGACCAGGCCCACGCCGGTGGCCAGGACGCGCTGTTCGCGCATCGGGTCGCCGTAGTGCGCGGCCACCGGGGCCACCCCGGCCGCCCGGTGGGCCGGCTCGGGCTGGTCCCGGGTCTGCTCGTCGATGGCGTCGGTGGTCACCGCGCCGGCGATGTCGATCATGTGGTTTCCCCGTCCTGTGCGCACCGGCCGCAGACCCCGAAGAGCGCCACGTGCCCGATGTCGACCTGGAAGCCGCGCTGCCCGGCCAACTGGTCGGCGAGCGGCCGGAGCATCTCCGGGGAGATCTCGTCGATCGCCCCGCACTCCCGGCACACCAGGTGCACGTGCTGGTGCTCACCGGCCGCGTGGTAGGTCGGCGAGCCGTGCGAGAGGTGGGTGTGGGTGACCAGGCCGAGCCGTTCCAGCAGTTCCAGCGTGCGGTAGATGGTGGTGATGTTGACCCCGGCCGCGACCTCACGGACCGCCGTGTGCACCTGTTCCGGGGTGGCGTGCCCCAGCTCCAGGACGGCCCGCAGGACGAGTTGCCGCTGCGCCGTCAGCCGCAGCCCGCGCGAGCGGAGCAGTTCCGCGAGGGAGGATTCGGACACCCTCCGATCATAGTTCGGCCGTCGCACCGCTCCGGTCAGCCGGCCACCCGGACGAGGCGGGCGGAGAGGTGCGGGCTGAGCGGGTGGCCCATGGCGGCCATCTCCTGCGCGTAGAGCAGGGCGCCCTCGACGATGCCGAACAGCCGGGCGCCGGCGGTGACCTCCTTGGCCGTGGCGGTGCGGACGACCGCGTCGGTGGAGAACTCGATCTGGGTGCCCTTGCGCTTGCCGATGTGCAGCTCCATCACGCCGGTCGGCACGCTCATCAGCGCCTCGATCTCGTCGGTGACCCGCTCGCCGTCCAGCACCGGGCGCCACCAGCCGATCTCGCGGCCGGCCGGGCGGACCGGGCGGCTCTGCTCGTCCAGGATCCAGGCCCGCGACTCGTAGTGCAGGAACGGCCGGCCGTCGTGGCTGATCCGGATCTCCTGCGCGAAGTCGAAGTCGTCGATCGTCGGGAAGCCGCCCCGGCCCCGGCCCCGCCACACCCCGATGTACGGCAGCAGCCCGTCCAGGCTGGGGTGCAGCTTCGGGCCGACGCGCAGGTCGTGACTCTCCTCGTACGGGTACTCCTCGACCGGGGGCGCGTTCAGCCACGGCGGCTGGAGCGGGTTCTCACTCACCATTTACCTCTTGCGATTCGCACGGCGACGTAGACCAGGCCACCGGCGAGCGCGCCCAGGCCGGCGACCAGCAGGCTGACGAACCCGATCTCGGTAACCATCCGGGCCATCCTATGCTGGGCGGCATGACGCGCACTCTCGTCGTCAAGGCCACCGCCGGGGCGGACGCCCCGGAACGATGCGCCCAGGCGTTCACCGTCGCCGCCACCGCGGCCGCCGCCGGGGTGGACGTGTCGCTCTGGCTGACCGGCGAGTCCACCTGGTTCGCGCTGCCCGGCCGGGCGGAGTCGTTCGAGCTGCCGCACTCGGCGCCGCTGGGCGAGTTGCTGCACGTGATCCTGACCACCGGGCGGGTGACCGCCTGCACCCAGTGCGCGGTTCGACGGGACATCGGCCCGGACGACGTGCTTCCGGGTGTCCGGATCGCCGGGGCGGCGGTCTTCGTCGAGGAGGCGATGGCCGAGGGCGCGCAGGCCCTGGTCTACTGAACCACCCACCGGGTTGTCCATTCTGCCCGGTGCGCCGATCCTGACCCGATATGCCGGGACCCCGCCTACCATTCGGATGTGAGTGAGGCGATCGAACGGTTCTTCGCGTCGTTGCCGGCGCGCGCGCCCGCCCTGTTGCGCAGCCCGGTCGGCGGCACCCTCCGGATCGACCTCGCCGACGGCAACCACACCGAACACTGGTACGTGACGCTGGCGCCCGGGTCGGCCCGGGTGAGCCGGCAGGAGGAGGGTGCGGCGGATGCCATCCTGACCGTCGGCACCCAACTCTTCGAGGCACTGGTCACCGGCCGCGAGGCCGCGCTGGCGGTGGTGCTGCGCAACGAGGCCACGTTCGGCGGGCACGTGGTGCTGTTCCTGGCACTCCGCCGCTTCCTGCCCGACCCGCCCGGGGCCCGTGACCCGCGAGAGACCGCCCGCGAGCACGTCCGGCGGTCGGCGTGAAGGAACGGGTGAGCATCCTCGACGGCAACACCTTCCTGGTCAGCGACCGGCGTGGCAACATCGAACCGTCGTACGACTTCCCCACCGGGCTGTTCTCCTTCGACACCCGGTTCCTCTCCACCTGGGTCCTCTCCCTCGACGGGCAACTGCTGCACGCCCTCTCCATCGACGACGCGCTGTCCTACAAGACCCGGTTCTTCATGGTCCCCGGCGAACCGACGCACTACCTGGACGCGGAGGTCTCGGTGATCCGCAGCCGCTCGATCGGCGGCAGCTTCGACGAGGAACTGACCCTGCTCAACCACGCCGAGCAGGAGAAAGAGTTCCGCCTCCGGCTCGACATCGGCTCCGACTTCGCCGACCTCTTCGAGATCAAGCACAAGCGGGAGAAGAAGGGTCGCACCACGCCGACCGTGGCGGAGAACAGCCTCCGGCTCACCTACCGCCGGCAGGGCTTCCACCGAGAGGCGCGGATCAGCAGCACCGCCCCGGCCGAGGTCGACCAGAACGGGATGACGTTCCGGATCCGCATCCCGGCGCACGGCGAGTGGACCACCCGGCTGCACGTCGCCACCGTGATCTACGGGGCGCGGGGCGAGGACATCCGCGCCACCCTGCCGCTCGGTGGGCACCGCTCGGTGGCGGCCATCGAGGCCGAGCAGACCGCGCTCGTCGAGCACGCGCCCAAGCTGGGCTGCGACTGCGAGCCGCTCGCCGGGGCCTACCGGCGCAGCCTCAACGACCTGGCCGCCCTCCGGTACGAGTCGATCACGCTCGGCGTCCGGCTGGTCGCCGCCGGCCTGCCCTGGTTCATGACGTTGTTCGGCCGGGACAGCATCTTCACCTCGCTCCAGATCCTGCCGTTCCTGCCCGAGATGATCCAGCCGACCATCCTCATGCTCGCCGGGTTGCAGGGCGGCCGGATCGACGACTTCCGGGACGAGGAACCCGGCAAGATCCTGCACGAGCTGCGGTACGGCGAGACCGCCGGCTTCGAGGAACAACCGCACTCGCCCTACTACGGCGCGGCCGACACCACCGCGCTCTTCGTGATCCTGCTCGACGAGTACGAGCGGTGGACCGGGGACACGACGCTGGTCCGCCAGCTCGAACAGGAGACCCGGGCGGCGCTGGCCTGGCTCGACACGTACGGGGACCTGCTCGGCACCGGCTACGTCTGGTACATGACCCGCAACCCGGAGAGCGGGCTGCCGAACCAGTGCTGGAAGGACTCCCCCGACGGCATCTCCTACTCCGACGGCCGGCTGCCGCCGTTCCCCCGGGCCACCTGCGAGCTACAGGGGTACGCGTACGACGCCAAGCGCCGCGGCGCCCGGATGGCCCGCGAGCTGTGGGGCGACCCGGCGTACGCGGACCGGCTGGAACGCGAGGCCGCGGCGCTGAAGGAGCGGTTCAACCGCGACTTCTGGATTCCCGAGCGGGAGTACTACGCGCTGGCCCTGGACCCGCAGGGGCGGCACGTGGACGCGCTCGCCTCCAACATCGGCCACCTGCTGTGGAGCGGCATCGTCGACGAGTCCCGCGCCCCGGCGGTCGCCGCGCACCTGCTCGGACCGCGCCTCTTCTCCGGCTGGGGGGTCCGGACGCTCGCCGACGACCAGGGCCGCTACAACCCGATCGGCTACCACGTCGGCACGGTGTGGCCGTTCGACAACTCGATCATCGCCTGGGGCCTGTGGAGGTACGGCTTCCGGGAGGAGGCCGGCCGGATCTGCGACGCGATGCTCAGCGCGTCCCGCTACTTCGACGGGCGGCTCCCGGAGGCGTTCGCCGGCTACGAGCGCGGCCTCACCGACTATCCGGTGGAGTATCCGACCGCGTGCAGCCCGCAGGCCTGGTCCGCCGGCACGCCACTGCTTCTGCTGCGGGTGATGCTGGGGCTGGAGCCGCAGGGCGAGCACCTGATCATCGACCCGGCGGTGCCGCCCGGGATGGGTCGGGTGGAGCTGCTCGACATCCCGGGCCGGTGGGGTCGGGTGGACGCGCTGGGCCGCAGCCGCACGGCCGACGAGGGCCGCCGGCCCTGAGGCCCGCGCCGGCTCAGGCCGGACAGGACGTGGTGACGGCCACCCGGACCCGCTCGCCGGCCCGCTCCGCCAGCACCGCCGGGTCGCCCTCCCGGGCGTACCTGTCGAGGGAGTCCACCACCGGCGCGGCGCCCGCGCCGAACGCGGGGGCCAGCCGCTGGTCAGCCGGCGCGGCCGCCTCGGCCCGGGCGGTCCGGGTGGTCCCGCCACCGGGGCAGGGCGCGGTCAGCACCTGCACCGACCCGGTCGCGCCACCCCAGCGGCCCAACACGCGGGCCAGCGCGGCGGACTCCCCGGCGGCGTCGGCGGCCGGCGGCCGGTAACCCGCACCGACCGGGCGGCAGCCGGTGGCGGCGGTCAACAGCACCCGCCCCGGCCCGCCGGGCCGGCCCTCGACCGCCACGAAGTCGCCGGCGTCCGCGCGCAGCAGCGGCTCCCCGTCGTACGTCGAGACGCCCGCCCGCCACCGGGCCGGCAGCCGGTCGGCCACCTGGCGCAGCGCGGCGCGGGCGTCGTCGCCGGCGGTCGCCACCTCGATGCCGCGTTCCAGGTCCGCGCCCCGTTCCAGCGGGGTCACCCGGCAGTCCCGCGTCAACCGGTCGGGCAGCAGCGCCGGCACCCCGGCCGTCCCGATCGCGGCGCTCAGCTCGCCGATCGCCCGGTCCACCACCGGACCGGCCTGGTCCAGCGAGCGCTGCTCCTTGACGGTGGGCGGGTCGTTGCGGACCGACCACCAGGTCAGCCCGGCGAGCAGCACGGCCCACACCACCGTGGCGACCACCAGCCAGCGCTGCCGGCGGCTGCCGGTCGGCTGCTGGTCGGGACGGGACGGCGGGGCGTACCCCGGCGGGACGGCGCTCACCGGGCCATGGTGTCACGCTCCGGCGACCCGCCCGGCACGACCCGGCGCGCGGGCCCGCTGCGTACGGCTGCACGTTCTGAGCCGGCAACGGCTCGGGCCGGCCACCCGTGGACTGGGATGACCGGCCCGAGCCGATGCACGTTGTTAAGCGGGGGCCCCGCCTATGCCGAGAGCGTTAACAAGGGGCCCTTCCTTACACCTTCACGGTGACGGTGACCTCGTTGATGCCGCGGGCGGCGGCGACCGTGGTGTCGCCGTTGCCGTGGCGGGAGAGCGCCCGCAGGGTCCACGAGCCCGGCGCGGCGAAGAACCGGAACTGACCGGTCGGGGACGTCACCACCTCGGCGGTGAACTCGCCCGTCGAGTCGAGCAGCCGGACGTACGCGCCGGGCACGGCCTCGCCGGACTCGGCGAGCACCTGGCCGGTGATGACTGTCTCGTTCTCCAGGTCCAGGCTGGCCGGGAGCGGGGCGGACTGGTCCGGCGCGGCGCAGCCGGCAGCGGTCGAAGCGGTCGGAGCGGTCATGGTCACGCCTCCCCGGGCTCGTCGCCGAGCGCCACCGGCACACCGACCAGCGAGCCGTACTCGGTCCAGGATCCGTCGTAGTTCTTCACGTTGCGGTGCCCGAGCAGCTCCTGGAGCACGAACCAGGTGTGCGAGGAGCGCTCGCCGATCCGGCAGTAGGCGATGGTCTCCTTGTCGTCGTCCAGCCCGGCGGCGGCGTAGATCTTGCGCAGCTCGTCGTCGGACTTGAACGTGCCGTCCTCGTTGGCCGCCTTGGACCACGGCACGCTGATCGCGGTCGGCACGTGCCCGGCCCGCTGCGCCTGCTCCTGCGGCAGGTGGGCGGGGGCGAGCAGCCGGCCGGCGTACTCGTCGGGGCTGCGCACGTCGACCAGGTTCTTGGTGCCGATGGCGTCGACCACCTCGTCGCGGAACGCGCGGATCGAGGTGTCCGGCGCCTGCGCGACGTACTGCGTGGCCGGGCGGGTCACCGCGTCCTTCACCAGCGGGCGGGCGTCCAGCTCCCACTTCTTGCGGCCGCCGTCGAGCAGCTTCACGTCGCGGTGGCCGTAGAGCTTGAAGTACCAGTACGCGTACGCGGCGAACCAGTTGTTGTTGCCGCCGTAGAGGACGACGGTGTCGTCGTTGGCGATGCCCCGCTCGGAGAGCAGCGCGGCGAACTGCTCCTGGTTGACGAAGTCCCGCCGGACCTGGTCCTGGAGGTCGGTCTTCCAGTCGAGCTTGATCGCGCCGGCCAGGTGGCCGGTGTCGTAGGCCGAGGTGTCCTCGTCGACCTCGACGAAGACGACGCCCGGGGCGTCGAGGTTCTTCTCGGCCCACTCGGCCGAGACGAGTGCGGTGTCGCGACTCATCAGATCACTCCCTGGTGAGGATGGGTGGTGAGCCTGCGCGCGGAGATCGAAGTCGGTGGCTGTCGCACCACGCGCGGGACCCAGAGCTAGGAACGGATCACGGGTACGTGCGACGGCGCCGCTGCCGGGCGTTGAGGGGGGTTGGACCCTTGGTGCCGTGGCCGCTCAGGCGGCCGGAGACAGCCCCGCCGTCAGATGACGGGGCGACACAGGCAGGTGGCCACGCGGCACAGGTCGACCGCGCGCCGTTTGGTGAGGTGGGTCCCCATGGGGTGGGACACTACCAGCCGGACCGGCATGTGGGCACCGGCCCGACCAGCATGCGAGATGCGAGATCAGCCGGCGGAGTTGATCCGGCAGGCCGGCTTTCAGCCGGCGGAATTGATGGGGACGTCCTTGGCGTCCGCGGTGACCACCAGGCCCTCCGGACGCGGCTCCACCTTGCGCAGGTTGAGCTGGAACGGCAGCTCCGGCAGCGGCACGTCGATCGAGATGCTCTTGGCGTAGTTGGACAGCAACGTGCGCGCCAGCGCCACGTTCGGCAGGCCCTCGGCGGTGAGGTCGTTGAAGCGCAGCGCCACCTTGCCGCCGGCCACGGTCACGTCGGCGGTGCCGTTCACGGTCAGCTTGATGCCGAGGATGTCGGCCGGGGCGGTGACCGTCAGCTTGCCGTCGCGCTCGCCGAGCTTGAGGCCGGGCCGCTTGATCAGCTCGGCCAGGCTGTCGTAGGTGACGGTGCCCCGCCCGTCGACGGTCTGGGCCACCACGTCGCCCCGGCCGGAGCGGAGCGTGTCCAGCGAGGCGGTCACGTTGCGGGCATCCACGTCCAGCTTCGGCACGTCGACCGCGCCGCCCTGCACGTTGCCCTTCACGTCGGTCAACTGGATCGAGATGTGCTCGTACTTCCCGGCCAGCACCTGGTTGAGGAACGGAAAGCCACCCACCTCGACCTTGGGCGCGGCGGACTGCGCGTCCTGCTTCGCCAGCTCCTGCCGAACCTGGTCGGCGATGGCCCGCTCGGCGACCCCGGCCGCCACCCGGTCGGCGACGACGAGCAGCCCGGCCAGCACCAGCAGCAGGACGACGAAACCGATCAGCACCTTCCGACCCCGGCGACGGGGCCGGCCCTCCGCCGGGTACGCCTCTGCCACGCCGCCTCCAGTCCTCGCCACCGACACCGCGTCTCGCGGCGCCACCGTACTTACCCGGGGCGAGACTTCTCCAATCGGGCGCTCAGAGGAAGAGCACGCACATGGCGTACGCGGCGGGCGCGGCGAGCGCGAAGCCGCCCAGCGGTCCCTGCATGTGCCGGGCCACCCACATGGTCGGCGGCTCGCCGGCCATCAGCCGGCCCGCCTCGGCGTAGCCGACGGCGAGGTCGGCCAGCACGGCGGTGGCCGCGGTGACCACGCCGACCAGCGCGGCGCTGGTCGGGGTGAAGCCGACCAGATAGCTGCCGAGCACGGCGCTGGTCAGCGTGCCGAGCATGGCGCCCACCACCACACCGGCCGCGCCGCGGGGCACCTGCGGGGCGAGCCGGGGCCACGGCGCCACCGCGTCGGTCAGCCGCGCCACCAGCAGGGCCACCCCGGCGGCGGTGAGGCAGACGGTGATCGCCTGGGTGCCTTTGGGGATCCGGCTGAGCACGATCAGCGAGGCGAACGCGACCACCCCCACCACGATGAGCAGGGTGCCGCCCAGCGAGTCGGTGACCCGGACCCGGTCCACCCGGCGGACGAGCTGCCCGAGCACGCCGAGCACGAGGCCGGCGAGCGCGGCGTAGCCGAGCGGGGCCAGGCCGGCGATGTCCGACTGCACGGCGGCGATGTCCGCGATCGCCGCGGTGCCGGCGCTGACCAGCGCGACGACGAGCAGCGCGGGCGGCCGCATGGCCATCGTCCAGGCGAGCACGTAGAGCATCTGGACACCGAAGATGACGACGGCGAACGGCAGTCGGTGCCCCGGGCCCGCCGTCTGCGCCCCGAGCACCAGGCCGGTGGCGAGCAGCGCGGCGAAGCCGGCCACGGTCAACGCCAGCGGCCGGCGGAACTCCACCGGCGGGGCCTCCTCGTCGGGCGCCTCCTCGGAGGCGTCGTCGGAGCGCCGGCCGGGGCCGCCCTTGCGGAGCCGGCGGGGGCCCTTGCGCTCCCGCCGCTCCTCCTCGGCCGGCCCGGTGCGCGGGGCGGGCGGGTAGCCAGGGGCGGGGCCGGACGGCCCGGTGGACGGGCCGTCGGCCCACGGGTCACGACCGCCGTCGCGCGAGGTGGAGGGAAACACGCCCCGATCGTGCCAGACCCGGGCGGTCCGGCGGAGGTCACGGTTTCGGCAACGTTAAAACCTGCGCCGCGTTCGAGGGCAGAAAGGGCAAACGGGAAAAGGCGCGAAGGTGACGGTCGGACCATCCGTTACGCTCAACCCGTTACCCCGCCCGTCAGCGACGCCGGGACCCACGCAAGTTCACAGCGCCACCCCGACCGGGTGTGCCGCTGGTCGCGCGCGGCCGAAGGGCCGCCGGGACGGAGGTGATCGTGGAGCTCCTGCTGCTCGTGACCGCACGGGCGGGTGAGCCGTCGGCGGTGTTGCCGGCACTCGACCTGCTGCCGCACTCGGTGCGCACCGCGCCCCGCGACGTGCGCACCCTGGTGTCCGGTCCGACCCCGGACGCCGTCCTGGTGGACGCCCGCTCCGAGTTGAGCGAGGCGCGGGCCACCTGCCGGATGCTGCACGCGACCGGGCTCGGCGTGCCGCTTGTCGCGGTGGTGACCGAGGCCGGTCTGATCGCGTTGAACGCCGACTGGGGCGTGGACGACGTCATCCTCGCCGCGGCCGGTCCGGCCGAGGTGGAGGCCCGGCTGCGCCTGGCGGTCGGCCGGTTGAGCAACGCCATGGCCGGAGCCGGCGGCTCGGTCCGGGCCGGCGAGCTGAACATCGACCCGGACACCTACGCCGCCAAGCTCAAGGGCCGGCCGCTCGACCTGACCTACAAGGAGTTCGAGCTGTTGAAGTTCCTCGCCCAGCACCCGGGCCGGGTCTTCACCCGGGACCAGTTGCTGCGTGAGGTCTGGGGCTACGACTACTTCGGCGGCACCCGCACGGTGGACGTGCACGTCCGGCGGCTGCGCGCCAAGCTCGGCTCGGAGTACGAGTCGATGATCGGCACGGTCCGCCAGGTCGGCTACAAGTTCGTGGTGCCGCCGTCGCGCTCGCTGCCGGAGTCGGAGCCCGCGCCGCTGCCGGTCTGACCGCCACCCCCACCGGGGGCACTTTTCCTATATGCCCCATTTGGCCTTCTCGCCGCCCATATCCTGACTGCCGGATTCGTCAGGGCTGAGGGGGGCCAACGGTGTACGTGCTGACCACGGGGGCGGCGAACGGCCGGTACCACTGATGTCCGGCTCGACGCTGAAGGCGGTGACGGTGGTGACCGCGGTGCTCGCCGGGCTGCTGGCCTCCGCGTACGCGCTGGGCCACAGCCTGGTGCCCGAACGCCACCCGTCGACCGCGGGCGCGACCACCTCGGCCTACGGCCCGCGCTACGCCGACCAGCCGCCGAGCGACGGCCCCGGCACGCCCGGCGCGGACCCGACGCCGGACACCGTGCCGGACACCGCCGACGGCGACGGCCCGTACGGCGCGCACGTCAGCACCGGCTCCGCCCGGGTGGCGCTGACCTTCGACGACGGCCCCGACCCCCGCTGGACGCCGCAGGTGCTCGCCCTGCTCGGCCAGTACGGCGTGAAGGCCACGTTCTGCGTCGTCGGCGAGAACGCGGAGAGCTACCCGGACCTGGTGCGGTCCATCGCCGCCGAGGGCCACACCCTGTGCAACCACTCCTGGAAGCACGACGTCAACCTCGGCAGGCGCACCCCGGAGACGATCCGGGCGGACCTGACCCGCACCAACGACGCGATCCTGGCCGCCGCCCCGCACGCCCGGATCGCCTACTACCGGCAGCCGGGCGGTGTCTGGACACCTCAGGTGATGTCCGCCTGCGCGGCGATGGGTCTCACCCCGCTGCACTGGAGCGTCGACCCGTCGGACTGGAAGACACCGGGCCCCACCGCGATCGAGACGACGGTCCGTACGCAGACCGCCCCGGGGGCGATCGTGCTGATGCACGACGCGGGCGGGGACCGCTCGGGCACGGTCGCCGCGTTGCAGCGGCTGCTGCCCGAACTGCTGGGCCGGTTCGAGTTGGAGCCGCTGCCCACCGGCGCCGCGTGACGAGCGCCACCGCCCACCCCGCCGCCGTGCCGAGAACGACGGCCCGCCGGCCACTACCGTGACGGGCATGGGCAGCACCGAGCAGACCAGTGGCGACGGATCCGACGCATCGGTTCCCGGTGACCGGGTGAGGGCCGCCGACCGGCTGGCCGCACCCGAGGTGGCGGAGGTGCTGGCCCTGGCCCGGACGGCCGGCGACGCCGACGGCGCCGACCCGCTGGACGAGCACGTGCTGCTGCGGCTGCGCGACCCCGGGGCAGCGGCCGTGCACCTCACCGCCCGCGGCGCGGACGGCACCCTGACCGGGTACGCGCACCTGGACACCACCGCGCCGGCCGAGGGCGTCGGCGTGGAACTGGTGGTGCACCCGGCGTACCGGCGTCGGGGCACCGGCCGGGCGCTGGCCCGGGGGGTGCTGGCCGCCGCCACGGGGCCGCTGCGCGCCTGGGCGCACGGCGACCACCCGTCCGCCGCCGCGCTCGCGGTCGACCTGGGCTTCGCCCGCGCCCGGGTGCTCTGGCAGCTCCGCCGCCCGCTCACCGAGGCGGTGCCCGCCCCGACCCTGCCGGAGGGCGTCGAGCTGCGGGCGTTCCGTCCCGGCGCGGACGACGAGGCCTGGCTGGCGGTCAACAACGCGGCGTTCGCCCAGCACCCCGAGCAGGGCCGGTGGACCCTCGACGACCTGCGCGTCCGGTTCGCCGAGCCGTGGTTCGACCCGGCCGGCTTCCTGCTCGCGACCGACTCCGCCACCGGCCGGCTGCTCGGCTTCCACTGGACCAAGGTGCACGAGCGGCAGGGGTCGGCCCGGATCGGCGAGGTCTACGTGCTCGGCGTCGACCCGTCCGTCCACCGCGGCGGGCTCGGCCGGGTGCTCACCGCCGCCGGCCTGGCTTACCTGCGCGACCGACGCGGGCTCGACCGGGTGATGCTCTACGTCGACGAGAGCAACACCGGGGCGGTCGCGCTCTACGAGCGGCTCGGCTTCGCCCGCTGGTCCGCGCACGTCAACTACCACCGCGACTGAGCGGCGGCGGAGACCTCGGCGGGCGGTCACGGGAGCATCACGCGGACAGCTCGGCACGGTAACGACTGCCCGGATAAATCGCCCTAAAGGCGATAGCGGGCCGCGAGTTCACGAAATGGACAGGCCCCCCTCAGCCTACGGCCATCCCGCCGGCCGGGCGTGTTCATCCCCCGTTCACTTCCGACCGGCGAACCGTCCACCTGGCCCTCCTAACTTTCACGTCAAGCCGGTCAGCGCCGGCCCCCGGCAACCCCGGGCGACCTGACCAAAGACGTGAAGGGAAACCCCTGAAGTGAAGCTCCAGCGGCACGGCGCCATCGCCTGTCTCGCTCTTACCGCGGTTCTCGGTCTCAGCGCCTGCGGCTCGGACAACAACGAGCCGGCCGGCGGTTCCGCCTCCGGCTCCGCCGCCGCCGTCGACTGCGGCAAGGGCACGCTGAACGCGCAGGGCTCCTCCGCGCAGAAGAACGCCATGGCCGAGTGGATCAAGGCCTACCAGCAGAAGTGCGCGGGCACCACGATCAACTACGAGCCGAGCGGCTCCGGCGCCGGCATCCAGGCGTTCATCGCCGGCACCGCCGACTTCGCCGGCTCCGACTCCGCGCTCAAGCCGGAGGAGCAGCCGCAGGCCGACGCCAAGTGCGCCGGTGGCCAGGCCCTCAACCTGCCGATGGTGATCGGCCCGGTCGCGGTCGTCTACAACGTCGGCGGCGCGGACAACCTCCAGTTCAGCCCGGCCACCCTGGCGAAGATCTTCGCCGGCAAGGTGACCAAGTGGGACGACGCGGCGATCAAGGCCGACAACCCGGACGCCAAGCTGCCGTCGGCCGCGATCCAGGCGGTGCACCGCTCCGACGAGTCGGGCACCACCGACAACTTCACCAAGTACCTCTCCAAGACCGCCGAGGCGGACTGGACCTTCGGCAACGCCAAGGCGTGGAAGGCCCCGGGCGGCGTCGGCGCGGCCAAGTCCGACGGTGTGGCCAGCAAGGTCAAGAGCACCGAGGGCACCATCAGCTACGTCGAGCTGTCGTACGCCGAGAACTCGGGCCTGAAGATGGCCAAGATCAAGAACGGCGCCGGCGAGTTCGTCGAGCTGACCGGCGACTCGGCCGGCAAGACCATCGCCGGGGCCAAGTTCGAGGGCCAGGGCAACGACCTCAAGATGTCGATCGACTACAACACCAAGGAGGCCGGGGCCTACCCGATCGTCCTGGCGACCTACGAGATCGTCTGCAGCAAGGGCCTCGCCGCCGACAAGCTGCCGCTGGTCAAGGGCCTGCTCGGCCACGCCGCCAGCGCGGAGGGCCAGCAGGAGCTGGCCGAGCTGGGCTACGCCCCGCTGCCGGACGCCGTCCGCACCAAGGTCGAGGCCGCCGTCAAGAGCCTCGCCTGACGCCCTGAACGACACCTCCTCAACTCGAAGCGAGCGAGCAGATGGGTGATACCCCTCACCGCTCGGCGCACGCCGGCACCGGCGGGACCCCCGTGGCCACGAGCCACGAGCGGCCCGCCGGTGCCTCGGCGCGTGTGGCCGAGCGCTCCGGAAACCCTGGCCGCCCCGGCGGCGACCTCGGCGGGGGCGGCGGCCTCCCGCGCGCCCGCGCCTTCGGCGCGGAACGCGTGTTCCACGGCCTGACCCTGGCCGCCGGCAGCACCGTGCTGATCATCATCGCGGCCATCGCGATCTTCCTGATCGCCAAGGCCGTACCGGCGCTGCGGGCCAACACCGAATCGTTCTGGACCTTCGAGGGCTGGTTCCCGAACGACAACCCGCCCAAGTTCGGCATCGGCGCGCTCGCCTTCGGCACGGTGCTGAGTTCGCTGCTGGCGCTGTTCATGGCGGTGCCGGTCGCGCTGGGCATCGCCCTCTACCTGTCGCACTACGCCCCGCGCCGGCTCGGCAACAGCCTGGGCTTCCTGATCGACTTGCTGGCCGCCGTGCCGAGCGTGGTCTTCGGCCTCTGGGGCCGCGACTACTTCGCCGGCCCGGTCGCCGACCTCTCCGCCTGGCTGCACACGTACTTCGGCTGGATCCCGATCTTCGGCGACGGCCCGTACGGCAGCTCGATCCTGCTCGGCTCCGTGGTGCTGGCGATCATGGTGCTGCCGATCGTCACCTCGCTCTCCCGCGAGGTGTTCCGGCAGACCCCGACCGCCAACGAGGAGGCCGCGCTCGCGCTCGGCGCCACCCGCTGGGAGATGATCCGCACCGCGGTCCTGCCGTACGGCCGGCCGGGTGTCATCGCCGCGGTGATGCTGGGCCTGGGCCGGGCGCTCGGTGAAACCATCGCGCTCGCGCTGACCCTCGGCTCGACGTACGCCATCTCGTTCAACATCCTGCAGAGCGGCGGCAACTCGATCGCCGCCAACATCGCCAACCGGTTCGCCGAGGCGAACGACACCGGCCGGGGCGCGCTGATCGCCTCCGGCCTGGTCCTCTTCGCGATCACGCTGATCGTCAACATCACCGCCCGGGCGATCATCTACCGGCGGCGCGAGTTCACGGAGTCCGCGGCATGACCTCCACTCTCACCACCCGTCGCCCGCGCCCGCCGGCCCAGCCGGCCACGCTGCGGGCCCGGCGGCTTCCCGCGTACGCCGCGCCCGCCGTCGCCGTCGCGGCGCTGCTGCTCGCCGCGGGCCTGGTCTACGGCGCCGGCATCGGCGGCCCGGTCCTGGTCGTGGTGCTCGGCGTGCTGCTCTACCTGGTCGGTCTCTTCGCCGCCGCGAACGCGGTGGAGGGCCGGCGGTCGGCCCGCAACCGGATCTGGAGCGCGCTGATCCACTCCGCCTTCGTGCTGGCCGTGCTGCCGCTGGCGTCGGTGGTCTGGACGCTGGTGAGCAAGGGCTCCGAGCGGCTGGACGCCGACTTCTTCGGCACCTCGATGAACAACATCGGGGCGCGGGACGCCAACGGCGGCGCCTACCACGCGATCATCGGCACGCTGGAGCAGGTCGGCATCGCCGCGCTGATCACCGTGCCGCTCGGCGTGCTCTGCGCGATCTACGTGGTCGAGTACGGCCGGGGCCGGTTCGCGTTCGCCATCCGCTTCTTCGTGGACGTGATGACCGGCATCCCGTCGATCGTCACCGGCCTGTTCGTGCTGGCCTTCTGGGTGCTGATCGTCTCGCCCTGGTTCAACGACGGCCGGCCGAGCTTCTCCGGCTTCGCCGCCGCCCTGGCGTTGAGCGTGCTCATGCTGCCCACCGTGGTCCGCTCCACCGAGGAGATGCTCCGGCTGGTGCCGGCGCCGCTGCGCGAGGGCGCGTACGCGCTCGGCGTACCGAAGTGGAAGACCATCCTGCGGGTCGTGCTGCCGACCGCGCTGCCCGGCATCGTCACCGGCATCATGCTCGCGGTCGCGCGGGCCGCCGGTGAGACCGCGCCGGTGCTGCTCGTCGCCGGCGGCGGCGCGGCGATCAACTTCAACCCGTTCGAGAACAACCAGTCGTCGCTGGCCCTCTTCGTCTACCAGCAGGCCGGCGAGGCCTCGAAGTACTCGCCGGCGCGGGCGTGGACCGCGGCGCTGACCCTGGTCGCCCTGGTCCTCGTGCTGACCGTCGCGGCGAAGCTGCTGGCCCGTCGAAACCGGCTCGGCCGATGAACCCCGGAGGTACCGCCACCATGGCCAAGCGTGTCGAGGCCGCCAACGTGACCGCCTACTACGGCGGTTTCAAGGCGATCGAGAACATCAACCTGACCGTCGAGCCGAAGACCGTGACCGCCCTGATCGGGCCGTCGGGCTGCGGCAAGTCGACGTTCCTGCGGTCGATCAACCGGATGCACGAGGTGCTGCCCGGCGCCCGGGTCGAGGGCAACCTGACCATCGACGGGCAGGACATCTACGACCGCGACGTGGACGTCACCGCGGTCCGCCGGATGATCGGCATGGTCTTCCAGCGGCCGAATCCGTTCCCCACCATGAGCATCTTCGACAACGTGGTGGCCGGGCTGCGGCTCAACGGCGTGCGGCGCAAGTCGATCCTGGAGGAGGCGGCCGAGAAGGCGCTCCGCTCGGCGAACCTGTGGGACGAGGTGAAGGACCGCCTCGGCAAGCCGGGCGCCGGCCTCTCCGGCGGTCAGCAGCAGCGGCTGTGCATCGCCCGCACCATCGCGGTCGAGCCGCAGGTGGTGCTGATGGACGAGCCGTGCTCGGCGCTGGACCCGATCTCCACGCTGGCCATCGAGGACCTGATGTTCCAGCTCAAGGACAAGTTCACCATCATCATCGTCACGCACAACATGCAGCAGGCCGCGCGGGTGTCCGACCGGACCGCGTTCTTCTCGATCGAGAAGACCGGCGACCCGGGCCGGCTGATCGAGTACGACAACACCCAGAAGATCTTCAGCAACCCCACCCAGAAGAAGACCGAGGACTACATCACCGGCCGCTTCGGCTGAGGTGTGCGGCGGGATCCCGGCTCACCGGCCGGGGTCCCGCTCACCGCATCAGGAAGCGCGGCTCGGGCCCGTCCAGGTCCTCGATGCGCGGCAGGATCGGCGTACCCGGATCTCGCTCCGCCGCCGCGCGGGTCACGCCCGCGAGGTCGCCGGCGGCGGCGATCTCGGCCAGCGTGACCATGGTCGGCGGCAGCATGGTCAGCTCACCCCCCTCGGCCCGGGCCAGCGCGTCCGCCGGGCGCAGCCACAGCGTGTGGTCGGCCTCGCCGGAGACGTCGCGGGTCCGCTGTCCCTCGGGCAGCAGGGCGACGAAGAAGTACGTGTCGAAGCGTCGCGGCTCGAACTCCGGCGTGATCCACCGGGTCCACGGCAGCAGCAGGTCCGACCGGAGCGTGAGCCCACGCCCGGCCAGCAGGTCGGCGAAGCCGGTACGCCGGCCCACCAGGTCCTGCCGGGCGGCCTCCCAGTCGTCGCCGCTCACGTCGCCCACCACGGTGTCGCCGTCCGCGCCGGCCAGCAGCACGCCCGCCTCCTCGAACACCTCGCGGGCGGCGGCGCAGACCACCGCCTGCGCGTCCGCCGGGTCGAGCCGGAGCCGCTCGCCCCAGGCCGCCGGCTCCGGCCCGGCCCAGCCGAGGTGCGCCTCCGAGTCGGACCGGTCCACCCCGCCGCCGGGAAAGGCGTACATGCCGCCGAACGTCATCGCCGCCACCCGCCGGATCAGGTAGACCTCGAAGTCGTCACCGGCCGGACGGAGCAGCAGCACGGTGGCGGCCACCCGGGGCGCGGCGGGCACACCGCCCTCGGCGTGGAACCGGCGGGCGTGCTCCACCAGGGCGGGAGGGGCGGCGAAGCCGTCGATCGTCATCGCCCGAGCCTAGTTCCGGTACGGCGATCCGGCCGGACCGGATCCCGCCGCCCGACCGCACCCGGTTCGACCGTCCCTGCGGACCGCCGGTAGCGTCCGCGTCGACTCCGCCATGTCCTGCCAGCTCATCCTGCCCTGCCCCCGGCCCCGCCCCGCCCGGCCCCGCCCCGCTGGGCACGGACCGGCCGGCGGAACGCCCGGAGACAAACCCGTCCTGTCACCCTGCGTGGCGGTGATCCGCCCCGCCAGACCTGTCCCCCGCCGCCTTTGCTCTGCAGCCATCGGCGCAGCAGCAACCGACGGTGACCGCTGCGTGGAGGGCTGCAGAGCAAAGGCAGCCGCGCGGTCGCGGGCCGCCGGCCGATGGCCGACCTTTATGTCCGTTAAGCGAGTGATGAGGTCGGGATCTGCGCTGGAGACTGTCCGAGGCGATGACTCTGCGCAACCTTCACGCTCCGTTGTCGCCGAATGGGGCGGCGGGGAGCCACGGAGAACCGGAGACGCGCGAACCGTCTCGGCGGGCACGGCACCTCCGCCCGAGGCGTGGCGGCGCACGCCGGGCCGCCGGCCGGGACGCGGTGGCGCAACGCCGGGCGCCGGGCGGGCCCGACGCGCGTCCCGATCGGTGGATCATCCTGCGGGGGTGGACGCCGGGCGGGATAGCGTGCCGGCATGACGCGTTGGGGAATCCTGGCCACCGGACACATCGCCGCCGCCTTCGCCACCGACCTGCGGCTGGCGCCGGGGGCGGAGCTGGTGGCGGTCGGGTCGCGGACCCGGGAGAGCGCCGAGGCGTTCGCGCGGCAGCACGACGTGCCGCGGGCGTACGCCTCCTGGGCCGAACTGGCCGCGGACCCGGACCTGGACGCGATCTACGTGGCGACGCCGCACGCCGCACACCACGAGGCGGCGCTCGCCTGCCTGGCCGGCGGCAAGGCAGTGCTCGTGGAGAAGCCCTGCACGCTGGATCTACCGACCACCACCGAACTGGTGGAGACGGCGCGCGCCCGCGGGCTCTTCTTCATGGAGGCCATGTGGATGCGGACGAACCCGCTGATCCTGCGGATGCTGGAGCTGATCTCCGACGGTGCGATCGGCGAGGTCACCCACGTCCGGGCCGACTTCGGGGTGGCCGGTCCGTTCCCGCCCGAGCACCGGATGCGGAATCCCGCGCTGGGCGGCGGCGCGCTGCTCGACCTCGGCGTGTATCCGCTGAGCCTGGCCCACCTGGTGCTCGGCGCGCCGCAGCACGTGCAGGCGTGGGCGCGGCTGAGCCCGGAGGCGGTGGACGAGAACAGCGGCATCGTCCTGGGCTGGGACTCCGGCGCGGTGGCGACGCTGAGCTGCGGCATGGTCGGGGCCACCGCGATCACCGCGTCGATCACCGGCACCACCGGCCGGATCGACCTGCCCGAGCCGTTCTTCCGGCCCGGGTCGGCGGTGCTGCACCGCCTGGACGCCGAGCCGGAGACGATCGCGGCGGACATGACCGGCGGCGGCTACCAGTACGAGGCGATCGAGGTGGGGCGCTGCCTGGCGGCCGGGCTGACCGAGAGCCCGCTGGTGCCGCACGCCGCCACGCTGGAGATCATGGCGCTGATCGACGACATCAAGGCCCGGATCGGCGTCTCCTACGCGTAGGCGGGGGCCCTTCCTCAACACCGGAGCGTTAAGAAGGGCCCCCGCCTATACCGAAAACGTTAAGCGGGGGCCCTTCCTTAGAACAGCGGGCGGACCAGGAGGTACGCGAGGCAGGCGATCGCGGCCGCGGCCGGGAACGTGATGATCCAGGCGATCACGATGTTGCCGGCCACGTTCCAGCGGACCGCGGAGAGCCGCTTGGTCGCGCCCACACCCATGATCGCCGAGGTGATCGTGTGGGTGGTGGAGATCGGCGCCTTGAGCACCAGTGCGTTGAAGTAGAGCACCGCACTGGCCACGGTCTCGGCCGCGAAGCCCTCCGCCGGGCCCAGGTCGATGATCTTCCGGCCCAGGGTGCGGATGATCCGCCAGCCGCCCGCGTACGTGCCGAGCGCCAGCATCGTCGCGGAGGTCCAGAAGACCCAACCCGGGATGTGCGTCTTGCTGTCCTGGAAACCGCCGGTGTAGAGCGCCAGCACGATGATGCCCATGGTCTTGGCGGCGTCCTGCATGCCGTGACCGACCGACATGGCGGCGGCGGACACGGTCTGCGCCCAACGGAAGCCGCGGCTCAGCTTGCCCGGCTGCCCCTTCCGGAACAGCCACATGATCGCCAGCATCACCAGGAAGCCGAGCACCAGGCCGACCACCGGGGAGAGCACCATCGGGAGGAGGACCTTCTCCACGATGTTGCCCCACTGGACGATGCCGTCGGCGGCGAACAGCGTGGCGCCGACCAGGCCGCCGAACAGGGCGTGCGAGGAGGAGGACGGCAGGCCGAAGTACCAGGTGATCAGGTTCCAGGCGATCGCGCCGAGCACCCCGGCGAAGACCACGCCGAGGCTCTCCACCCCGGTCGGGAGCGTGACCAGTCCGTCGCCGACGGTCTTGGCCACCCCCGCGCCGAAGTGCGCGCCGACGAAGTTGCCGACAGCGGCCAGGCCGAGAGCGATCCGGGGTGTCAACGCCCGGGTCGAGATGCTGGTGGCGATCGCGTTGGCCGCGTCATGGAAGCCGTTCGTGTAGTCGAACGCCATGGCGACCGCGATCACCGCCAGCACGGCGATGAGTTCGGGGCTCACAGGATCAGGACTCCTTGACCGCGATGGTCTCGACGGTGTTGGCCACGTGCTCGAAGGCGTCGCAGGCGGCCTCCAGCTCGTCGGCCACCTCCTTCATCTTCAGCACCGTGAGCGCGTCGTACTCACCGGAGAAGAGGCGGACGAGCAGCATCCGGTAGGCCTGGTCGCCGTCGTTCTCCAGCCGGTTGCACTCGATCCAGTAGTCCTCGAGATCCTTCATCGACTTCAGCCGGGGCATCGCCTCGGCGGTGAGCTTGGCCTGCTGGTCGAGCACGTTCACCAGCTCGTGCAGCTCGCGCGGGAGCGACGGGAGCTTGGTGAGGCCGTACAGGTAGAGCAGGTTGCCGACCGCCTCCAGGTGGTCCATCACGTCGTCGAGCAGCGAGCCCAGCCGGTAGATGTCCTCCCGGTCGAACGGCGTGATGAAGGTGGAGTTGATCTTCTTGTAGAGATCGTGGGTGATCTGGTCGCTGTCGTGCTCGACCTCGGTCAGCCGCTCGCTGATCGACTGCACGTCCGCGCCGGGCAGACCCAGCTCGTTGAGCAGGTCGGTCCCCTTCACCAGGTTCTGCGCGGCCCTGGTGAAGAGCTCGTAGAAGGCGCCCTCGGTGGGACGGAAGGAAAACTTCACAGCACGGACCTCGTCGTGTCGGTGGAAGGGTGGCCGTCGCCCCGGGGGGCACCTGCTCTGGGCATGCTAGGGACCCGGCCGAACCGGGCATCGACCGGCCCACCCCTGGTCAGAGCCGATTCACCGCTCGTTCACCTTCCGTTAACCTGACTACTCTGAGCCCTGGTCACGTAACCGGGCACGCTCCCGTTCTACGTCGAAATCGGCAGCCGGATACCCCAGATCCAAACCGTCGAACGTCTCCCGCAGCAGGTGGGCCACCGCCCAGTCGCGGAACCACTTGCGGTCCGCCGGCACCACGAACCAGGGGGCGGCGTCCGTGCCGCATCGCTGGAGCGCCTCGGCGTACGCGGCCTGGTATTCGTCCCATCGGGCCCGGGTGTCCAGATCGCTGGGGTTGTACTTCCAGTACTTCGTCGGGTCGGTGAGCCGCTCCATCAGCCGCTCGCCCTGCTCGGCGTGGGAGATGTGCAGCATGACCTTCACCACGCTCACCGCCTGCTCGGCCAGCTCCCGTTCGAAGTCGTTGATGATCTCGTAGCGGGACCGCCAGGTGGCCTCGTCGACCAGGCCCTCCACCCGGGCGATCAGCACGTCCTCGTAGTGCGAGCGGTTGAACACGCCCACGTAGCCGGGGGGCGGCAGCGCCCGCCGTACCCGCCACAGGAAGTCGTGCCGCAACTCCTGCTTCGTCGGCGGGCCGAAGGAGCGGATGTGCAGCCCGAGCGGGTTCATCGCGCCGGCCACCCGCTTGACGGTGCCGTCCTTGCCGCCGCAGTCCATCGCCTGGAGCACCAGCAGCACCCGGCGTGGCCGACCCGCCGCCAGGCCCGCCCCGGCGTGGGTGGGCGCGCTCGTCGCACCGCCCGGGCCGGCGGCCACCTGCGCGGCGGCGTACAGCATCTCCTGCTGCCGGCCCAGCTCGGCGCCGATCAACCCGACCTGCCCCCGGGCCCACTCCTTGCGCGCCGACCCGCGCCCGGCCGCCCTCGGCAGCCCCGGCGTCGAGCGCGGGTCGATCGCCGTGAGGTCCACCGGCCCCGGTCCCACCCGCAACAACTCCCGCATCGACCCACCCTCGGGCCCCACCACGCCACTCATCCCCCGATCCTCACCCCACAACCCCGATCATGGGTACGGCGCATCCGTTACGCCCACTTTGCCCCTCCCACCGCTGACCCTCGGCCCCGCTTCCACCCGCAGCCACCCTCGCCCGCCGCCCCGCGGGAGATCTTGGTACGAAACGGCCCTCATGGGGGCCACCTTCTACCAAGATCTATCTCGATCCCACCAAGCAGAAGATCGATCTCGTGCTGTAGGAGGCGAGACGGCGAGGCCGGCGGTGGAGAGCGGCGGGTCGGCGGGCGGCCGGGCGGCGGGAGAACAGGTGGAACAAGGGCGGGGGCAGCGGACGGGTGGCGGGCGGGAGAATGGGTGGGTGGACGAACTGGCGGGGGAGTTCGAGGCGGAGCGGGGGCACCTCCTGGCGGTGGCGCAGCGGATGCTGGGCAGCCGGAGCGAGGCCGAGGACGCCGTGCAGGAGACCTGGCTGCGATGCTCCGGCGCGCTTGCCGACCCGGCCGACCGTGCCCGCGTCCGGGACCTGCGCGGCTGGTTGACCACCACCTGTTCCCGACTCTGCCTGGACGTGCTCCGCTCGGCCCGGGTGCGCCGCGAGGCGTACCCCGGCCAGTGGTTGCCGGAACCGGTGGTGACCGGCCTGCCGGCGGCGGACGGGTTCGCCCCCGACCCGGCCGAGCGGGCGGTCCGGGCCGACCAGCTCGGCACCGCCCTGCTGGTGGTGCTGGAACGGCTGACGCCGGAGCAGCGGGTGGCGTTCGTGCTGCACGACGTGTTCGCGGTGCCGTTCGCCGACGTCGCCGCGGTGCTCGGCACGACACCGGAGGCGGCCCGGCAGCTCGCCTCGCGGGCCCGCCGGGCGGTGCACGGGCCGGACGCGCCCCGGCACAGCGCCGACCTCGCCGAGCAGCGGGAGGTGCTCACCGCGTTCGTGGCCGCGGTGGAGTCCGGGGAGCTGGCGCAGCTCGTCCGGGTGCTCGCGCCGGACGCGGTGTCGATCGGCGACGCCGGCGGCCACTTCCCGGCGGCCCGGCGGCCGGTGGTCGGCGCCGAGTCCGCCGCCCGCCTGCTCCTCGGCCTGTTCGACCAGGCCCGCCGGCGGGGCGGCCTGCGGGTGCGGCCGGTGCTCGTGGACGGGACGCTGGGCTGGCACGCGGAACTGGCCTGGCCGGACGGGCGGACGATGCGGATGGTCACCTCGTTCGCCGTGCACGAGGGACGGGTCACCGGCGTGTTCAACCAGCTCAACCCGGAGAAGGTGGGCGAGCTGCCGCCGCTGGGCCCGGACGCCGCCTGGCCGCCGCGCTGGTGAGCGCGGCTCAGACCACCAGGGCCAACCACTTCCGGTACGACGTGGCGAACGGCTCGCTGCCGTCACCGAGCGCGCCGAGCAGCCAGCGGGCGGCCGCCTCGGCCTCGGTGACCAGGTCGTCCGGGTAGTCCCACCGGGCCCGATGCTCGGCGAACTCGTCCTCGTCGCGCAGCTCGACGAGGCCGGTCTCGCGCCGGCGCACCACGTCCAGGTCGAGGTCGACCAGGTGCACCGTCTCGCCGTCCTCCCAGCGGGCCGGGGTGGCGATGTCGCAGTAGACCTCGCTGGTGCGCGGCGGCGGGTTGAACATGCCTGTCCACCAGCCGTGCCGGGGCACCAGCAGGACGAACGGGATCTGCTCGACCGAGGGCCGGCCGTGGTAGACCGACTCGGTGCCGGCCGGCACGCCGAGCCAGACGCCGAGGTCGTCCTCGGCGAGCCGGCGGGCCGGGTAGTCGCGGTGCGCGCTGCCGTCGTACTTGCGGTAGATCACGCGGACCACATCGCTCGGCATGCCTGGCACCCTAACCGATTCCGGCCACGCCACGCGATCGGCAGGTAACCGGACGCGACCCGGCGGTCGCCACGCCGCCGGAGCGGCCGGACCGGCGTCGGTGCCGACGGGTACGGTCGCACGGTGAGCCCGTCCCGCACCGCCACCGCCGTCCCGAAGAAGCGCCGGAGCGGCCGCCCGAGCGGCGGGGAGCTGCTGGCGGCCGCGGTGGGCGCCGTCCCCGGCGGCACGGCCCGCCCCGGCCAGCAGCAGATGGCCGAGGCGATCGAGCGGAGCATCGGCTCCGGCGAGCACCTGCTGGTGCAGGCCGGCACCGGCACCGGCAAGTCCCTGGCCTACCTGGCCCCGGCGTTGACCGTGGACGGTCCGGTGGTGATCTCCACCGCCACCCTGGCGTTGCAGTCCCAGCTCGTCGACCACGACCTGCCCCGGCTGGCCGACGCGGTCGAGCCGGTGCTCGGCCGCCGCCCCACGTTCGCCGTGCTCAAGGGCCGCCACCACTACCTGTGCCTGGCCCGGCTGGACAACTCCGTCGAGGACGAGCCGGGCGACGCCCTCTTCGACGCGCCCTCCTCCGGCGGGGGCACGAAGTGGCTCGGCGAGGCGGGCCGGCTGGGCAAGCAGGTGCAACGACTGCGCGACTGGGCGGAGGAGACCGCCACCGGCGACCGCGACGAGCTGGACCCGGGCGTCGACGACCAGGTCTGGCGCACCGTCTCCATGCCGGCGCGGGAGTGCGTCGGCGCGTCCCGCTGCCCGTTCGGCCAGGAGTGCTTCGCGGAGGCCTCCCGCGCCCGCGCCCGCGAGGCCGACCTGGTGGTCACCAACCACAGCCTGCTCGCCGTGGACATGCTCGCCGGGCGGCACATCGTGCCGCCGCACCGGCTACTGGTCGTGGACGAGGCGCACGAGCTGGCCGACCGGGTCTCCTCGGCGGCCCAGGCCGAGCTGGTGCCCGAGCTGATCGACAGGTCCACCCGGCGGGCCCGGCCGCTGCTCCGCCCCGACCTGGCCGACCGGCTCACCGAGGCCGGCGACGCGCTGGCCGTGGGGTTGGCCGAGGCGCCGGCCGGCCGGCTCACCGCCGGCCTGCCGCCCGCGCTGCGCGAGGCGTGCACGCTGCTCGACTCGGCGACCCGGGCCGCGCTGGAGACGATCGGTGACGTGAAGGCGGACGACCCCGATCCGGTCCGCAAGCAGCAGGCCAAGGCCGTGCTGGACGAGCTGTCCACCACCGCCCAGCGGCTGCTGGAGGAGGGCGACCACGACGTCGCCTGGGTGGAGAAGCCGGAGAACGGCAGCCGCCGGGCGCTGGTGGTGGCGCCGCTGTCGGTGGCCGGCACGCTCGCCACCCACCTCTACGACGAGCGCACCGTGGTCGCCACCTCGGCCACGCTGGCGCTGGGCGGGCGCTTCGACACGGTGGCCCGGGCGCTCGGGCTGGACGCGCCGCCGCCCGCCCCGCCGTCGCCGGCCGCCGCCGCGATGGCCACCGCGGCCGCCGCCGGTCGTGGCACCGACGCGGCGGGTGTGGCGAGCACCGAGGGCAGCCGGGCGGCGATCGGCACGGTCCCGGCCACCGAGGGGCCGGGGTGGCGGTCGCTCGACGTCGGCTCGCCGTTCGACTACGCCCGGCAGGGCATCCTCTACGTCGCCGCGCACCTGCCCCGCCCCAGCGTCTCCGGGCTGCCCACGGCGGCCGGCGAGGAGCTGCTGGCGCTGGTCGGCGCGCTCGGTGGGCGTACCCTCGGGCTCTTCTCGTCGCGGCGGGCCGCGCAGCAGGCGGCGGAGCTGCTCCGCGCGCGCACCGACCTGCCGGTGCTGCTCCAGGGCGAGGAGGCGTTGCCGCTGCTGGTCCGCCGCTTCCGGCAGGAGCGGGAGAGCTGCCTGTTCGGGGTGATGTCGCTCTGGCAGGGCGTGGACGTGCCGGGCGACGCCTGCCAGCTCGTGGTGATCGACCGGCTGCCCTTCCCCCGGCCCGACGAGCCGTTGGCCGCCGCGCGTGCGGCGGCGGTGGACGCCGGCGGCGGGTCCGGTTTCGCGGCGGTGAGCGTGCCCATCGCGGCGGTCCGGCTGGCGCAGGGCGTCGGCCGGCTGATCCGGGCCACCGGTGACCGGGGGGTGGTGGCGGTGCTCGACTCGCGGCTGGAGACGGCCCGCGGCTACGGCCCGTTCCTGCGGCGCTCGCTGCCCCCGTTCTGGTACACCACCCGGCCCGAGGTGGCCCGGGGCGCGCTGGAACGGCTGGCCAAGAGCTGACGCCCGCGCCTCCCCGGGCGGGGTGACGCGGGCGTCGGGCGGAGCGGATGCGGGTCAGGGCGCCTGGGAGGCGACCACCACCGCGTCCGGCGGGGTGTCCGGCACGGTACGCGCGGCGAGCCGCCGGACCGCGGTGTTGAGCACGGCGATCAGCGGCACCGCGACCAGCGCACCGGCGATGCCGGCGAGCACCACGCCGGCGGCGATGCCGATGATCACGGCGAGCGGGTGGATGGCCACCGCCCGGCCCATGATCAGCGGCTGGAGCACGTGCCCCTCGACCTGCTGCACGCCGATCACCGCGCCGAGGATGATCAGGGCGGTCACCGGGCCGCTGTCGACCAGCGCCACCAGCACCGCCACCACGCCGGACAGGAACGCGCCGACGATCGGGATGAACGCGCCGAGGAAGACCAGCGCGGCCAGCGGGAACGCGAACGGGATGTCGAAGATGACCAGGAAGATGCCGATGCCCACCGCGTCGATGAAGGCGACGAGCACGGTGGCGCGGACGTAGGCGCCGAGCGTCGACCAGGAGGCGCGGCCGGCGTCGTCGACCTTCCAGCGCGCGGCGACCGGCAGCAGCCGGACCAGGAACCGCCAGATGTTGTTGCCGTCGCGGAGGAAGAAGAACGTCGCGAACAGCACCAGGACGGTGCCGGTGAGCACCTCGGCGAGCGTGGCGGCGGTGCTGAGCGCGCCGCTGGTGAACCGCTCGGTGTTGCCGTTGATCCAGTTCTGCGCCTCGTCGATGTAGCGGTTGAGCTGGCTGTCGGACAGGTGCAGCGGGCCGGTCTTGAGCCAGTCCTGGATCTGCCGCACGCCCTGGGAGGACTTCTCGCTCAGCTCCGGGACGCCCTGGATGAACTCGTTGACCACGAGCGTGAGCGTGCCGATCACCGCGGCGAGGCCGCCGACCAGCACCACGCCGGTCGCCAGCGAGCGGGGGAAGCGGGCCTTCAGCAGCCAGCCGACCGCCGGGGCGAGGAGCGCCGAGAGCAGCAGCGCGACGGTCAGCGGGATGATCACGATGCTGATCGTGCCGACGATCTTGAGCAGCGCCCAGGTGACGATCCCGATCACGATCAGCCGCCAGCACCACGCGGCGGCGATGCGCAGCGCGTGCGGCACCTCGGTGTCGTCGCGGCTCACCGTCGAGTTGTGCATCGCGGCCGGCGGCTCGGCGCCCACCACGGTCGCCGACGGCGACGCCGCCGGACCGGGCGAACCGGGGGAGGCCACGCCGCCCGCCTCGCCGGGAGACGGGTCCCCGCCGGACCGCTCGGCGGCAGCCGCCTCACGACCCGACTCGTACGCGCGGCGGAGCCGTCCGCGCATCCGCTCGAAGCGGCTCAAGCGCACCTCCCGCAAAGCTGGTCCACCCACGTCACAGGGGAGACAGGATACGTCCGACCGCCCCACGGTAGGGCGGTCCCGCCACATATTGCCCCGTCGCCGCACCCGGCAACCACGACGGAACCGGCCGGGCGGCACGCGGTAGCGTCTTCGCGTGACCGCCGACCAGAGTCTCGACACCGGGCTGCCCATCCGCCTGCTGCACGATCGCGTGCTGGTGCGTACCGAGGGCGCGGAGGGGGAACGCCGCTCCACCGCCGGCATCGTCATCCCGGCGACCGCGGCGGTCGGCAAGCGGCTGGCCTGGGCCACCGCGGTGGGCGTCGGGCCGCACGTCCGCTCGATCGTGGCCGGGGACCGGGTGCTCTTCGACCCGGACGACCGCTCCGAGGTCGAACTGCACGGCCGGGCGTACGTGCTGCTGCGCGAGCGCGACGTGCACGCGGTGGCGGCGGAGCGGGTGGAGAGCGCCGAGACCGGTTCGACCGGGCTCTACCTCTGACGGCCGCCCCCGCGCCGGCGCCGTTTGCGGCGCTGCCCGGCGGGAAGCCCAGGCACCTCAGCGCGCCCTGGGGAGGGACCATGCCGATCGTGATCAAGAGGATTCTCGCCTGGGGGTTCCTCGCGTTCCTGATCTACTTCATGGCGTTCCGGCCGGACGGCGCGGCGCAGCTTTTCCGGGGCATCGGCGCGGCGCTGATGGCCATCGCCCAGGGGCTCGGCGACTTCCTCACCGGCCTGATGTCCTGACCGCTCAGCCGTGCGGGTGCCACGGGTGCGGGGCGTGACCGACCGGCGGGGGCGGCGGGGCCAGCACCACCGGGATCGGCACCACCGGCTCGTCCGGCGCCTCGACCGTGCGCCGGGACCCGTCCGGGAACCGCAGGTGGTAGCGCTGACCGTCCCAGACCCCAACCGGCGCCTGCGGGTCCCGCCCGACGAAGAACGACCGGTACGCGGCGATCGAGTCCAGCAGCTCCCGTTCCTCCCGTGCCGTCCGGTCCCGCTCGGCGGGCTTGCGGTCCAGCCCCCGGCGCATGCCGTCGCGCAGCAGCGCCAGCCGGGTGGCGGCGAACTGGTAGCCGCGCATCGCCTTCACCCCGCCGTCGCCGGCCACCCGGCGGGCCCAGGCGCGGGCCGCGTGCCGCCGACCCAGGCTGCCCAGCGCCGCCACCTCGGGTGGGGTGAGCCAGCCCGCCCGGACGTAGTCGGGCAGCGTGCGCTCGGTGAGCCGGCCCTCCCAGGCGCGCAGGCCGACGGCCAGCCCCACCATGCCGAAGAAGATCGGCACCATCACGCCGATGTAGCCGTAGAGCACGATCACCGGCTGCCCGGTGACCTGCGCCAGCGACGGGATCAGGTTCCAGGTGCCGTGCAGCATCATGGCCAGCAGCAGGCCGGCGAGCGGGGCGAGGATCCGCACCCGCCGGTCGGCGGTACGCGCGGCGACGCCCAGCCCGACGCCGGTCATCGACGTGAACAGCGGGTGGGCGAAGCCGAACAGCAGGATCCGCACGATGAAGATCGCGATCACCTGCTGCGCGCCGGTGGCCGGGCCGTACTCCTCGACGCCGGTGCGGTAGCCGTAGCCGCCCAGGTAGAGGATGTTCTCCACCATGGCGAAGCCGACCGCGGAGAGCCCGCAGTAGACCAGCCCGTCGGTGACCCCGGAGAACTCCCGACGCCGGAAGATCAGCAGCAGGATGGGGCCGGCGGCCTTGGTCAGCTCCTCGATGAACGGCGCGACGAGCACCGCGGTCAGCGCGGCGGGCAGCCCCCAGTCCTTGAACAGCCGCGCGCCCGTCTCGTTGACCAGCAGCGAGATGGCGGTGGAGACGAACGCGCCCCACGCGAAGCAGAAGATCAGGTATTTCAGCGGCTCGGGCTCGTAGCGGTCGAGCCAGAGGAAGCAGGACACCAGCACCGGCACCGGCAGGATCGCCGCGATCACGCCGACCAGCAGCGCCTCGGCGCCCAGGCTCTCGCCCAGCGTGAACACCATGAACAAGGCGCCGGCCGCGATCAGCAGCACCACCCCGGCCAGCGCCAGGAAACGCCGCCAGCCGAGCCGACGCAGCGGCATCCGCGGTGACGGCGCCCCGGGCGGCGGGACGGCGGGCGCGGACGGCGGCGGCAGTGCTCCGCCGGGCGGGGTGACGGCCATGCGGTCAGCGTAGTCACCCACGCCCCACTGTTCCGGCCGCATCACGACGGCTATGCTCCGGAACAGGTCACGAGCGCCAGCGTCAAGCCCCGGCTTGCTGGCCGGCAACCCTCGTCAGTTCGCGGTGGGGTGCCCCGGGTGATGACCGGGCCCAGCGCCGCCTCGCGTGCTGGGCAAGCGCGGACCCCTTCGGCGAGATCCGGGGGTCCCCGGTGGCCCGGGAGGCTCCGCCATGACCGTCACCCTCGTACCCGCCCTGCCCACGCTGCAGGTGCCGGCCCGGCCGGACCCGCTCGGCGTGCTCGGCGTGCCCGGAGAGATCAACCTGGACCACGCCGCCAGCGCGCCGTGCGCGCGGGCCGCGGCCGACGCGGTGGCCGAGCTGCTGCCCTGGTACGCGAGCGTGCACCGCGGCGCGGGCGCGCTGTCGCGGCGCTGCACGCTTGCCTACGAGCGGGCCCGGCAGACCGTGGCGGACTTCCTCGGCGCCCGCCCCACCGACCACGTGGTCTTCACCCGGAACACCACCGACGCGGTGAACCTGCTGGCCCGGGCGCTGCCGGCCGGCACCACGGTGGTCACCTTCGGCGGGGAGCACCACGCCAACCTGCTGCCCTGGCCGCGCGGCTCGGTGCGGCTGCCGGTGCCGGACAGCCCGGCCGGCGCGGTCCGGTCCCTCGACGCGGCGCTGGGCGAGCTGGCCCGCGACGCCCGGCCCGGCCTGCCGGTGCTTGTCGCCGTCACCGGGGCCAGCAACGTGACAGGCGAGTGCTGGCCGGTGACCGAGCTGGCCCGGGTGGCCCACCGGTACGGCGCGCGGATCCTGGTGGACGCCGCGCAGCTCGCCCCGCACGCGCGTGTCGACGTGGCCGCGTCGGACCTGGACTACGTGGCGCTCTCCGGCCACAAGCTGTACGCGCCGTTCGGCGCGGGCGTGCTGGTCGGGCGCGCGGACTGGCTGGACGCGGCCCCGCCGTACCTGCCCGGCGGCGGCGCCACCAGCCACGTCGGCGCGGCCACCCACGACGTCAGGTGGGCGACCGGCCCGGCCCGGCACGAGGGCGGCACCCCGAACCTGCTCGGCGCGGTGGCGCTCGCGGCGGTCGGCGCGGCGCTCGACGCGGCGGACCGGGCCGCGCTGCACGCCCGGGAGCAGGCGTTGCTGGCCCGGCTGCGCGCCGGCCTGGCCGCGCTGCCGGACGTGGTGGAGTTGCGCACGTTCGGCCCGGACGCGCCCCGGGTGGGCATCGTCAGCTTCGTGGTGGCCGGGCGGGACTCCGCCGAGGTGGCCGCGCACCTGGCGGCCCGGCACCGGATCGGCGTCCGGGACGGCCTGTTCTGCGCCCACCCGCTGACCCGCCGTCTGCTCACCGAGGCCGCCGCCCGGTCCGGCCGCACCGACCTGCCGCCCACCGCGCTGCGCGCCAGCCTCGGCCTGGGCACCACCGAGCACGAGGTCGACACCCTCCTGCGGGCCCTGGCCACCCTCCCGGGCTGACCGCCGACGGTCAGCCGACCGGCGGGGCGGTGGGCGGTTGGGGCGTCTCGTCGGTCTGCTGGTCGTTGCCGTGGAACGCCTGGCGGACCAGGCGGTTCGCCTCCTCCTGCTCGATGCCGGAGGCGACCATCAGGTCACTGGCCGCGGTCCGCACCTGCGCGATCACCACGCTGCCGGAGAAGCCCACCCCCTCGGCGTACGCCCGGCCGGCCTCGCTGACCGCGCGCAGGGTCCGCTCCCGGGCCTGCTGCGGCTCCTCCCCGGCGGCGAACTCGTGCCGGAGCAGGCGTACCGCCTCGGCGAGGTGGGCGACCGCGTCCGGCATCGGCTCGGGAATCTCCTCCTCGTCCTCGATCATGGTAACCGAGCGGCGGATCAGCGTGCCGCTGTTGCGCATCGCCCGGTCGATCGGCTCGGCCGCCTCCGCGTAGTGGGTCAGCTCGCTGCGCCGGTGCCAGCGCGCCGGCGAGATGGTGATGGTCTCCTTCGCGCCCTCGATCGCCTCGCCGAGCGCGGCCAGTTCCTCCTTGTTCTCCCGGAGCCGGAACAGCGCCCGCTGGGCCGCGCCCCGGTCCCGGTTGCGCAGCGCCTCGGCGCAGGCGTCGAGCTGTTCGGCGAGCAGGTCCAGCGCCGGCCGGGCGGCCCGGTTGATCACCCGCAGCGGGTTGAGCGGCAACAGCAGGGCGGTGACGATCAACGCGATGCTGCCGCCGAGGAACGCGTCGACGAAGCGCGGGAACTCCAGGTTCTGGGTGGACGGGCTGAGCGTCACGATCAGCACCGCGGTCGCCGCCGCCTGGATCACGATGGCCACGCTCGCCCCGGCGAAGATGGTCAGCAGGATCGCCGAGGTCACCACCAGCGCGAGCTGCCAGGCGCCGGTGCCGAGGAAGTAGATCAGCACGTCGCCGACCAGGACCCCGACCGCCACCCCGATGATCAGTTCGACGGTGCGCCGGAACCGCTGCCCGACCGAGGCGGCAAGCGTGCCCACCGCGGAGATCGGCGCGAAGACCGGCTGCGGATTGTGCAGCAGCCGGTGCGAGACCAGATAGGCCAGGCCGGCCGCGAGCCCGGCCTGCAACGCCAGGCCGAACGCGGTACGCACCCGGTGCAGCCGGTCGTGCAGGGTGGCCTTGCTCTTGTCGCGCAGCTCGTCCACGGCGGCGGCGATCCGCGGCCCGTCCAGGTCGGCCAGCCCCTCGCGCGAGGTCATCCGCCGCAGGAGCGGCGGTCGTCGGTCCCGGGCCATGGCGGGTACTACCCGTCCCGCCCGGGGTGAATCCTCGCCCCGGCGCCCGGATCGGGCAGACTGCACCGGGTGGACGAGCTGACGGCACGGTGGGAGCGGGCGGCGCGGGCGGCCGGCGCGACCGACCCGGGCGGCGTCCGGCGGGCCGGGGACCGGCTGCTGGCCGGCTGGCGGGAGCCGCACCGACGCCACCACACGGTGGACCACCTGTGCACGGTGCTCGACGTGGTCGACGCGTACGCCGATCGGGCCCGCCGCCCCGACCTGGTCCGGCTCGCCGCGTGGGGCCACGACGCGGTATACGACCCGCGCGCCGGCGGCGACGCCAACGAACGGGCCAGCGCCGACCTGACCGGCGACCTGCTCACCGCCGCCGGGCTGCCGACCACGGCGGTCGACGAGGTACGCCGCCTGGTGCTGCTCACCGCCGGTCACGCCGTCGGGCCGGACGACCCGGACGGCGCGCTGCTCTGCGACGCCGACCTGGCCGTGCTGGCGGCCCGACCGGCCGACTACGACAGGTACGCCGCCGCGATCCGCCACGAGTACGCCCACGTCCCCGAGCCGGACTTCCGCGCCGGTCGGGCCGCCGTGCTGCGGCACCTGCTCGACCTGCCGGCGCTCTACCGGCTAGCCGAGCCGCACGCCCGCTGGGAGGACCGCGCCCGCGCCAACCTGACCCGGGAGCTGACCGGCCTCGCCTGAGACCCGGGCGGCCCGGTGCTTCGGGCGACGCAGGCCGGCGACGTGCAGCCGGCGGACGATCTCCCGGGACGGGACCACCGTGGCGCCCAGCCAGACCGCCACCGGGAACCGCTCGGCGGGCAGGTCGTAGTGGTCCCGGTCGAAGCCGCGCCGGGGCACGCCGAGCATCTCGGCGAAGGCGTGCAGTTCCGCGTACGAGACGTCGCTGATCAGGTGCGACCAGAGCCGGCCGCGCCAGGGCACCGCGGGCGGGTCCAGGTAGAGCATGACGACCGACGGTACGCGTAGCCTTCCCGGCATGGCCGCCCATCCCCTCCTCGACGACCTGCGGTCCGCGCTCGGCGATTCCGCCGTGCTGACCGACCCGGACCTGCTGGCCGGTCACGAGCGCGACGAGGCGGACCTGTGCGCCTCGGGCACCCCGCTGGTGGTGGTCCGCCCCCGCGACACCGCCCAGGTGGTGGCCGCCGTGCGCGCGGCCGGGCGGCACGGCGTGCCGGTGGTGCCGCAGGGGGCGCGGACCGGGTTGGCCGGCGCGGCGAACGCGGTGGCCGGCGCGATGGTGCTGAGCACGGTGGCGATGGACCGGATCGTGGAGGTCGACCCGGTCGGCCGGATCGCCGTGGCGCAGCCCGGCGTGGTCAACGCGGCGCTGGCTCAGGCGGTGCGGGCGCGCGGGCTCTGGTATCCGCCGGACCCCGGCTCCTGGGAGTCGTCCACGATCGGCGGCAACGTGGCCACCAACGCCGGCGGCATGTGCTGCGTCAAGTACGGCGTGACGAGCGAATACGTGCTCGGCCTGGAGGTGGTGCTCGCCTCCGGCGAGGTGCTGCGCACCGGCCGGCGCACCGCCAAGGGCGTCGCCGGGTACGACCTCACCCGGCTGTTCGTCGGCTCCGAGGGCACGCTCGGCGTGATCACCGAGGTGACCGTGGCGCTGCGTCCCGCGCCCGAGGCGTCGCTGACCCTGGTCGCGGTCTTCCCCACCACGGCGGCGGCCGGCGGCGCGGTGGCCGGGATCGCCGAGCGGGGTCTCACCCCGAGCCTGCTGGAGCTGCTGGACCGCACGCACCTGCGGGCGATCGAGGCGTACCGGCCGATGGGGTTGCGCACCGACGCGGAGGCGCTGCTGCTGGCCGCCGTGGACACCGGCGACCGGGCCGCCGACGACCTGGCCCGGATCGCCGAGGTGTGCGGCGCGGCCGGGGCCGACGAGGTCTGGACCGCCACCGACGCGACCGAGGCGACCGCCCTGCTCCAGGCCCGACGGCTGGCCCACCCGGCGATGGAGCGGTACGCCGCCGAGACCTTCCCCGGCGGCAACGGCGGCCTGGTCATCGACGACGTGGCGGTGCCGCGCGGCCGGCTCGCCGAGCTGCTGGACGGGGTGGCCCGGATCGCCGGGGCGTGCGACGTGCCGATCGGCGTGGTCGGGCACGCCGGGGACGGCAACATGCACCCCAACATCGTCCTCGACCGGGCCGACCCGGCGAGTCTGGACCGGGGCCGGCGGGCCTTCGACGAGATCATGCGGCTCGGTCTGGAGCTGGGTGGCACCTGCACCGGGGAGCACGGCGTCGGGTTGCTCAAGCGGGACTGGCTGGCGCGGGAGATCGGCCCGGTGGGCGTCCGGGTGCACCAGGCGATCAAGGCCGCGCTGGACCCGGCGGGGCTGCTCAACCCCGGCAAGGTGATCTGACTCAGCCCTTGTCCTCGGCCGGGGTGGCCTGGGTGAGCAGCAGCAGCACGTCGTACGCCACCGGCGGCGCCGGCTCACCCGGGCAGTCCTGGATGGTGATGGTCAGCTCCGGCGGGACGAGCAGCGACGAGGTCAGCGCGCCGATGCAGAGCTGCCGGTAGCGCCGGGCCTCGTCGGTCTCCCGCACCAGCGCCGGGTCGGCGAGCATCCGCTGCAACCGCTGGGTCTGCTCCGGGTTGAGCGCGCCCGTCGCGTCGACGCCGTCACCGGCGCAGTCGCGGCACTGCCACCGCCCGGCCGGGTCGACCTCCAGCGTGCGGACCTTGCCGTCCGCGCCGAGCCGCTGGAGCAGGGTGACCGGCTTCCCGGTCGGTGTCGGGGCGGCCGTGCCCTGCTGACCGGGTGTCGTGGCGCTCTCGGCCCGGCCGAGGACCGAGCAGCCGGTCAGGGCGGTCGCCAGCAGGACGGCGGCGGACAGTGCGGGAACGCGCGTCGAGGATGGACGAACCACGCGGGAAACCT
The DNA here is from genome assembly GCF_044455315.1 of Micromonospora sp. NPDC051300. Lineage (NCBI taxonomy): Bacteria > Bacillati > Actinomycetota > Actinomycetes > Micromonosporales > Micromonosporaceae > Micromonospora > Micromonospora sp. NPDC051300. Next base: position 30,574 of record NZ_JBITEP010000001.1, on the reverse strand, counting down.
ACACTTCCGTAGGTTGCGCGCACTACCCACCGAGCGGACGGTAGGGGCTGCGATTTCCTCAGCGGGGCGAGGTCGGCAGTCCGCTGTTCCGGTCGGCCGCGAAGCCGCGCACGTCGGGCGCGCCGAGCCGCGCCGCATCGGCGGCGATGTCGTCCGGCATGAGCTGCGACTCCCGCTCGGCCTCCACCCGCGCCCGGTAGTGGGCCACCTCCCGGGTCCGGGTCGCCGCGTCCCAGCCGAGCACCGCGCCCATCAGCTCGGCGGCGTGCTCCGCCGACTCCAGGCCGCGGTGGCTGGTCTCGATCGAGATCCGGGTACGCCGGGTGAGCACGTCCTCCACGTGCAACGCGCCCTCGGCCCGGGCCGCGTACGTCACCTCGGCGGCGAGGTATTCCGGCGCGCCGGCCAGCGGCGAGCCGAGCAGCGGGTCGGCGTCGATCAGGGCGAGCAGGTCGAGGGTGAGGTTGCCGTAGCGCTCCAGCAGGTGCTCGACCACCCCGACCGGCACCCCGTGCCGGCGGGCCAGGTCGGCCCGGTCGCGCCACATGGCGGCGTATCCGTCGGCGCCGAGCAGCGGCAGGTCGGCGGTGCGCGACGGGCGGGCCCGGCCGAGCCGGTGCGCCGCGTGGTCGACCACGTCGGCGGCCATCACCCGGTAGGTGGTGTATTTGCCGCCGGCCACCAGCAGCAGGCCGAGCATCGGCTCGACCACGGCGTGCTCGCGGGAGAGCTTGGAGGTGGAGTCCGCCTCGCCGGAGAGCAGCGGGCGCAGCCCGGCGTAGACGCCCTCGATGTCGGCGGTGGTCAACGGCCGGTCCAGCACGGTGTTGACCTGTTCCAGCAGGTAGTCGATGTCGCGCGCGGTGGCGGCCGGGTGGGACCTGTCGAGCTGCCAGTCGGTGTCGGTGGTGCCGATGATCCAGTGCCCGCCCCACGGGATGACGAAGAGGACACTCGTCGCGGTGCGCAGGATCAGACCGGTCTCGCCGACGATCGCCGACCGGGGCACCACCAGGTGCACGCCCTTCGAGGCCCGGACCCGCAGGCCGGGGCGCAGCCCGACGTCGTTGAGCATGCGCGACATGTCGTCGCTCCACACGCCGGTGGCGGCGATCACGGTGCGGGCGCGGACCTCGAACTCGGCGTCCGGCGAGCCGGCCGGCGCCTCCAGGTCGCGCACCCGGACGCCTGTCACCTCGCGGGCCTGGCGGATCAGGCCGACCGCGCGGGCGCTGTTGACCACTGTCGCGCCGAGGCTGGCCGCGGTGCGGGCCAGCGTCACCACCAGGCGGGCGTCGTCGACCTGGCCGTCGTAGTAGCGGATCGCGCCGGCCAGCGTGTCCGGCCGGAGGCTCGGGAAGATCCGGCGCGCGCCCTCGCGGGTCAGGTGCCGGTGCAACGGCATGCCGCGCCCGCCGCCGAACACCCCGGCGAACGCGTCGTAGGCGGCCACGCCGAGGCCGTAGTAGGAGCGGCGGAGGAAGCGGCGGGGCAGGTCGCGCACGCCGCCCTCGGCCGGCAGCGGCACCAGGATCGGCACCGGGCGGACCAGGTGCGGGGCGAGCCGGGTGGCGAGCAGCCCGCGTTCGGTGAGCGCCTCGTGGACCAGGTGGAACTCCAACTGCTCCAGGTAGCGCAGGCCGCCGTGGATCAGCTTGCTGGACCGGCTGGACGTGCCGGCGGCGTAGTCGCGCGCCTCCACCAGGGCCACCTTGAGCCCCCGGGACGCGGCGTCGAGAGCGGCGCCCGCGCCGGTCACCCCGCCCCCGATGATCAGGACGTCGAACCGCTCGGCGCGCAGGCGACGCAGGTCGTCGGCGCGACGCTCGGCGGAGAGCTGGCCGGCCGCGGATCGGGACACGTTGGGGTCGCGCACGGGTCCACGGTAGCCGTCCCCGCGCCACCGCGACACGCCCCGGCCGTACCGTGATGACCATGCTGACCGGCCCGCCCGCTGCTCCCGTACCCCAGCCGCCGCGCGAGACCGGGCCGTGGCCGGTCGTCGCGGCGGCGGCGACAGGCGTCTGGGCGATGCTGCTCACCGTGCCCGGCCAGGTCACCGGCTGGCTGGTCGACCAGGTGGTGCTGGTGACCGGGGCGGACCGGGTGGTGGCGGTCTGGCCGCTCGTCGCCGTGGTCACCGCGCTGCTGGTGGGTGGGCCGGCGCTGGCGTTGGCGCTGCTGCCGCGGTCCCCGGCGGTGCGGGCGGCCGGGCGGGCGTGGACCGGCGGCGCGGTAGCGCTCGGCGCGGCGACGCTGCTGCGGGCGCTGCCGCCGGTGCACCACGAGGCCTACCTGGCCGCGCTGGCGCTTACCGTCGCGCTGCTCGCGCTCGCCGTGGCCCGGTTGCCCCATCGCCCGGCCGGTCCGGCGATCGCACCGGCGGCCGGCCACGCCGTCCCACGGCCGCCGGAAGCGGCGCCGGGGGCGCCCGCGGTTCCGGCCGCGCCCGACGACCCGGCCGCGACGCCGGGGACGGCCGGCGGCGGGCGGCGGCCGGGCGCGGTGACGCTGCTGGCGGTCGCCGCCGGGCTGGCGGTCCTGCTGCCCTGGCTCTGGGTGGGTGCGCTGGGCGGGCTGCTGGAGACGGTGCTCGCCGGGCTGGCCGCCGCCGCGTTCGGCGCGCTGGCCGGCGCGCTGCTCGGACCCGCGTTCTGGGCCGGCCTCGCGCCCGGCACGACGGTCCGGCCGGCCCGTCTGGTGCTGGTCGGCGGGCTGGTCGCCGGCGTCACGCTGGCGCTGCTGGCGGCCGGCGCCGGACAGTCGGGCGCCCAGTTGCCGGGCCTGGTGCTGCTGCCGCCGCTCGGCTTCGTGCTGGGCGCGCTGGAGGTGGCGGCCCGGCACGCCGGCCGCCCGGCCGGGCCGGCGCCGGTGCGGTGGCTGGTCGCCCTGGCCCTGGCCGGGCCGCTGGCGCTGACCGACCCGGAGGAGATCACGCTGCTGCTGGCCACCAGCCGCGACGTGCCGTTCTGGGTCGCGGTCGGCGCCGGCGCGGCGTTCGCCGTCGCGGTCCTGCTCGCCGTCGGGTACGGCGTGCTGCTCGCCCGCCCCCGCGCCCGCGCGCCCCGCCGGGGCGTCGCCGGGCTGACCGCCGGGGCGCTGCTCGCCGCCGTGGCGGTGGTCTACCTGGTCCCCGGCCAGCCGGGCCTGTACGGCGAGCGGCTGCTGGTGGTGCTGCGCGAGCAGGCCGATCTGAGCGGCCTGCCGACCGGCGCACCGGGCCGGGCGGGACGGGACGCGCGGGCCGCCGAGGTCTACCGGCGGCTGGTCGCCACCGCCGACCGGACGCAGGGCGACCTGCGCCGCACGCTGACCCGGCTGCGCCTGCACCCCACGCCCTACTACCTGGTCAACGCGATCTCCACGGACGGCGGCCCGGCGGTGCGAGCGTGGTTGTCCGGCCGCCCCGAGGTGGCCCGGGTGCTTGTCGACCAGCGTCCGCGTCCGCTGCCCGCGGCGGCGCCGCCGGCCCGGGGCGACACCCCGGCGCCGACCGGCCCGACCTGGAACGTGTCGCTGATCGGCGCGGACCGGGTCTGGTCGGAGCTGGGCGTGACCGGCGCCGGCGTGGTGGTGGGCAGTTCCGACTCCGGGGTGGACGGGCGGCACCCGGCGTTGGCCGACGGTTTCCGGGGCGGCGACGACTCCTGGTACGACCCGTGGGAGCACCGCCGCGCGCCGGCCGACCGGGGCGGCCACGGCACGCACACGCTGGGCAGCGCGGTGGGCCGGGACGGGATCGGGGTGGCCCCCGGCGCGAGCTGGGTCGGCTGCGTCAATCTGGACCGCAACCTCGGCAGCCCGGCCCGCTACCTGGACTGCCTCCAGTTCATGCTGGCCCCGTTCCCGCCGGGCGGGAACCCGCTTACCGACGGTCGGCCGCGACGCGCGCCGGACGTGCTGACCAACTCGTGGGGCTGCCCGCCGTTGGAGGGCTGCGACCCGGGCGCGCTGCGTCCGGCGACCGCCGCGCTGGCCGCCGCCGGCATCCTGGTGGTGGCCGCCGCGGGCAACACCGGCCCGTCCTGCGGCTCGATCGCCGACCCGCCGGCGCCGTACCCGGACGTGCTCACGGTCGGTGCGGTGGACAGGTCCCGCCGGCTCACCGACTTCTCCAGCCGGGGCCCGGCCGGGTCGGCCGCGAAGCCCGACCTGGTGGCACCGGGCGCGGCGGTGCCGTCCGCGTTCCCCGGCGGCGGGTACGCCACGCTTGACGGCACGTCGATGGCCACCCCGCAGGTGGCGGGTGTGGTGGCGCTGATGTGGTCGGCGAACCCGGCGCTTGTCGGCGACCTGGACCGGACCCGGCGGATCCTCACCGAGACCGCCACCCCGGTCACCGCCCCGGCCGGCGCGACCTGCGGCGGCACCCGGGACCTGGTCGGCGCCGGCCTGCTCGACGCGTACGCGGCGGTGCGGGCGGCCCGGGCCGGTTAACAAACCTGCCCGGATGGCCTAGCGTCGGCGTCCATGGACGTGGAGATCATCGAGTTGGGGTCGGATCGGCTGCCCGACGTCGTCGACCTGTGCCGGCGGGCGCTGGACCTGCCGGAGGACGCGGCCGAGGCACCGGCCGTGGTGGCCACGCTCGCCGACCGGGCGGCGGCCGACCGCCCGGTGCTGCGGCTCGGCGCGGTCCGCGACGGCACGCTGCTCGGGGTCCTGCTCGGGTCGCTGTCGGTGGCCCATCCGGAGCGCGGCCACGTCGACCTGGTCGCGGTGGCGCCGGCGGAGCGTCGCCAGGGCGTCGGCACGGCGCTGCTGACCGGGGCGGAGACGCGGCTGGCCGCGCTCGGCGCGTCCGAGCTGCTGCTGGCCGGCAACCCGCCGCACTACGCCTGGCCGGGCATCGACGTCCGCTACACCCCGGCGGTCTGCGCCGCGCTGCGGCTCGGCTTCCGCCAGGACCGGACGGCCTGGAACATGACCGCCGCGCTGACCGAGGGGTCGCCGGCGCTGCGCCCGACCGAGGCCGCCGAGCAGCGGCTGGCCGCGCGGGGCGTGACGGTACGCCGGGCCGAGCCGGCGGACCTGCCGGCGCTGAGCGCGTTCGCCCGCTCGGTGTTCGGCGGCACCTGGGACGGTGAGCTGGCCGGCTCGGTGGGCCGCCCGGACGCGGGCACGCACCTGGCCGAGCGGGACGGCGAGATCCTCGGCTTCGCCGCGTACGGGTCGGCGCGGCCGAGCTGGTTCGGGCCGATGGGCACCGCGCCGGCGGCCGAGGGCTCCGGGATCGGCGGGGTGCTGTTGCGCCGCTGCCTGCGGGACCAGGCGGCGGCCGGCATCGGCGCGGCGCAGATCGGCTGGGTGGGGCCGGTGCCGTTCTACTCCGGCGCGGCCGGCGCGCGGATCGAGCGCGTCTTCTTCCTCTACCGCAAAGCCATCAAACGGGCATAACGCCGTTCGCCCTCCACGGGGATCGACAGGCACCTACGGTCGAGGCACAGAGGAGGCGGCGCATGCCCACGGAAGACGAACGGACCCACGACCCGGCCCCGGCCCGGGAGCTGCCCGCCGACCGGCTGGACCTCGGCGACGCCGAGCAGGACGTCGCCGGCCAGCCACCCGAGGAGGAGGCCCGGCAACCGGTGGACGAGCCGAGGCGGATCGTCCCGCCGTACGGCCGGGCGCACAAGCGGCGCAACCAACGCCCGCTGCCCACCTGAGCCGACACACGGAAGGGGGCGGACCGCACACGCGGCCCGCCCCCTTCGCGGCGTACTGGTGGAGCTGGACTCAGAAGTCCATGTCCCCGCCACCCGGGCCGGCCGGGGCGGCCGGGGTCTTCTCCGGCTTGTCCGCCACGACGGCCTCGGTGGTGAGGAACAGCGCGGCGATCGAGGCGGCGTTCTGCAGCGCGGAACGCGTCACCTTGGCCGGGTCGATGATGCCGGCGGCCAGCAGGTCCACGTACTCGCCGGTCGCGGCGTTGAGGCCGTGACCCGGGTCGAGGTTGCGAACCCGCTCGACGACGACGCCACCCTCGAGGCCGGCGTTGACGGCGATCTGCCGCAGCGGGGCGTCCAGCGCGATCTTGACGATCTGCGCGCCGGTCGCCTCGTCGCCGGCCAGGTCCAGCTTGTCGAAGGCGGTCTTGCCGGCCTGCACCAGCGCGACGCCACCACCCGGGACGATGCCCTCCTCGACGGCGGCCTTCGCGTTGCGGACGGCGTCCTCGATGCGGTGCTTGCGCTCCTTCAGCTCGACCTCGGTGGCCGCGCCGACCTTGATCACCGCAACACCGCCGGCCAGCTTGGCCAGACGCTCCTGCAGCTTCTCCCGGTCGTAGTCGGAGTCGCTCTTGTCGATCTCGGCCCGGATCTGGTTGACCCGGCCCTGGATCTGCTCGGCGTCACCGGCGCCGTCGACGATGGTGGTCTCGTCCTTGGTCACCACGACCTTGCGGGCGCGGCCCAGCATGTCGAGGTTGACGGCGTCCAGCTTGAGGCCGACCTCCTCGCTGATGACCTGGCCACCGGCGAGGATGGCGATGTCGGTCAGCATGGCCTTGCGGCGGTCACCGAAGCCCGGCGCCTTGACGGCGACCGACTTGAAGGTGCCACGGACCTTGTTGACCACCAGGGTGGCCAGGGCCTCGCCCTCCAGGTCCTCGGCGATGATCAGCAGCGGCTTGCCCGACTGCATGACCTTCTCCAGGATCGGGAGCAGGTCCTTCACCGACGAGATCTTGCTGTTGACGATCAGGATGTAGGGGTCGTCGAAGACGGCCTCCATACGCTCCGGGTCGGTCATGAAGTAGGCGGAGATGTAGCCCTTGTCGAAGCGCATGCCCTCGGTGAGCTCGAGCTCGAGGCCGAAGGTGTTGCTCTCCTCGACGGTGATGACGCCTTCCTTGCCCACCTTGTCCATCGCCTCGGCGATGATCTCACCGACGGTGGTGTCACCGGCGGAGATGGAGGCGGTGGAGGCGATCTGCTCCTTGGTCTCCACGTCCTTGGCGAGCTTGAGCAGCTCCTCCGAGACGTTGGCGACGGCGGCCTCGATGCCCCGCTTCAGGGCCATCGGGTTGGCGCCGGCGGCCACGTTGCGCAGACCCTCGCGAACCAGGGCCTGGGCCAGGACGGTCGCCGTCGTCGTGCCGTCACCGGCGACGTCGTCGGTCTTCTTCGCGACCTCCTTGACCAGCTCGGCGCCGATCTTCTCGTACGGGTCCTCGAGCTCGATCTCCTTGGCGATGCTCACACCATCGTTGGTGATGGTGGGGGCACCCCACTTCTTCTCGAGCACGACGTTGCGGCCCCTCGGGCCGAGCGTCACCTTCACGGCGTCGGCGAGCTGGTTCATGCCCCGCTCGAGGCCGCGGCGCGCCTCTTCGTCGAACGCGATCATCTTGGCCATACGGCGTTGTCCTCCTGGACACTCACGGGCCACCCGGGATGCCCGGATGGGCCGTCTGGTGTACGCACCTTGGGGACGTCGTCACCTGGCGACGACGACGTCCTCCTCGGTCGGGCCGGACAGCCCGCGACGACCGGCCCCGTTCCGCTCCGACGCCTCTTGCGACGCCGGTGCGGCCGTGGCCCTACCGCCCCGACCATTGGCACTCACCGTACGCGAGTGCCAATGACTTGTTTAGCACTCTCCCTAGCCGAGTGCAAGCACGACAGCGCCGCTCAGCCGAGTTCCGCGGCCAGCCGGGCCGCGTTCACCGGACCTTCGTGGGCCCGCTGCTCGGCGTACGCGACGACCAGCCCGACGAGCTGCGCGACATAGGCCGGCGCGGCCACCGCCGCCCCGATCAGCGCCAGCGTCACCGCACCGGCCGCGGTGCCCGGCTCCGCCGTCGGATCGGTGCCGAACGCCGCACCGCTCACCATGCTCACCACGAAGTCCAGCACGCTCGCCGCGAGCAGCGCGCACACGACGAGCGCCACCCGACCCAGCACCGTCCCGAAACGCTTGTGGAACATCCGCCAGGCCCGCCCGACCGGATCCTGCCGCTCGAACAGGTACACCGGCCCGAACAGCGCGACCGCGAACCCCGCGTAGAGGCCGGGCAGCAGGCACAGGCAGGCGCCGACGGTGATCAGCAGCGAGACGACGATCGTCCAGCCCCAGAGACCGAGCGCGCGGCGCAGCCCGTACCGGAGCGCGCCACCGATCCCCGCCGGCTCGCCGGCCGCCTGCCGGGCCACCACCCAGGTGCCCGCGCCCCAGCCGAGCGCCTGGAGCGGGCTGAAGACCAGGGCGGCGAGCAGGACCACGCCGTAGAACGCGAGCATCTGCTCCAGGTAGCCGTCCGGCAGCACCGGCGCGCCGTCCGGGCCGGTGCCCATCGGCTCGGCGGGGACGAGGAAGAGCGAGAGGACCGAGATCACCGCCGCCGGGACGGCCTGGGTGAGCAGCATGATCGGCAGGAGCTGCCGCCACCCCCGCCGCACCGCGCCCACGCACCGCGCGAACCAACCCCCGACGCCCTCGTGCGGCAGGGTGACGAGCGGATCGTTCGGGACGAGACCCGGATACCAGCCGGGCGGACCGCCGGGCACCGGCAGCGCGGGATAGGTCGCGCCGGGCATCGGATACCCGGGGTACGCGGGGCCGCCCGCGGCCCAGTTCCCGCCGGCGTCCGGCGCGGCCCAGCCGGACGGCATGCCCTGCTGCGCCGGCCAGCCGGGCGGCGTGCCGTGCTGCGCCGGCTGGTCCGGGCCACCCGGCTGCGCTGGCCAGCCGGGCGGCGTGCCCTGTGGGGCGGGCCAGCCCGGTGACGCCTGTCGGTCGGTGTCACCCGGCTGCGCCGGCCAGCCGGGCGGCATGCCGTGCTGCGCCGGGCCACCCGGCGGTGGGGGCCAGCCGGGCTGCGGGGAGCCGGGCGGAGCCGCGTACCCCGGCTCGGGCGGGATGCCCGGCTCGGAGTCGGTCGGGCCGGCGGCGGCCCACGGGTCGACGGCCGGCTGCCCGGCCGCGGACGTCGGCGGCCCGGGCGGGCCCGACCGCTCCGGCGTCGGCCCGGCGGCCGGCGACGCGGGCCGGTTCGGATCGGCCGGGGGCACCGGTTCGGTGGAACCCGACGGGGGCGGCTCGGACATGGGCCCTCCTCAGCGACGACGGCTGGAACGGCTCATGATCTTCCACGGTCCGGGGCCGCGGCGCTGCACCGGTCGGGGTGGTCCGGCCGCGCGCGGCGACCGCCGGCGATCAGGCGATGACGCGGACGTGCTCGGCCTGCGGACCCTTCTGGCCCTGGGCGATCTCGAACTCGACCCGCTGGCCGTCGTCCAGCGCCTTGTAGCCGTCCATCTCGATCGCGGAGAAGTGGACGAAGACGTCCTGCCCGCCGTCGACGGCGATGAAGCCGTAGCCCTTTTCGGCGTTGAACCACTTCACGGTGCCCTGTGCCACGGTGCACTTCCCTCACTCTGCGCGGCGTTCCAAGACCCGGGGACCGGCGGACCGGCACCGGCGGCGCACCGGTGCGGGCCATCGGCGACGGCCGTTGAATACGGTGACCGAAATCGCACGCTACACGAGGCGTGACGACCGCGCACGACCACAAATCGGGCATAATTCGGCCGTCCACGGCCCCGCTTCGGCGCGGTTCCGCACCGGTCCGGTATGCATGCGGCATGACCAGCGCGCCCACCCCGACCACGGTCCGCCGGATCCGTCCCGAAGACGCCGCCCGGATGCGGGCGCTCCGGCTGGAGATGCTCGCCGATGCCCCGCTGGCCTTCCTGGAGACCGTCGCGGAGGCCGCCGTCCGGTCGCACGCGGACTTCGCGGCACGGGTGGCGGCCGTCTCCCGGGGCGACCACACCGCCCAGTTCGTCGCCGACCCGGGCGGCCGTCTGGTCGGGCACGCCGGCGGCACCGTCGCGCCGGACGAGCCGGGTCTGACGCTCGTGTACGCGGTCTACGTGACGCCGGACCGGCGGGGCAGCGGGCTGCTCGCCGCGCTCGTGGACGAGGTGGCGGCCTGGTCCCGCGCCGCCGGGCGGCCGGAGCTGATGATGGAGGTGGTGGTCGGCAACGACCGGGCCTTCCGGGCCTACCAGAAGCTGGGCTTCACCGACACCGGCGTACGCGTGCGGCACCCGCGGATCCCCGCGCTGCGCGAACTCCAGATGCGCCGCCCGGCCTGACCCGGGTTGTTAAAAGGGGGCCCCTCCTCTACCGGATGCGTTAAGAAGGGGCCCCGCCTTTCACGCGTGGCGGCGTGACTGGACGATGCGGAAGCGGTTCGCGACGTACGCGCCGTCGGTAAGCGCGGAGTTCGCCGCCGCGTTCGCGCCCGAGCCGTGGAAGTCGGAGAACGCCGCCGACTGGTTGACGAACACGCCACCGGTCAGGTTGCACGACAGGTGCACCCCGGCGTCGACCGCCGCCGCCTCGGCGGCGTCCAGCACCGCCTCGTCGGTGGAGTAGACGGCGGCGGTCAGCGCGCCCTTCTCCCCCACCGTCTCGCGCAGCACCCGCAGGCTGTGCTCGGTCGAGTCGGTGGCGATGGCGAACGAGATCGGCCCGAACCACTCCCGCGCGTAGGTCGCGGTGTCACCGGCGTCCAGCTTGACGAGTGTCGGGGTCCGCACCACGGCGCCCGGGAAGGACGGGTGCTCGACGGTGCGGGACTCCAGCACCGGCTCGCCGACCTTGGTCACCTCGTCGAGGCGCTCCAGCACGCCGTCGTTGACGATCGCGCCGGTCAGCTCCACGCCCCGGGCCGGGTCGGCGGTCAGCTTGGCGACCGCGCCGGCGATCCCGGCGGCCACCTCGTCGAAACTCTTGTGCCCCTGGTCGGTCTCGATGCCGTCGCGCGGGATCAGCAGGTTCTGCGAGGTGGTGCACATCTGGCCGCTGTAGAGCGTCAGCGTGAAGCCCAGGTTGCGGCAGAGCCCGGCGAAGTCGTCGGTGGAGTCGATCACCACCGTGTTCAGGCCGGCCTTCTCGGTGTAGACGGCGGCCTGCCGGGCGTTGGACTCCAGCCAGTCGCCGTACTCGGTGGAGCCGGTGAAGTCGACGATCTTCACGGCCGGGTGCAGGGCCAGCGTCGAGGCGAGCTTCTCGCCGGCCGCCTCCGGGGCGAGCTGCACCAGGTTCGGGTCGAAGCCGGCCTCGGCGAGCACCTGGCGGGCGTACTTCACGGTGATCGCCAGCGGCAGCACCGCGCGCGGGTGCGGCTTCACCACCACCGGGTTTCCGGTGACGAGCGAGGCGAACAACCCGGGGTACGAGTTCCAGGTCGGGAACGTGTTGCAGCCGATGACCAGCGCCACCCCGCGCGGCACCACGTGGAACGTCTTGGTCATCCGCAGCGGGTCACCCTTGCCGGCGGCCTTCTCCCAGCCGGCCGTCCCCGGGTGGCGGCTCATCTCGGCGTACGCGTAGGCGACCGCCTCCAGCGCCCGGTCCAGCGCGTGCGCGCCACCGGCCTGGAACGCCATCACGAACGCCTGGCCGCTGGTGAACTGCACCGCGTTGGCCAGCTCGAAGATGTTCCGGTGGAGGCGGTCGAGGATCTCCAGGCACACCCCGGCGCGGGCCTTCGGGCCGGCGTCACGCCAGGCCGGCAGCGCGGCGGTGGCGGCGTCCACGAGCTGGTCGGCGCCGGCGTGCGGGTAGCGCACGTCGAGCGCCACGCCGAACGGGCTGGCCTCGGTGGCGACGGTGGTGCCGTCACCGGCCTGGTCGAGCGGGAAGTCGCCGCCCAGGTACGCCTCGAAGGCGGCCCTGCCGTCGGCGGCGGCGGTCTCGCCGTACACCCGGGGGCTGGGCGACTCGGGATAGGCCGACCAGTACCCGCGCTCCGTGATCGCGGTCAGCGCCCGGTCGAGGGTCTCGGCGTGCCTGTCGTACAGGGGGTGCGGGGTCTCCGTCATGCCCGCCATCATGCAACAGGAAGGCACCAGATCAGTAGGGGCGTGTCACAACTCAGATCGTCAACTGCCAGTCGACCGAGCCGGCGGTCGGGCGGAAGCCGAGCTGTTCGTTGATCGCGATCATCGGGGCGTTGGCGGCGGCGTTCCAGGTGTCGACGGTTCGCAGCGCCGGTTCGTGCGCCAGCGCGTACCCCAGGTTGGCGGCCTTGCAGAGCAGGCCGAGCCGGTGGCCACGGTGGCCCGGGTCGACGATGGTGATCTGCTGCCAGGCGTGGTCGGTGCTGCTCGCGGCAAGGCTGAGCTGGCTCCAGCCGACCAGCCGGCCGGACGCCTCGTGCATCGCGCCGGTGTTGTAGCGGCGCACGCCCCGGGCGTCGAGCGCCCGTTCCACGCTCCGCTTCCGCCGCGCGTCCATCTTCTGCTGCTCCCACGCCAGCTCCCCCATGGGCGCGTCGAGCAGCAGCCGGCCCTCCAGGTGGGCGACGTCCGCGAGGTGCTCGTCGGGCACCCGGTCGCGCCAGCGCACGATCCGGTAGCCGGTGGCCGCCGCGCGGGCGTCGGCGTGCAGCGCGGCCAGCCGGGTCCGGTCCAGCGCGGCCACGTCGAGCCGGCGGCGCACGTCGGCGTTGGCCGCCGTCGCGCCCATCGCGGCGGCGAACGCGGCGCCCGGGAACTCCCGGTCCTCCTCGCCGGGCAGCGCGGCGACGGTGGAACCGACAAGCCGCTTGCCGCCGTGGTCCCGGAGCAGCCGCAGGCCGTGCTCGTGCAGCGCCCGCCCGATCCCGCGCCGCCGGTGGACCGGGTCCACCACCAGCTCGACGCTCGCGTTCTCAGTATTCTCCAGCGTGTGCAGGTGCAGCCGGAGCCAACCGACCGGCTCCCCGTCGAGGCGGGCGACGACCCACCGCCCCTCGACGCCGGGCATCGGGTGCCGCAGCAGCGCCTCGAACCGCCGCCGGCAGGTCGGGGGCAGGTCCGGTTCGTCGACGGCGCGGGCCGCGCAGTCGATCCGGTACGCCGCGTCGAGCGTCGGCAGGTCGGCGGGATCGAGCGGCGCGACGGTCAGGCCCATGACGGTGATCCTGGGCCGGGAACGGCGACAGGGCCAGCGGATTTCCGCTGGCCCTGCGCGAGGTTGGTCGGGAGGGACGTCCGCACAACGCCTCCGGCGTTGGGTCGCAAAACTTAGAAAAGTCTCCGGCGGATGCCCTCCCGCACCGAGCATCTTGCGCCGTCCGGTTCCTGCCGTCAAGTCCTTGGCGGCGCTTTTCTGCCACTCACCGCAGTCCCTCGCTCACCCGTTGGTCACCCCGACCCCCGGTCAGGAGAGGAGGCCGGCGTCGCGGGCGGCGCGGAGGTTGGGCTTGATGCGATGGGTGGGGCCGGCGGCAGCAGCCACCGCGTCGAGCGTCTTCAGGCCCTCGCCGGTGTTGAAGACCACCGTCTCCGCCGCCGGGTCCAGGCGGCCCGACTCCACCAACTTGCGCAGCACGGCCACCGTCACGCCGCCCGCCGTCTCGGCGAACACGCCCGTGGTACGCGCCAGCAGCCGGATGCCGGCGCGGATCTCGTCGTCGTCGGCGTACTCCATCCAGCCGCCGGTGCGGCGGACCGCCTCCAGCGCGTAGACGCCGGCGGCCGGGTCGCCGATGTTCAGCGACTTGGCGATGCCGGTCGGCTTGACCGGGACGATGGTGTCGCGCTCGTCGTGCAGCGCGGTGGCGATCGGGTTGCACCCGGCGGACTGGGCGCCGAACACCTTCCAGCCGTCGGCCGGCGCCTCCACCAGCCCGATCTCGACCAGCTCGGTGAACGCCTTGTCGATCTTGGTGAGCAGTTCGCCGCTGGCCATCGGGATGACCACCTGGGCCGGGATCCGCCAGCCCAACTGCTCGGCCACCTCGTAGCCGAGCGTCTTGGAGCCCTCGGCGTAGAAGGGCCGGACGTTGACGTTGACGAACGCGGTGTCCTCGAACTCGTCGGTCTCCACCAGCTCGCCGCAGAGCCGGTTCACGTCGTCGTACGAGCCGTCGATGGCGACCAGGTCGCCGCCGTAGACCGCGGTGGTGACGACCTTGCCCTGCTCCAGGTCGCTCGGGATGAAGACCACCGACGGCACGCCGGCGCGCGCGGCGTGCGCGGCGACCGAGTTGGCCAGGTTGCCGGTGGAGGCGCAGGCGTAGCGGGTGAACCCGAGCGCCCGGGCGGCGGTCAGCGCCACCGACACCACCCGGTCCTTGAACGAGTGGGTGGGGTTGGCGCTGTCGTCCTTGACCCAGAGCGGGCCGGTGAGGCCCAGCTCGGCGGCGAGATTGCCGGCGGTGACAAGCGGAGTCAGCCCCGGGTTGAGGGTGACCCGGGTGGCCGGGTCCTGACCGGCCGGGAGCAGGGCGGCGTAACGCCAGATGCTGTTCGGGCCGGCCTCGATCTGCTCCCGGGTGACGGTGGCCAGCGCGGCGGTGTCGTAGTCAACCTCCAGCGGGCCGAAACACTCGTAGCAGGCGTGCTGGGCGGCCAGCGGATAGCGCGCCGAACAGGCGCGACAGACCAGGGCGCGGGCCGGGCTGCGGGTGGTGTCGATGCCGGAGACGGCGGGAAGCGTCGACGTCATGTCGAGAAGTTCCTCTCATCTTTCCCCGCATCGCCGGGTGCGGCGGGGACGGAATTGGCACCTGCCCGCAGGGCGCTCGGCGTCGAGCGTGCGGGTGGTTGCCGGGGCGTCGTCGGGCCGTATCCCTCAGCCCCTCTGGATGAGGTATGCAGTTGTGCCGCCGAGTCTATGCGCCGCCCACGTCGTCGCCACCCCGGGATCCCACGCAGTGGGCCGGCGCAACGGCCGATCACGGCGGTCGGCGCGGACCTCGCCGCCCCCGGGACGGTGGCATGATCACCGGATGCGCAACGCGGCAGCCGGGACCGGCCTCCTCGCGGCACTGACGCTGCTGGCGGCGTGCACCCGGGCGCCGGCCCCGGACCCCAATCCGCAGCCGAGCCGGCACGACGCGACGCCGACCAGCCCGGCGACCTGCCCCCCGGACGGCGTCCGGATCACCGAGACCGGGGTGAGCGCCGCGATGGGGTTGCGGGCCATGGGCCTGGACCTGGTCAACTGCGGCAACCAGCCGTACGAGCTGCGCGGCTACCCGGCGGTGCGTCTGCGGGACGCCGACGGGGACCCGATCGCGGTCCGCACCGTCCCGGGCGCCACCGGGATCACCTCCGGCTTCGACGCCCCGCCCACCCGGATGGTGCTGCGCCCCGGCGAACGGGCCGGTGCGGCGCTGCTCTGGCGCAACACGGTCACCGACCCGACAGTGGTGGCGACCGAGGGCCGGCAGCTCGACGTGGCACCGGTGACCGGCCGCTCGTCGCAGCCGGTCACGCTGGACGGGCCGATCGACCTCGGCAACACCGGCCGGCTCGGGGTGAGCGCCTGGAAGCGCCGCGACCCCGACCCCACCACGGCACCGACCGCGCCGGAAGCCCCGCCGTCCTCAGCCGTGCCGCCGGACAACCCGCTGTAGGCAGTTCGGGCTACGCGACGGGAAAGAGCCAGGCCAATATGGCGACGATCAGTCCCACCATTCCGATCCAGACGGACAATCGATCCAGCCGCACGCCCGGTCCACTGCGAAACTTTCGCGTTCGGTCAGCCGACGACCGTTTTGCTTTCGACATCACAATCCTTTCCGACGATGCTGCGTGATGGTGCCGGCATGGTGCGGAACGGAAAAGCAACGAGGTGTACACATGGGATGGTGAAGGCCACGAATCATCGTGCTAGCTTCGCGCGATGATCCGCTTCCTGAGGCCCGTGTCGGAGAGCACCACAGGTGTTCGTCAAGCACGGGAGATGTTGCCCGAGTTGCTGAGCTCCGTCGCGTCGGGAAACCGAATGATCCACGTGACCAGACGCGGAGAACGCGTGGCGGCCATCGTCAGTCCCGATGTCGCGCAGAAGCTCCTCATGGTCGTCGGCGAGGGCGGGCCGGCCATCCCCGGCGACCTGGCCGGGGCCATCACGCTGATCGAGATGCTTCTGGAGGAGGACGAGCAACGCCGGCCCGACGTCAGCTCACTGCGCGCGGAGCGGCACGAGCTGACCGGAGCGTTCATCACGCTTGTCGACATCATGTTGCCCCACGCCATCCTTGACGGAGGCAGGTTGCGCGTGACGGATGACAACGGAGAAGTGGTCGAGACCAAGCTCGTCGCGAACATTCTGGTGAGGAGGCTCTACGGCAACCCGGACATCCAGGATTTCCCCCTGGACTGCTTGCCCGTCGTCGCGGGCAGCATCTGGGCCGCCCAGAACGGGACTGCCATCGGACACCGGCTGCAGATCCCGATCGAGGTGTCGCCGGTGGAGACGGTGGTATGGGCGTTCGCCGCGTACGAACTCTGTCGGATCATCAATCTTATCCATGGGAGCGGCACGGCGGAAGCGCTGATGTACGCGGTGGAGGAGTCCTCTCACGTCGACCTGAAGGGCACGGGAACCGATCCAGGTGACTGGGGATTCTGGTCCCCGCGGCAGAGGTGGGTGTTCGGTGACGGGCCCAGGCCCGGGGATTAGCCGAAGATCCCGGCCCCGGGACCGCCCTCGGAGGGCGGTCCCGTACCGGGATCTCGGGCTCAGGCAGGGACGGACGCGCGGGGAGCCGACGGGGCCCCGGCGGGGGCGGCGGGGCGGCGGCGGGCCAGCAGGGCGTCGAGCGCCCAGGGGCCGGGCCCGAGCACCGCGACCAGCAGGAACGACCAGCAGAAGATGGCGGCCAGCTCACCGCCGTTGCCGATCGGCAGCAGGCCGTGCGGCTGGTGCACCACGAAGTACGCGTACGCCATCGAGCCGGAGGCGAGCAGCGCGGCCGGCCGGGTGAACAGGCCGACGAGCACCAGAGCGCCGCAGACGAGCTGGCCGCCAAAGAGATTGAATTTAATCAATTCCTTGCTGGCGGGACAACTGCGTGGGAACGCTCCCATGATATGGGCGCGAGGCGTGAGCGGGGGCCCCGCCTTTCACGCTCAGCTGGTGATGTCCTTGCGCGTGAAGCGCCAGAAGGCGAGCGACCAGAACAGCGTGGCGTAGACGACCGCCGAGATCGCGCCCTTGACCACGTCGTCGGTCTGTATCGGCGACGACAGCAGGCCCAGCCAGGCGCTGCTGTAGTGCGTCGGCAGCAGGTTGCGCAGCCCGCCCAGCGCGGTGATCTGGTCGAGGATGCTGGACAGGATCCAGAGCAGCACCGCACCGCCGACCGCGCCGAGCGCGGCGTCAGTGGTCACCGACAGCAGGAACGCCAACCCGGCCACCACCAGCAGCACCACCGCCAGATAGCCCAGCACCCCGAGCAGCCGGAGCAGCCCGTCGACCGGGGCCAGCTCGGCGGAGACCTGGCTGCTCAGCGGCTTCCAGCCGTAGCGCAGCGTGCCGGCGACCAGCGCGGTGCCGGCCAGCAGCAGCAACGCCAGACCGGAGTACGCGAGCGCGACCACCAGCTTCACCGCCAGCAGCCGGGCCCGGGGCGCCGGCACGGCCAGCAGGTAGCGCAGGCTCCCCCAGCTCGCCTCGCTCGCCACCGTGTCACCGCAGAACAGCGCCACCACCACGACCAGCAGGAACGACGCCGACACCAGGATCGAGAACAGGGTGAAGTTGAGGCCGCCCGAGGTGGCCAGGTCGGCCAGGCTGGCGAACTCGCCCCGCCCGCCGCCGTCGTCGTCCCTCGAGTCGAACTGGAACGCCACCAGGATGATCAACGGCAGCAGCACCATGAACCCCAGCGCCAACTGGGTACGCCGGCGCGACGCCTGCCGCCGGAACTCCGCGCCGAACGGCAGGGTGGCCGACGGCCGGTAGCCGGCCGCCGCCCCTCCCGACGCGCTCGACGACGCCACCGAAGAGTCCGCCATCACCGGTCACCGCTTCCCCGAGAGTTCTCGCCGACCAGGGCGAGGAACGCGTCCTCCAGGCGGCGCCGGGGCACCACCCGGTCCACTCCGATGCCGGCCCGGACCAGTTCGGCCACCACCTCGCTGCGGGCGGTGCCGTTGGTGTCGACCACCAGCGCCCCGTCCTCGGCGGGCAGCACCCGCACGCCGTCGAGCCGGTCCAGCACCGACCGCGCCGCGTCCGGGTCGCTCACCTCGAACAGCACGCTCGGCGACTCGCCGACGATCTCCTCGACCGGGCCGGACGCCACGATCCGCCCCTTGTTCACCACCACCGCGTGGGTGCAGGTCTGCTCCACCTCGGCAAGCAGGTGGCTGGAGACCAGCACCGCCCGGCCGTCGGTGGCGTAGCGCTGGAGCACCCGGCGCATCTCGGCGATCTGCGGCGGGTCGAGCCCGTCCGTCGGCTCGTCGAGCACCAGCAGTTGGGGCAGGCCGAGCATGGCCTGGGCGATGGCCAGCCGCTGCCGCATGCCGTGGCTGTACTTCTTGGTCCGCCGGTGCACCGAGTCGCCCAGGCCGGCGATCTCCAGCGCCTCGTCGAAGTGGGCGTCCTCCCACGGCCGGCCGGTGGCCCGCCAGTACGCCTTCAGGTTGTCCAGCCCGGAGAGGTGCGGCAGGAAACCGGGCCCCTCGACAAGCGCGCCGATCCGGGAGAGCACCGGCGAGCCGGGCACCAGCCGGTGACCGAACACGTAGATCTCCCCGGCGGTGGGCTGGGTCAACCCCATCAGCACCCGCAGCGTGGTGGTCTTGCCGGCGCCGTTCGGCCCGAGCAGGCCCACCACCTGCCCGGGGTGCACCTCGAAGTCGACGTCGGAGACGGCGACGAAGCCGTCCGCGTACTCCTTGCGCAGGTTGCGCACGGCGAGCGGGACGCCCGCGTACTCCGGGTGCACGGAGCGGTCCTGGCGGCGGTGCCGGCGGCGGGTGAGCAGCACCACCACGACGAGCCCGACCACGATCGCGGCCAGCAGGCCGGCCAGGACCCAGCGCCAGATCGCGGCCGAGGTGGGGATCGGCGCGGCGTCCACGGTGGGCAGCACCAGCGGCCCGTCGCCGAGCGCCACGGTGTGCACCGCCGGCTCGGCGGGCGTGGCGTACGCCTGGTCCGAGGTCGCCACCACGAGCCGCAACCGGTGCCCGGCCTCCACCCGCCGGACGATCGCCGGCAGCGTGACGGTCACCGGTGCCGCGGCGTCGAGGCTGGCCGGCAGGCCGGTCAGTCGCACCGGCGCGACCAGGCCGTCGGGCAGCGTGGCCGCGCCCTGCGGATCGACGTCGTAGAGCTTGACGAAGAGCACCGCCTCGCCGGTCGCCGAGGCGGCCCGGATCCGCACGGTCGGCGCCCCCACCACGTCGACCGGGTCGTCCAGCGGCGCCGACTCGAAGCGGGCGTGCTGGCCGGGGATGTCACCGGCCACGCCGTCCAGCAGCGAACCGAGCGCGCCGGCGAACGGGATCGCCGAGATCGCCGCCGGGTTGCCGTTCGGTGGCACCGCGACCGGCTGGGCCGGGCCGGTCAGCGCCACGTCGCGGCGCTGCTGTCCGGTCACGCCCGGGTAGTCGTCGGTGCGGTAGCCGGTGGCCACCAGGCCGCGGTCGAGCGCGTCGAACCCGGCGATCCGGGAGAACGTGAAGGTGTCGCCCGGCGCCGCCCCCTCGCCCTTGACGTAGTGGTCGAGCCACTGCGCGGTCAGGAACTTCACCCGGTCGGAGTCGGACGTCGGCCCGGCCCCGCCGTCGTGGCCGCCGGTGAACCAGGCGACCCGCACGGGGGTGCCGGCGGCGGCGATGCCGCGCGCGTTGGCGTCCGCCTCGGTGAGCGGGAAGAGCGTGTCCGCCTCGCCCTGCACCAGCAGGGTGGGCGCCTTGATCCGGTCGAGCACGCCGGCCGGTGACGAGCGGCGGAGCAGCTCGACAGCGGCGGCGGCGGCCCGACCGGTGGTGGCGATGCGCAGGTACGCGGCACAGACGTCGGCGGCGAACCGGCCGCAGGACGGGTCGGCGGCGCCACCGGGCGCCCGGCCGGAGCCGCTGCCCGGGCCGGCGCCCGGCTGCGGGCTGGCCGGGCCGGCCGAGGCGGGTGCGCCCTCGGGCGCGGCGGCGGTGGCGCCGGACAGGCCGGCCGGGCCGGAGCCGGCGTTGCCGCCGCCGCCGAAGAAGATCCCGGCCCATCCCTTCTTGAACACGCCCTCGGTTGGCGGCTTGCCGGTGCTCTCCGGCAGGAACGCGCGGGACAGGTCGTTCCAGGTGATCATCGGGACGATCGCGTCGACCCGGGGGTCCTGCGCGGCCAGCAGCAGGGCCAGGCCGCCGCCGTACGAGCCGCCGACCACACCGACGCGCGGGTCGCCGGCCGAGTCGAGGCGGATGTCCGGGCGGGCGGCGAGCCGGTCCAGCAGGCGCTGCGCGTCCCGCACCTCGTAGTCGGGGCTGTCCAGGTGGATCTGGCCGCCGCTGCGGCCGAAGCCGCGCGCGGTCCAGGTGAGCACCGCGTAGCCGCGGGCGACCAGGTCCTCCGCGTCGGCGCGTACCGACTCCTTGGTGCCGCCGAAGCCGTGTGCCAGCAGGACCGCCGGCACCCGGTCCGTCTCGGACGCGCCGGCCGGCAGGTAGAGCGTGGTGTCCAGGTCGACCGGCTCGTCGCCGCCCGGCCCGGAGCGGACGCTCACCAGCGCCGACTCGGTCCGGAAGTCCGGGGCCTGCGGTCGGACCGCCCAGAGCAGCGCGGCGGCGACCAGGACGACCACCACCGCGGCGGCGACGATCCGGCGCGGGCGGCCGGCGAGGGCGCGCCGGACCCGCGCGACGGGTGATCTCATGCGGCACACGGTACGGCGCGGCGGCTGAGCGTTCCCTGAGATCCGCCGTACGTCCGTCCGGTTGCGCCGTTCGGTGTGCGCCGCCCGTCGTCCGCAGAAGGTCCAGAGCATCCCAGCGACATGTATTCGGATCACGTGAATTCACATCTACAGCCGCAAATTACCGTCGATGCCGCGTCTCGACGGTGCAATCGGACGCTGAGTGTCCGCTTTCTCGACTATCGGTGACCCCGGACGAACTGACGTGAAGCCGACTCCACGACCACGGCTCCACCCGCGCCCCGTTCGACTAATTTTCCGGTCCGGTGCACGGGACTGCGGACGGCGACCCCCCGCGCACCGACCGCCCCGCCGTCGCCGGAGGAGACAGACCATGACCGTTCCCGCGCCGCGGGTCCGTCGGCGGCCCTCCGTACCGGGCCGCGTCCTGCCCCTGCTGCTGGCGCTGGCGCTGGTCGCCCCGCTCGGCCTGCTCTTCGCGCTGGCCGAGGGGAACACCTCGGACGACCACGACCTGGCCACCCGGGAACGACTCGGTGTCCGCTACCTGCGTGCCCTCGGGCCGGTCACCGACGCGCTGGTGATGGCCCAGTCCACCGCCGTGGCCGGGGCGCCGGTCTCCCGCACCGCGCTCGACGCCGCCATCGAACAGGTGGCACAGGTGGACGACGCGGTCGGCGACGAGCTGCGCAGCCACGACCGCTGGGCCGGGCTGCGGGCGAAGCTGGAAGGACTGCCGGACCGGGGGCTCGCCGACCCGGAGGCCGCCTACGTGGCGTACGGCGAGGCCAACGACCTGCTGCTCGCGCTCTACCGGAAGGTACGGGAGAGTTCCGGCCTGATCCGCGACCCGAAGCCCGACTCGTTCTTCCTTCAGGACGGCATCGGCGGGGACCTGCCCACCGCCACGGTGCTGGCCGCCCGCCTCGCCGACCTGGTCCGGCTCGCCCCCAACCGGCCCGCCGCGCAGCGCGCGAAGACCGGCCTCGAACTGGCCGAGCTGCGGGCCGCCGCGTTCGGGCCGGCCAACGACCTGGTCGCCGACCTGCGCGCCGCGGTGGACAGCTCGGAGAGCACCGACCTGGGCGCAAACGTGCTCACCCCGCTGGACGCCTACCAGCGCTCCCTCGAAGCGTTCACCGCCGCCGGTGGCGGCCAGGCCGCGCCGAACCCCAACCAGCTCGCCCCCGCCGGGCTCGCCGCCCAGGCCGCCGCCAAGCAGCTCCGCACCGTCATCCTCGACCAGCTCGACACGCTGCTGAAGGACCGACTGGACTCGTTCGACCGGGACCGGCTGCTGGCCCGGGTCGCGGCCGGGGTGGCGGTCGCGCTGCTCGTCGGGTTGGCCGTGACGCTGTTCCGGCGCCAGGCCGCCCGGACTCACCCGGCGACCGCTGACTCCGCGCTGCCCCCGGACCCGCCGGCCACCGCCCGCGTCGCCGACCGTCAACCCGTCGGAGTCGGTGCGGGCGCCGAGGCCGAGCGGTGGAGGCCGTTCGATGCTGCTCGCTAGGCTGCGCATCCGGGGCAAACTCGCCCTGCTGGTCATCATTCCGCTGCTCAGCATGGTCGGCTTGGCCGTGCCGGTGGTCATCGACCGGGTGGCCGCCGCGCAGCGGGCCGCCGACACCGCCGAGACCGTCCGCGTCGCCAGCCGGCTCGGCAGCCTGGTCCAGGACCTCCAGCAGGAACGCCTGCTCTCCGTCGGGCTGCTGCTCGGTCGGGTGACCCGCACCGAGCTGATCCAGAAGTCCGCCACCGTCGACGACCGGATCGCCGACCTGCGGGCGGAGCCGCTGCCCGCACCGGTGCGCGAGGCCCTCGACGGGGTACTCCGGCTGGCCGACGTCCGCACCGCGACGCTCGCCGGGCAGGCCACGCCACAACAGATCCTCACCACGTTCGCCACTGTCGACACCGCCCTGATCGACTCGCTGCGGCTGCCGTTCCAGGTGGACACGAAGACCTCGGCCGGTCGGCAGGTGCTGGCGCTGGACGCGCTGCTGCGGACCGACGAGGCGTTGAGCTCGTGCGCCACCCAGATCGTGCTGGTCCGGGCGACCGGCGACCAGCGGGTGGCCGGCTCGTACATCGCCTGCATCTCGGCGCTCAACGTGGACAACAGGCGGTTCCGCCGGCTGATCACGCCGGAGCAGCTCAAGCTGGCCCTGCTGGACGACGCGGCGGTGGCGGCCCGGACCAGCCCGACCTTTCTTCAGGACAGCGTCCGGGACCCGGTCGGCGCGACCGCCTCGATGCCACTGGACGCGCTCTTCCCCTCGGTCCGCTCGATGATCACGCTGGGCCAGTTCGTGGAGAAGAAGGTCGTCGCGGACGTGATCGAGGAGACCCGCTCCGAGGAGCGGAGCGCGCTCGTCGCGGCCTGGCTGGTCGCCGGCTCGGCGGCCGTGATCCTGTTCCTGGTCGTGCTGCTCAGCATGACGGTGGCCCGGACCGTGTCCCGGCCGCTGAGCCGGCTCACCCGTTCCGCCGAGCGCATCGCCCGGGTCACCGAGGCGGAGCTGACCCGGGTGGCCGACGACGAGACCGAGTCGGTGCCGCCGGTGCGCCTCGACCCGGTGGACGTCGGCGCCCGGGACGAGATCGGCGACCTGGCCCGCGCCTTCGACCGGGTGCAGCACACCGCCGGGCGGCTGGTCGAACGGCAGGTGGCCGGCCGGCGCAACGTGGCGCAGATGTTCGGTCACGTCGGCCGGCGTACGCAGAACCTGGTCGGCCGCCAGATCGCGCTCATCGACCGGCTGGAGCGGCAGGAGGCCGACCCGGGCCGGCTGGAGCACCTCTACCGGCTGGACCACATCTCCAGCCGGCTGCGCCGCAACGCCGGCAGCCTGGTGGTGCTCTCCGGCGCCACCGGCTCGGACGGGCACGTGGCACCGGTCCCGCTGGCCGACGTGGTCCGGCTCGCGCTCGGCGAGATCGAGGACTACACCCGGGTCGACGTGCAGGTCCCGCCCGGGGTCTCGGCCGCGCCGGCGATCGCCGGCGACCTGGTGCTGGCGTTGGCCGAGCTGATGGAGAACGCCACCTCGTTCTCGCCGCCGCACACCCGGGTGGTGGTGACCGGCGAGCTGGTCGACGGCGGCGCCCGGCTGAGCGTGGTGGACCACGGCATCGGCCTGACCGCGGAACGGCTCGCCGAGGAGAACTCCCGACTGACCCGGCGGGAGCGGCTCGACCTCGCCCCGACCGAGGTGCTGGGCCTGTTCGTGGTGGGCCGGCTGGCCCGCCGGCACGGCTGGAACGTCCGGCTGTCGGCGACGCTCGGCGGCGGCGTCACCGCCGCCGTGGAGATCCCGACCGGCTCGCTGGTGATCCGGCGGCCGGAACCGGTGGGGCCGCCCCTGGCGCGGGCCGCCGTGCCGGCGGTCGAGCGGCGACCGGAGCCGACGGAGCACGCGCCGGCCGCTCCGCCGGTCTCCGCCGAACCCACCGGCTTCGACGCCGAGTTGCTGAGCCGGGCCACCCGCAGCATCTCCAGCGGTGACTCGTGGAACGCCTTCGGCAACCAGGCCGACGAGGCGGACCCGGGTGACACCGGGGACGTCCCGGCCGCCGCGGCGGCGGTCGCCGACGCGCCCCCGGCCGAGGAGTTCCGCTTCCCGACCGGCGGCCCGCCGCCCGCCTGGCCGCCCGCGGCCGGCTCGTCCACCACGCCGCCCGCCGGCCCGTCGGCACGCCCCTCGGGCACCACCCCGCCGACACCGGTCGTCGGCCCGGCACCGGCCGCTCCCCCGGCCGCCGGGCCCGCCGCCCGGCCCCCCCGCCCCCCCCCGGCCCCCCCCCCCCCCCCCCCCCCCCCCCCCCCCCCCCCCCCCCCCCCCCCCCCCCCCCCCCCCCCCCCCCCGCCCGGCCCCCCCCGCCCCGCCGCCCGCCCCGGGGGCCCCCCCCTCGCCCGGCCCCGCCGTCGCCCCGCTGCCCACCCGGCCGACGCCCACCCGCCCGACGCCCGCCCACTCGGCGCCCGCCCACTCGGCGCCGCCCGCCGGCCCGGCCCACCCGGCGCCGCCCGCCGCCCCGGGCCGCACGTCGCCACCCGGCGGCCCGGGCCGGGCCGTGTCACCCGTCGGCCCGGCCCACCCGTCAACGCCCGCCGCGCCGGCCCGCCCGACACCCACCGGCCCGACGTCACCGGCCGGTCCGCCGCGGCCGACGCCGCCCGCCGGCTTTCCGCCGGCCGCCCGGCCGGCCTCCCCCGGCCCGGTCGGCGCACCCCCCGGACCGGCCGGGACCCGGCCAATCCGTAAGCGGGTGCCCGGCGCGAACCTGCCGGCCGGCCCCCCGTCCGCGCCGGCCGGACCGGTGATCGGGCCGCTGATCGGCGTCCCCGACGACCCGGCAACGGTCCGCGCGCTGGTGGAGGCGTTCCAGGACGGGGTACGCCGGGCCGAGGACGACGCCACCCCGGCCGAACCGACGCCGGAGCGGCCCCGGCTCAGCCGGCGGGTGCCCGGCGCGAACCTGTCCGTCTCCCCGGTGCCGCCCGCGCCTCCCACCAGCTCCGACCCCGGTGACCCCGTCGAGGTTCGCAACCTCATCACCGAGTTCGAGGCGGGCGTCGCCCGTGCGCTGCGCGAAGTCAGTCCCGACCGCCGCTACGAAGAGGATCCATCACGGTGACCAGCCCGTTCCTGCACGACAACGTCGAACAGAGCCCCACCGGCGACCTCAGCCCCGAGGCGCGCACCTTCAACTGGCTGCTCGACTCGTTCACCTCGAGCACCGCCGGGGTGATGGAGGCCATCGCGGTCTCCTCCGACGGGCTGCTGATGGCCATGTCCGCGATCAAGGACCGGTCCAACGCGGAACGGCTCGCCGCCGTGGTCTCCGGCATGACCAGCCTCGCCGGTGGCGCGGCGAGCTGGTACGCGCTGGGCGGGCTCAACCGGGTGATCGTCGACATGGCCGAGGGCTACCTGCTGATCAGCGCGATCAGCAGCGGCTCGGTCCTCGGCGTGGTCGCCGACCGCTCGGCCAACCTGGGCACCGTGGCGTACGAGATGACGCTCTTCGCCGGCCGCGCCGGCGGCGCGCTGAGCCCCCGCCTGATCGCCGAGCTGAAGAACGCCGTCCAGCAATGATCCCGGGGGCCGCCGGTGGGGACCCGGAGCCGGAACCCGGCGTCCGGATCCGCCCCTTCCTGCGCGCGTCCGCCCCGGCCCCGGCGACGGACGACGGTGACGGGGAGCCGTCCGGTCCACGCCCGTTCGTGCTCACCGCCGGACGGGTGGAGGGCGACCCGTCGATCGGCCTGGAGACCCAGGTGACCGCCCGTCCCGGCAGCGGCTCGTGGGCGGTGACCGCGCGGCTGGCTCCGGAACTGGCCACGATCGTCGCGATCTGCGCCGAGCCGGTGTCGGTCGCCGAGATCTCCGCCCGGACCCGGATGCAGTTCGGGGTGACCCGGGTGCTGGTCGGCGACCTGCGCGCCGCGGGCCACCTCGACGTGCACGTCGCGGACGTCGACGACGCCCTCGATCCCGACCTCATCCTGCGAGTGATTGATGGACTTCGTGCGATCTCCTGAATGGCGGGCGGCCGGCCAGGCCGGTCCGGCCGCCAACAGCGCCCCCGCCCGCTACGGCAACCCGGCCCCGCTGATCGGCCGGGCCACGCCGCCCCCGCCGGCCGGGCCACCGCTGCCGTACCGGCCGCCGAGCGGGCCGGGGGAACCCGCCCCGATCGTCAGCCGGGTGCCCGCGCCCCGCCCGCCGATCCCGGTGAAGATCCTGATCGCCGGCGGCTTCGGCGTCGGCAAGACCACCACGGTCGGCGCGATCTCCGAGATCGCGCCGCTGACCACCGAGGCGGAGATGACCACCGCCGGGATCGGCGTCGACGACCCCGGCGGGGTGGCCGGGAAGACCACCACCACGGTGGCGATGGATTTCGGCTGCGTCACCATCGACCGCAGCCTGAAGCTCTACCTCTTCGGCACGCCCGGCCAGGCCCGCTTCGGCTTCATGTGGGACGACCTGGCCCGGGGCGCGCTCGGCGCGCTGGTGGTGGTGGACAGCGCCCGGCTCGACGACTGCTATCCGGCGATCGACTTCTTCGAGCGGGCCGGGCTGCCGTTCGCCGTGGGCGTCAACGCCTTCGACGGGCGGCTGGCCCTGGACCTGCCGTCGATCCGGTGGGCGCTGGCGATCGCCGAGCACGTGCCGCTGGTGCAGTTCGACGCCCGGGACCGGCTCTCCGTACGGGACGCCCTGCTGGTCGTCCTCGATCGGGCGCTGGACCGGGCGACCCGGGCCCGGGAACGCTGAACCGCCCGTCGGTTCGGTCCGTGATCTGCGAAGGGGTGGACGCGATGCGAGGTGATCTGGACGAGACACTGGCCCGGCTGGCGCGGCGCGAGGAGGCGCAGCGCCGCCGGGTGCCGCTGCCCGGCGAACCGGCCGGGGAGGTCGGCCGGGAGGCGCCTGTCGACGGCCCGGACCGGGTCGAGCCGGCGGAGCGGCGGGCCGGGCACGGCGCGTACCGGCTGCGGGGCGGCGTGCCGCTGTCCGGTGGTGGGGCGCCGCCGCGCCGGGACCCGGTCGAGGAGGTCGCCGAGGCGGTGCGGCGGGTGGTCGCCGAGCACCCCGGGCTCGCCGTGACGCTGCGCGTGGAGCGGGGCGACCAGGGGTACCCGCTGCGGGTCGCCTGGGCGGGTCCGGCGGTGACGGTGGGGCCGGTGCCCGCGCCGACGCCGCCGCCGGCCTGGCCGATGTCGGTGAAGACGGTGGTCGCGCCCGGCGTCGACCCGGTGGAGGACGATCCGGCGGCCCGGCTCGCCGAGATGATCCGGAGCGACCCGTCGCTCCTGGAGGACCTGGGCCCGCGCTGACGCGGGCGAGGCGTGGACCCGGCGGCTACTGTCGGCGGGTGGCCGCACCCGACCTGACCCTGACCGCGCACCTGCGGCCGGCCGCGCTTGACGCCCGCCGCGGCGTCGTACGCCTGCACCCCGAGGTGCTCACCGCGTTGGGGCTGCGCCCCGGCGACCCGGTGCGGCTGAGCGGCCGGCGGGTCACCGCCGGGATCGCGGCGGCCGCCGACCCGGGCACGAGCAGCCTCCTGCTGCACGCCGACGACCTGTTGCTCGGCAACCTCGGCCTGCGCGCCGGCGGTCAGGTCACGGTGAGCCCGCTGCCGTGCGTCGCGGCGACCAGGGTCACGCTGAGCGGGCCGGTGGCGGTGACCGCCGCGGTTCCCCCGGAGATGCTGCGGCTGGCGCTGCTCGGCAAGGTGGTCACCGCCGGCGACGACGTCTCGTTGCTGCCGCAGGACGTGCTCCCGGACGCCGCCGTGCGCGGCCTGGTCGAGGCCGCGCGGCGCAGTCTCGCCAGTTCCGTCGGGTACGCCTGGACGAGCACCCTGCTCACCGTGGTGACGGCCGAGCCGGCGACCGGCGCGCTTGTCACCATGGACACGGTGGTGGGCTGGGAGCACGGCCCCGCGACCCACGGCTCCGGCCCGACGGGCGCGGCCGACGCCCGGCTGACCGGCACGACTCCCCCGGCCGACGGAGAGTCCCGGGCCGGGGCTCCGGAGGACGCGCCCGACGTGGACGAGCTGCCCGGGTTGCGCACCCAGGCCGAGGAGCTGACCGAGCTGCTGGATCTGGGCTTCCACCACCGGGAGGTGCTGGGCCGGCTGGGCACCACGGTCTCGCTCGGCGTGCTGGTCGAGGGTCCCGCCGGCTCGGGCAAGTCGTCGCTGGTGCGCGCGGTCGCCGCCCGGGTGGGCGCGCCGGTCCGCCCGCTCTGGGCGCCGGAGCTGGCCGCGCTGGCCGACGACGCGGCGGCCCGGCGGCTACGCGAGGCCGCCTCGGCGGTACGCGCCGGCGGCCCCGCCGTGCTGCTGGTCACCGACGTGGAGGCGCTCGCCCCGGCCGACGAGCCGGGCCCGCTGGCCACCGTGTTCCGGCAGACGATCGACGAGCTGCTCCGCGCCGGGGTGGCGGTGGTCTGCACCACCGGGCGACCGGAGGCGGTGGACCCGGCGTTCCGCGGCCCGGACCTGCTGGCGCTGCGGATCACCGTGCCGCTGCCCGACCCGGCGCTGCGCCGGGAGCAGTTGACCGTGCTCACCCGGCAGGTGCCGCTCGCCGGTGACGTGCGGCTGGACGAGGTGGCGGCGCGTACCCCCGGTTTCGTCGCCGCGGACCTGGCCGCGCTGGTGCGGGAGGCCGGGGTGCGGGCGGCGCTGCGGCAGAAGACGGCGGAGACCCCGACCGTCGCGATGGCCGACTTCACGGCCGCGCTGGAGGTGGTGCGGGCGACCACGATGGCGGCCTCCACGTTGGAGCTGGCCTCGGTGACGCTCGACGACGTCGGCGGCCTGCACGAGGTGAAGCAGACGCTCACCGAGTCGGTGCTGTGGCCGCTGACCTATCCGGACACGTTCGCCCGGCTGGGCGTGACGCCGCCGCGCGGCGTGCTGCTCTACGGGCCGCCCGGCTGCGGCAAGACCTATCTGGTCACCGCGCTGGCCGGCTCGGGCCGGGCGAACGTGCTGTCGGTGAAGGGCGCCGAGCTGCTCTCCAAGTGGGTGGGTGAGAGCGAACGCGCGGTCCGGGAGCTGTTCCGCCGGGCCCGTGAGGCGGCGCCCACGCTCGTCTTCCTGGACGAGGTGGACGCGCTGGCGCCGGTACGCGGCCAGGCCACCGACGGGGGCACCACCGACCGGGTGGTCGCCGCGCTGCTCACCGAACTGGACGGGGTGGAGGCGCTGCGCAACGTGGTGGTGGTCGGCGCGACGAACCGGCCGGAACTGGTCGACCCGGCGCTGCTGCGCCCCGGCCGGTTGGAGCGCCCGGTCTACGTGCCGCCGCCGGACGGGCCGGCCCGTACGGAGATCCTCCGCGCCGCGGCCCGGCACGTTCCGCTCGCGCCGGACGTCGACCTCGACGCGCTCGGCGCCGAGCTGGCGGGTTTCTCCGCCGCCGACTGCACGGCGCTGGTCCGGGAGGCGGCCCTGGCCGCGATGCGCGAGTCACTGGCCGCCGCGACGGTCACCGCCGCTCACGTCGAGTCGGCCCGCACCCGGGTCCGCCCCTCCCTGGACCCGACCCAACTGGCCCGCCTCGAGTCCTACGCCGACCGCGGGCGCTGAATCCGGCTCCTTGATCACGCGCGGGCGGCCCACCCGAGGAAGCGGTCGAAGAGGTCCTTCGGGCTCGGCACTCCGTCCGGATTGAGTTTCAGCAGGTCGGCAGTGGCGTCGAAGAGGCAGCCGGCCAGGTGGATCGACAGCGCGACGCGGTCACGCCGGTAGTCCATCAGCAGCAACAGGCGGGCCGGCGAGCACGGCCAGGGCGCCGCGCACACCCGGCAGAGCCAGAGCGGCCGCATCGGCACATGCGGCCGCACTGCCCGCCGGCCGGGATCGGGTACGGAGAAAGCACGCTGAACGGTCATCCCCCGATAGTGCTGACGTTGTTATCGATCGTCAACCCCGATCGGTGTTATCGGTCGTCAGACAATCGGTGATACCTACCGTCAAGACGTGGTCGAGTTCGTGGGTATCGCCGAGATCCGAGACATGCTCGGCGGCGTCTCGCGCGCCCGCGCGTCGGTGGTGGCCTCCCGACGCGACTTTCCGGCCCCGTACCAGGTGCTCAAGATGGGCCAGATCTGGCGGAAGACAGACGTCGAGAAGTGGGTCAAGGAGCACCGCCCCGACCTGTCGACCGACTGACCGCAGTTCGAGATCTTGGTACGAAACGGCCCCCAGGAGGGCTCTCCCATACCAAGATCTCCCCCACGGGAAACCAGGTCGATCATGAAGTTGGCGGCGATGTGGATCTCCGATCCGGCCGCCAACTTCATGATCGACGCCGCCTCGGCGCGGTCGGCGTGGGATGCTCCTATGGATGTCAAGCGGCGAGTTTAAGATCGTTTGAGGTGATGATCTGGTAGAGCTCGCGGGCGACGTAGCGTTTGAGGCATCGGA